>CAYJWN010000001.1:0-58360 GCA_964373835.1 uncultured Planctomycetales bacterium
TGACTCTAGAGTATAGAGACTGTTCCATCACTTCGTCAACAGGGTACTAGGCATGACGATGCGGAAGGGGGTTCCTATTAGATTTCCCCCGCTCCCGGTACGGTTCGCGCTGAGATGCGCGCGTCAGCCGCTCACTCATCCAGACCTTCTGTGTCTCGAGACGTAGTCAAATGGCATCCAGATCGGAATCTCCACCGTTGGTTTTCCTGCACCAGACCGTTAACACATCACCACGTCCCACAAGACCCCCAAGTTTCATCAGAGTCATTCGTAGCTGTTGTTCCCAGCGATGGATGTTCAGATTTTCCCGAAACCCTCGAGGGCCTAAATCACCTGTGGTCGCCCTGACAATGTCGAACCCATTGCGCTGACAGAGAAATCGAATCGTGTGCAGGCTATAGCCGTAGCAATGGAAGGGCCAGTGCAGAGGCGAAAGTAACGGAGACCAGTCTCGTTTCCGAATGCGAAAATACATACGGATGGCTTCCAACATGAAGCTCTCCAGATTGGGCACTTCGATAAAGAGAATCCCATCGCTCACCAAGACGCGATGGACCGCTCGGAGCAGCCCATTCGGATCGTCGACGTGTTCCAAGACCATATTGAGGGTCACCACATCGAAGGAAGCTTGCGGGATCGCGTGGTCGTCCAATGTGGTCCTCCAGATGGGCAGATGGTGTGTGGTGCTCGCGTGCGCCGCCAGCCCCTCAGAGGGCTCGAGGCCCTGCACCTCCCAGCCGCACCGTTTGGCCACAGCCAAAAATTCCCCTTTGCCGGCTCCGACATCCAACAGTCTTCCCTTGCGTCCGATCAACCGCTCGATCGTTTTCAAGGTCTGTTCGAGCGCTCGCCTAGGATTCTCGGCGTAGGGACGATATTCCTCCGCGTCACGATAGCCGTGCGGGCCGTCAGTCTCAGGCAGCAGGATCAACGGATTGGTGTAGACAAACCCACAGTTCCTGCATTTGACCACATTCGTGACCATATGTGGCTCGGCCGGCGGCAACGGTGATGCCCCACTGTATTCCAGGTTGCCTCGGATTCCCAGCAGCCTGGGACGATCCAACCCGCAGACCCGGCAGGCGATATACGTCACCGTATAGGCTCCCTCCGCTGTCGCTATCGCCGCCGTCCCGAGACCATTCATCTCGCAGCGCTCATGCGACCAAACGGCAACTTCACCACATACTGGATCCGGTTGAGCCACAGCGCCCAGGTGAGACAGAGCCGCCGCACCGAGGGGACAAAACATGGGGACAACAGGTAGCAGAACGGGTAGGAAAGGCTGGCGGCATAGCGCATCGCCCCAAGACCTGTTCGCAATGACGCCGTGAAGACCGGAAGGCTCTGCCGGTGCTGATGCAAGACCGCTGAGAAAGCGCGACGACCAAGCCACCACCGGACGTCCCGCTTCAACGCCGCGTCCTCCTGAGAGGAAAGGCGCAGCGAGGTCCGCATTCTCTCCAACATCTGCTCAAGCGCTCGCACGACGTCCCGCACTTCCCGTCGCGTGCTCCGGGCTTCCCAAAATGCCTCACCGCATTGCAAGAGACCACTTACCTGCTCGACCTGCTCGCTGGGGCAAAACGCCGCCACGAGTGACGCATGAGCCCGACGGACATTGTGCTGCCGAAGGGCATTGCGCTGAACGCTCTGCGACTGTCTGTGCATCCGAGCCATGACGAGCGCTTTTGGGAGGACCCGGGCGTCGTGCCGATGGCGAACCAGCCGGCACCACAGCTCAAAGTCCTCGCAGGGAGCAAACGACACGTCATAGCCCCCGGCATCGATCACCACGGCGCGACGGTACATGACGGTCGGGTGGCCCAATGGAGATGCCGTGGTCAACAACGTTCCCAGAAACGCCCCGAAATTTTCGATCTTGAGCCCCACGATACCGACAACCCGCCCGCTGGCTCGAAGCCAGTACATCAAGGTGCCGACTGCGGCGACGTTCGGCTGCGCCTCAAGCAGATTGACTTGCTGGCGCAGGCGGTCAGGGAGGCAGACATCATCCTGATCCATCCGCGCGACATAGGGTGCCCGTGAGAGCGCCAGGCCTTTGTTGAGCGATGCCGCCTGCCCCACATTCCGCTCGTTGCACACGAGGCGGATCCGCGGGTCGGCATACCCCTGGAGGCACGCGACGGAGCCATCCGTGCTCGCATCATCGATGATCACGAACTCAAAGTCTGTGAAGGTTTGGCTCAACACGCTCTCCACGGCCTGTGTCAGATAGGGCAACCCGTTATACACGGTCATCAACACACTGACGCGCGGGGTCCTGGTCATGGAGAACGCCTCGTGAGTGCTCAGCGAATCAACTCTGCCGGTGCGAGCTCTGTGCGCACGTATTCGGCGACCGCTTCCTGCCACGGTCGCATGAAATTTAGTCCCAGCAGGTCCAGTTTCAAGTTGCGCAGGACTTCCGAGCGCGCGCGGGGCGCCGGCAGTGGAAATTCGTCTGAAGAAATCGGCGTCATGGCGACGTCCGGTCGTTGGAGCGCGTCCCGAACGGCCATCGCGACATCGTATCGAGAGCCGGAGCCTGGATTGGCTATATGGTAGAGGCCGTAATAGCCTGTCGACAGCAGCGTACGAATCCCCTTCAGCAGATCCTTCGCAAAGGTGGGGCTCCCCCATTTGTCATTCACCACCCGCAACGGATTCTTGCCCTCGAGAATCAGTCGGGTAATCTTGCCGACAAATTTCTTATCCAGCGGTCCGCCGCCAATCATCCAACTGGCTCGCACGATGTAGTAGCGTGACAGGAGGGACGCAACGATCTGCTCCCCTGCCAGCTTGGACTGGCCGTAGATGTTGGCGGGCCGCGGCGCATCAAACTCGGTGTACGGGTCTGGTTTATCACCCCAGAAGACGCCGGCCGTACTGATATACACGAGGACCGCCCCGGAAGCCTGACACGCCAAGGCGATATTCTGCGTGCCAATCGCGTTCGTATGGTAGGCCCAGTCAGGCTCCTGCTCACAGCGATCCACGTCAGTCGCAGCCGCCAAATGAAGCACCACTTCGGGCTTCGCGGACGCCACAGCACTCATCACCGCCGAGGGATCACGGACATCAAGGGGCGCGAAGTCCCCGATCATGTCGGTTAAGAACAGCTCATCATCCACAAACACCTGGGGGACATAGCTGCCCACCATGCCACCCGCCCCTGTCACAAGCATCCGTCGCGCAGCCACCTGGCCCTCCTCTCCTTCACAGACCTATTGGGGTAATACCCCGCAATCGACGTTGAGACATTGGCCGCTGATCGCGCCCGCGGATTCACTCGCCAAAAAATATACCGCCTCGGCGACGTCCTCGGCTGTCGGCAGGCGCCCGAGCGCGGTCTGCGCTTGCGTGAAGCCCCGGAGGTACTCGTGCACCGCTCCACCCTGTGCGGGCGACGCCGGCTCGGCTAACGCCTCAAGAAGCTGCTCGGTTTCCACATACACCGGGCATACCGCGTTGACCCGAATGCCCCGAGGGCCGAGCTCCTTCGCCAAGGCCTGCGTGATTCCGTTCACCGCAAACTTTGCGGCGCAGTAGGCGCTGTTGTTCGCGCTGCCGCGTTTACCGGCCAGACTCGACACATTGACAATGCACCCGCCGCGGCCCAACGTCCGTGCTGCTGCTGCACAGCCCCACAACGTGCCCATCACGGTGGTCTCAATGACCTCGGCGGCGAACGCTTCGTCAATCTCCTCGACCGGGCGCCAGCGGGACACCCCGGCGCAGTTGATGAAGATCCCGAACGAGCCGAAACGTTCCGCGGCCGACGCGGCGAATGCCATGAGTTCCTCCCGCCGCCGCACATCGACGCGGCCGTGGACGATGTCCGCGGGCAGCGACGCTTCGCGGGGGGAGCGGGAACAGATCGCGACGGCATGCCCCCGGCGATGGAAGAGCTCCGCGATCGCCAAGCCGATTCCCCGGCTTCCCCCGGTCACCAGCACGCCCGGTTTTGGCTCGCTCATATCGTCATCGCGGTGAACCCGCCGTCCACGGTCACGATGGAACCGGTCACGAAGCTGGCCGCGTCCGAGGCCAGCCAGAGCACCGCCCCGATCAACTCCTCCGGCCGGCCGAATCGCCCCATCGGGGTATGGCTGAGGATCGTTCGCTTGCGCTTGGCATCGATAAAATGCTGGATGCTCCATTCGGTGGGAAAGAACCCGGGACGCAGCGCATTGACGCGCACCCGGGAGGGCGCCCATTCCCGCCCGAGGTTCTGGGTGAGGTTGGCGATCCCAGCCTTCGCGCACGAGTAGACGAACGCCTTGGACAGGGGTGGCCCCATAGATACCGAGGCGAAGTTAATGATACTGCCGCTGCGCTGCGCCACCATGGTTTCGCCGAACACCTGGCAGGCGTACAGCGTGCCGACGAGATGCACCCCGATGATGCGCTGGATCTCTTCGGCGCCGATCTCAAAAAAAGGCGTGGGGGCGTTAACCCCGGCCCCGTTCACCAAGACGTCAACCCGACCGTGCTGCTTGAGGATGGCCTGCCGGCACCGAAGGAGCTGTGCCTTCGACATCACGTCGCACTGGAGGTAGCCACCGGCGGCTCCGCCGCGACCCCGCGACGCCCGCGCTTGATCAACGACCACCACGCGCATGGCCGTCTCCCGCATGGCCTGGGCGAGGACCGAGCCAAGATGACCGGCTCCGCCGATGACCACGGCGACCTTATGGCGCAACTTGAACCGCTCGTCTAACGTCATCGTGAGAGGTCTCCGGCTGCTGACGCGCCGCGCGGCGCAAAGGCGGCTCAGTCTGCCTGGAGACCAACAAGGGCTCGTGGCTCGGCATCCGCTCGACGTCGCTCCTGTCCCTGGTCGCGCTGGGCACTCGTCCACTGGATCGTTCGGCGCAGGCCCTCGTCAAAAGCCACCCGCGGGTGCCAGCCGAGCACCGCCCCGGCCTTTGAGGGGTCGCAGCACAGGCGCCAGGCTTCGTCCCGCCGTCCCTCAATCGCATTGACGCGGATCACCGCGCGACTGCCCATGAGGCGCCGAATGCGCTTCACGATTGCCAGCACCGAATAGTCTCGACCGCTGCCGATGTTGAAGGTCTCCCCGATGGCGCGCGGGTGCCCCGCGGCCCGAAGGCAGGCTTCCACCATATCCTCCACGTACGTGTAGTCTCTGGTCTGCCGCCCCGAGGTGATCTCGATATCCCGGCCTTCGAGAATCGCGCGGATCGTCGAGGGGATCAGCCGGTCGGGCCGCTCGTGGGGACCGAAGAACGTAAACAGCCTCAGGCTCACCGCCGGCAGACCGTGCCGCCGAGAGAAGAGGTCGGCCAGGTGTCCGGCGGCCGCCTTCGAGACCGCGTATTCGTTGAGCGGCCTGAGCGGATGGCGCTCCGAGAGCCGCGTCCGCTGGCTGCCATACTCGAAGCAGGTGCCGGTGTGCACCACCCGCTCGACCCGCGATCCGATGAGCGACTCCAACAGATAGAGCGTGCCGAGCACGTTCGTTCCAAAGAGCAGCGACGGATCTGTGATGCGCGGATCGACACCGCAGGCTCCCAGGTGAAACACAATGTGCGGCTGCGTGCGTTCCACCGCCCGATGGATGTCCTGCCGGCTGCCCAAATCGCCGCGGACAACCTCCAGCCGGTCGGCACAGTCGTCCAGTGTAGCCAGGCTGGAGGAGGTGCGGCCCAGGACGACGACCTGCGCTCCCAGTTCGACCAGCTTTCTGACGAGGTGAGATCCCAGGAATCCCGTCCCTCCGGTCACAAGGACGCGTTTGTCGTGCATCGCGGCGGACTCGACCTCAGACGCGCTCATCAACAGGCTCACCCACAGCTTCCGTCTCCGGAACGGCGCGAGTGCTCCTCGCCTTCTGCGTGGCACCCCGGGCCGCGAGAAACCGCTGGGCGTTTTGAAGGAATTCAAAGACGGTGCTCAGCCGAACGGCTGACGCACCGCCCCTCCGCCGCAAATAGATGACGGGGACCTCCTTTACCCGCAAGCCGATCCGCTCGGCCTTGATCATCATCTCCGCATCAATAAACCAGTCGGTGGACACCAGCGCCAGCTGCTCGTAGACCTGCCGGCGCATCAGCTTTGGCATGGCGTTGATGTCCCGGCAGGAGATCCGAAACAGCCGCTGGAACAACCAGTTGTAGGCCATGCTTTGAATCCGTCGGCCGAGCCCGTCCCCCCGAACCACCCGGTAGGTTTTGACGAGATCGTAGTGCCCCGTCGCCATCTCCCGCATGACCTGGACGAGGGCGTCCGGAGCCACCTGCCTATCACCGCACGTGAAGCCGCAGTAAGCCCCCCGGGCGTGCGCCAGGCCTGTCAGAATCCCGCCGCCGTAGCCCAGGTTGACCGGTGCGCGCACCATCTTGAGCTGCGAGAACTCCCAGGCCAGCCCTTCACAGATGGCGCCGGTCCGATCCGTCGAGCCATTGACGACGAGGATCAGCTCGTAGCGCCCTGCAAACGCGCCTTCCAACGCCTCGAGCAGCTCCTCCACGCTTCGCCCCACCACCGCCTCTTCGTTGTACAGGGGGATGACGATGGAAAACTCGGGAACGGATGCGGTCATGTCGCGGTGTGGAGGCCGACGACCTGGGCTGAGGCATGCTGGGCAAAAAAGGCTCGGAACCGTTCCAGGATGAAGCCGAGCATTTCGTCCGTCAGTCCGGGGTAGACGCCGATGAAGAAGGCGTTCCGCATAATGGTGTCCGACTGTGCGAGTTCTCCATGGATGCGGCAGGCGATGTGGCGATAGCCGGGCTGGCGGAGGATATTGCCTCCGAACACCACGCGCGTCTCAATCTTGGCGCTCTCCAGCCACTGCACCAGCGCGTCGCGCGAGACGCCCGGCCTGACGGTGATCGGAAACCCGAACCAAGACGGGTTGGCGCGGGGATCCAGCCGCGGCAGGATGAGCGCGTCCTCGTACGACGCCAGCCCTTCATAGAGGCGGCGGAAATTCCGCCGCCGCGCCTCAACAAATGCCGGCAGGCGATCGAGCTGGGCCACCCCAATGGCCGCCTGCAGATCCGTCGGCTTGAAGTTGTAGCCAAGGTTGGAGTAGATGTACTTGTGATCATACCCCCGCGGCAGGTCGCCGAGCTCCCAGCCGAACCGCTTGCCGCAGGTGTTGGATTCTCCGGGCGCGCACCAGCAGTCCCGGCCCCAGTCACGCACGGACCGAACGATCCGTGACAGCCGGGGCGCGTTGACCACCACCGCGCCGCCCTCCCCGGTCGTGATCTGATGCGCCGGGAAGAAACTCAAGGTGCCCAGTTCGCCGAACGTCCCCACGAGCTGCCCTCGGAATGTCGCCCCCAAGGCGTCACAACAGTCTTCAACCAAATAGAGGTGATGGCGGCCGGCGATCTCGCCAATGATGTCCAGGTCGCAGGGGTTGCCCAGCGTGTGCGGGATCATGATGGCCCGCGTCTTGTCGGAGATCGCGTCTTCGATGCGGTGGGGGTTGATGTTGTAGGTCCCCACCTCGCAATCGACGAACACGGGGATGAGCCCGCTGTGGACGAGGGGGGCCAGGGTCGTCGGGAACGTGACGGCGGGGGTGATGACTTCGTCGCCCGCCTGAAGGGAGCGCTCCAGCTGCTTTGACATCAGAGCCAGGATGACCGTGAGGTTCGCGGTGGAACCGGAGTTCACCATGACCACATCGCGAGCGCCGAAAAACCGTCTCATGTTCTGTTCAAAGACGTCCCCATACGGCCCGAGGGTCAACCAGAAATCCAGCGCACTGTCGGTGAGGTTGACCAGCTCCTCCTCGCCGAACACCCGCCCCGCGTACTGGATGTGCGTCTGGTACGGGACGAAAGGCTTGGGGGCATGCACGCGCTGATAGTAGCGCCGCACGCTCTCGAGGATCTCCTGCTTCAGTGGATCCTGCGTTGACGGGTGGCTGCGCTGCGCGAACGTCACGTGGGTGTCGGCCCGCCAGTGTCGGCGAAACCGTTTCAGCGACTCGTTCAGATCGAGCGGTTCCGTCCCAAGCAGGCGCGTCAACTTCTCGCTCTTCAGCACCCCTCCCGAGCCCGCGGCCCGCGGCGCTCCCTGCGCGTCGGGCACGACCGTGATCCGGGCGGCATCCAACGCCATTGCGCTGGCCAGGGCTCGCATCAACGCCGCCTCGGAGAGCCGCTCCTTTCCGATGACGTGCACCGTGCCCTCCACCCCCATGCGGACCAGTCGGACGCCGGCTTCCGCCAGGTAGTCCACCAGCGTCGGGTGGCACCACTGGCTGCCGGCTGGTGAGAGGCGCCGGCCCGCCTGGAGCGCCCGCCAGACGGTCATCGCGACATTCTCGGAAGCCCGGTCCCAGCCGAACGCCACCGAGGTGCGCACAATGAGATGGCGGGATGCCAGGGTGCGAACCGCCTGTTCCGCCTCCCATCGCAGCTGACCGTAACGGCTCACCGGAGCCGGAGGAGCCTCTTCGGAGCAGAGTTCCTTGGCGCCCTCAAACACCCGCTCGGTGGAGTAATACACGAGCGTGGCGCCGTACCGGGAGGCGGTGCGAGCCGCATGCGCGATGCCGTCCCCGTAGAGCGCCTCGGCTTCCTCAAGAATGGTATCGCCTCCCCGCGTCCGCTCGCCGGGCGTCCTGACGGCCACGAAGACCACCTCCGGTCTGACCGATCCAACGCACGCGCTCACCGCCCTGGCATCTCTCAAGTCCAGCGGGAGGAGTCCCGTACCGGCTCGCGAACATCCCGTGCCGGCGACCTGGACGCCGTCCCGCTCCAACGCGCGGACGATGGCGCCGCCGATAAATCCTGACGCCCCAATGACCAACGCCTTCACGTCACCCCTCCAGCCTGCACGACGCTGAGAGCCACATCGCGGGTCACGCGACCTCCCGCACGCTGCCCAGCAGCGCGGCACGGTACCATGCAATGGTGTCCTGGAGCCCGGCCTCCAGGTCAAAGTGGGCCGTCCAGTCGAGGAGCTTGCGCGCCTTCGCCGCGGAGAGGTGCTGCGACCGGATTTCCCCGGTTGTGTCGTTTCGGATCTCTGGCGGCAGGTGCGCGCACCCCACGAGCCGCTGGATCACCTCCACGACCTCCAGGACGGTCAGAGGCGTTTCCGTGCTGAAGTTGAACGCTTCACCCCAGAGCCGCTCATCCTCGAGGCGCTCGGCCAGCCGAAGGTAGGCGAGGCTTGCGTCTCGCACGTAGAGGTAGTCTCGCACGTACTGCCCGTCGCTGCGAATCACCGGCCGCTCGCCAAACAGGAACGCGCGGATGGTCCCCGGTACGAGACGGCTCCAGTTCACATCGCCGCCACCATAGACGTTGCCGCACCGGGCGATGGCCACCGGCAGGCCATAGGTGTGGTGATAGGCCTGGGCGAGCAAATCTGCGCAGCTTTTCGACACTTCATACGGATGCCGGCCTTGGAGCGGCATCGTTTCGGTATAGGGCAGCTGGTCCTGTGCGCCGTACGCTTTGTCGCTGGAAGCAATCACGACCCGTTTGAGGAGGCCGCGGTGCCTGCGGCAGGCCTCGAGGAGATGGTACGTGCCGCGGATGTTCGCTTCGAAAGTCGCCAGAGGCGCGCGGTGGGCTGCCCCGACAATAGTTTGAGCGCCCAAGTGAAAGACCGCCTCGACCTCATGCCCGTTGATGGCGCGCTCCACGGCCTCAAAATCTTCCAGCGAACCGTTCACAACCCCCACGTGCTGGATGGCCCCGCTGCGGTAGAGCTCCGACTGGGGATCCGCGTCGAGCACGAGCGCCACCACCTCAGCGCCCTGCTCGAGCAGGTCCTTCACCAGCCAGGACCCGATGACTCCCGTCGCTCCCGTGACCAAGACTCGACGCCCGCTCCAAAACGCCGTCATGCCGCCTCCGCCTTGGCTGCCGCTCTCCAGGGAGCCTTGCCGCTGGCCCACAACTGTTCCAGGAGTCGAAGGTCGCGCAGCGTATCCATGCACTGCCAGAAGCCGGTGTAGCGGTAGGCGACGAGTTGGCCGTCCTTCGCGAGTCGCTCCATCGGCTCCCGCTCAAAAATGGTGTCATCCCCTTCCAGATAGTCCAGCACCTCTGGCTCCAGGACGAAAAACCCGCCGTTGATCCAGCCTTCGTTAATCTGCGACTTCTCGCTGAATTCCGCGACGAGGTCGCCGTCGAAGAGCAGGCCGCCGAAGCGGGCCGGCGGGCGCACGGCGGTCACCGTGGCCCATTTGCCGTGGGCGCGGTGAAAGCGGAGCAGCTCCTGGAGGCTGACGTCGCAGACCCCATCGCCGTAGGTCATCATGAAGGTCTCCTGGCCAAGCCACGGCGCCAGACGCTTGAGTCGGCCGCCGGTCTGGGTCGTCAGTCCGGTATCGACGAGGTGCACGGTCCAGTCCTCGGTCTCGCCGTCGTGCGTCGTCACGACCCCTTCCTTTAACGACACGGTGAGGTTGCTGTAGAGGCGGTGGTAGTCGAGGAAGTACCGCTTGATCTCCCCCCCCTTGTAGCCCAGCGCAAGGACGAAGTCCGTCAGCCCGTAGGCCGCATACCCCTGCATGATGTGCCAGAGGATCGGCTGCCCTCCAACCTCGACCATGGCTTTGGGGCGAAACTCGGTCTGCTCTTGGAGTCGTGTGCCCTGTCCCCCACAGAGAATGACAGTTTTCATCGATCGCACTCCTCCCTATGCTTGCCGAGCAGGCTGACCCGCCGAGCGATCCGCTGTGAACCGGTCTTCGCCCTGTGTCGATTCCCGGGCAAACCAATCAACGATGTGTTGCGCCGCGCGCAGCTCCATCGCCGCCCGCGAGGCTCTGGTTAAGGTCGCCACGTGCGGCGTACACAGGACCTGGGGCAGGCGCGCGAGCGGCCCGTCATACGGCTCCGCCTCAAACACGTCGAGCGCGGCACCCGCCAGATGTCCAGACGTCAATGCCTCGTAGAGCGCGGTCTCATCCACCAGGAACCCGCGCGCGGTATTCACCAGCAAGCTCCCGGATTTCATCTGTCGAAATTCCGCCCGACCAATCAGCGGGCCGTCCGCTGGCTGGCGGCTCGCATGGAGAGAAACAACGTCCGCCTCAGCCAAGAGGGTGGCAAGATCCCTGCGGGCCACGCCGGGCGGGACCGCATCCGCCGTCACCGCCGGATCAGCGATGAGGACGCGCGGCCCAAAGGGCGCGAGCAGGCGGGCCACCGCTCTGCCGATCCTCCCGAAGCCGACGAGCCCGATCGACCATTCACCCAACAGAAACCCGGTACGCTTCTTCCATTGACCGGCCCGCATGTCGGCCAGATGCCAGGGGACATTTCGCGCCAGGGCCAAGATCATCGCCACCGTCATCTGCGCCACGGGCTCCACGACTTCGTCGATGGTCGTAAACACCGCCACACCGAGATCCCGAGCCGCCTTCAGGTCAATGGCGTCGGTCCCGACCCCGCAGCGACTGAGACAGCGCAGCTGCGGCAGCGCCCGCAACAGCTCGCCGGGATAGGGCTCAACCCCCGCAATCACCGCGTCCGCCCCCCGCAGAGCGTCGGCCATCACCTCAGGCCGCAGCCGGCGGCCCAGCGTATTGCCTCGAACCTCGCACCCGGCCGCCCGCAAGAGCTGGCGCGGGCGCTCGTCCTCCTCACAGAACTGCTGGAGGGCCACGTACACAGTTCTTCCCTTCATGTGTGGGCGATCTCCCGCAGGACGGCATGCTGCGCCGGATCGTCATCCAGGCAAGCCTGCACGAGCTCGACTTCTCGGGGTTCGTTGATCCCCCGGTAGCTCTTACTGAACTCCACGCTGCGCAGCGCGATATCGTGTTCGATGATGCGCGATTGATCAATGGCCGAAGCCTCTTCAATCGGTGTTCGACGTAACTCCGCGTAGCGGCTCAAGAAGTCCCGGCGGTATCCCAGGATCCCCAGGATCGCGCGCACCGCCCCGAAACCCGGCCGGTCACTGAAGGCCGCGTGCGAAAGGTCGCGGGCGCAGTAGAGGATTCGGCCGGATACCGACACGACGCATTTGACGATGGCGTGATCGCTCAGCTCCGACGACGCCTCAAGCCGGGCGACCGCGTTCCACGCGCAGACGTCCGGCTCCGCCGTCATCGCTTCCACCATCCGCTGCAGGTCGCTGGGCAGCACGAGGAGCTCGTCGCCCTGCACGTTCACCACGTGCGTGCAGTCCACCTGCTGCGCCGCCTCGGCCACCCGGTCGGTCGCCGCCGGATGATGCGCGGCGGTCATGACGACGCGGCCGCCGAAGCGCCGAACCACCTGAGCGATTTCCTCATCGCAGGTGGCCACGACGACCTCCGTAAATCCGCGGCAGAGGACCGTGCGCCGTCGAACGTGCTCGATCATCGGCAGTCCTCCCACCTCAAGCAGCGGCTTGCCTGGAAAGCGGCTTGAGGCCAGGCGGGCCGGGATGATGGCGGCGATCCGAACGCGGCTCATGCTGACTGCGGCGCGGCGCCGGCCGCCAGGGTCCCCTTCATCACCACGTGCGTGAACAGTGCCAACAGCGGTATCACATAGGGGCTGACCTGGACGAAATACCGCCCGTTCTCGCAACACGCCATATTGACGGCCAGGCTTCCCACCACGACGCCGGCGATCGCCGAGGCCATCGCACGTTCCTGCGTCGAGAGCGGCGCCGGGCTGCGGGCGCGACGTCCGCCCTCGGCCCGCCGCCACCGCGGAAGCCAGCGCCACAACAGACGCAGCAGCAGCCAGTAAGTCGCCAGGTACCCCTGCAGCAGCAACACCCCGCAGAGCCCACTGGCCCCGAGGAGCGCCTCCTTCCACGGCAACCAGGGAAGCAATTGGATGTCCTGCTGAGATTTATCCTTCAAGAGTAACGACAGCGTGCGCCACCCATCGACCAGATAGATGTAGTGCGTACGCAGCAGCTGCTTCAGGAACAGCAGCGGGTTGCGCGTCACGAAGATCCGAAACAGGTGCGTTGAGATGCGACTGTATTCGGCGGCGATGCGCGGCGACATCTCGGGCACCATGAAGGAGCGTAGGTAGGGGCGGCTGCTCAGGCGCGCGCGATCGGCCGCCACGATCTGCGCCACCCGGCGCTCCCCGTGCGCCTCCATGCACGCCTGCAGCGGGATGAAATCGAATGCCCTCTCGGGCGAACCCTCTTGCATGTAACAGGTCCCGTAAAACGGCCCCATCACCTCGACCCGTTTGGCGCGTTCGTAGCACCATAGATACCAATCCGGCGCGCCGGAGGTCCGGGCAAACGCCGCCAGTCGATCCTGGTCATAGCCGTAAGCCGCCCACATGAATTGGGCGACGTTCACCCCAGCCAGACTACTGGGCAAGAAACTCCCAACGGAGAGCACGTTTTTCGCGCTCAGCGCCAGAGCCACCACAAGAGGACCCGCCAACGCGACCGCGGTCCGCTGCCACCGCCTTGCGCGGGGTGCCTCCAACAACCACGTGGTGATGAGGATGATCACGGCGGTCGTGATAAACGCGACCTTCTGGAAGAGCACCAGGACCGCTCCGGTGATCGCCACAAGCCCATCCTGTCGGAAGCCGCTGCCGGCGACTCTCCTCATCACGGCCCACGCAAAACACGCCACGAGCCCCACCGTATAGTGATCCAGCGTCGACCCCCCGTGCCAAAGCTCCAGAGGGATCAGGCCAAGGGAATAGATCATGGTCATCGTCCAGCCGAACCCTCGCCCTGCCCCAACCCGTCTGGCCATGGAATAGACCAGGACCACCGCCACGCTGTTGAGGAGGAAGCCGGGCACGGGAACCCAGGTCACAAACGCACGACCGGGCCCGACGAGATGCAGCAGGACCTTGTGAATCAAAAACATCCCGGGAGGCTGCGTATGGTCATAAAACAGATACTCCCAGAAGTGGTCCTTGAGCGCTTGGAGATAGGACTCCAGTACTTGGTCGACGGGGACCATCGCCTCCGCTGGCATACGGCTCCAGTACAACAACCGCACGCCCAACGAGAGGCTGAACAGCAGGAGTTCAGGCCATCGTCTCGACCACATCGACCGCTCCGGGGTTCGCCTCATTTGAGGGGACTCTCCGCATAATCGTGAAGTCTCTGATGGACGTCTCGACGGTATAGGGAAACCCCGGCGCCCCGCGGAGCCATCCTGCTTTCACCGTCGGCACCACCAGGTAGTCAGGCGACCCAAGCGCCGTGAGACAGCTCGAAACACCCGCCCAGTTGTGCGCTTCCCAGCTCGCGATCAGGCCCTCCTGCTGGGAGGTCTGATCGAGGAACCAGAGCTGTTTCGGGTAATCGAAGTAGAAGGCGATTGAATTTCCAGCCGGCATGGTGCGACCTGTTCTGATTTTCAGCGACGGATCGATATACAACCCTTTCCGACTGAAGGGGTAGATGCGCTCCGCGAGGGCCAAGACTGTCGCCGTGGGAGGAGTGTGATATCGGATGTACTCATTCACCCCGACCCATTTCGCCCCAGGGGAATCGCCCATGATGCCGTGGGCAAACAGGAACCGGAGGTCCGGAGCCCGTTTGTAGACCACCCGTGCGTGGTAGAGCACGGTCGCCACGATGAAGGACAGGAGGAGCACGGTCGTTCTGGGGCTCGCCAACGTCGCCGCCCAGGTCCTTCCGAACGGACGGCGGATCCGCCGGATGAGCATCACGATTCCGGCGCTCACCCCGCACGCGAACAGCCACAATGCTGCCCGCTTCAGGAAGACCGGCGAGAGCCGCACGGTGGAATACTCAAAGAACGGGATGAGATACAGGGCGATGAGGATGGCCGCCCCCCAGAGCCTGCCGCGCCGCGCCCCCTGCATCAGCCACGTCATGGCCGCACAAGCCACCACGGTGTAACTGAGCACCTGCGGCCACCAGGTGGACCGGTTCACCGCAAGCGCCTGGAGGAACGGGATCTTGATGGCGTCCGGCGCAAACGTGTAGTAGACCCCACCGCCCAAGAACATCACCAAGGCGACGGCAAAAAACGCTTGGGCTCTCTCCCTGAGCTCCGGTGAGGGATACGGAACCATCATCGCCCCGATCAGCAACAGCAGATAGAGGTAGTTGCCGATGCCTCGCTCCAAATACGGGTTCGCTTCACTATTTTCGATCCACGCGACCGCGTGATCGAACACGAGTGCCGGCACAGGGTCACCTCGATGCAGTAGAAAAAAAACCAGAAAGATACCCCCAAGGCTCACCGCCACCCCCACAGCGATGAACCGCCACCGCACGTGCCAGCGGTCCCGGACCGCGAAGAGCAGCGTGACCAGCGCCGGATACCACCCGTTTTTTACGGACAGCAGCCCCATGAACAGGCTGAGCGCCAGGGCGGCCCTCGCGCGGTATCCCCTGAACAGCCAGAGGGCCAGCAGGATCGCCAGGGGGCTGATGAACGTCGTCGCGCTGTGATTGTGCGCGGGAACAAGCATGGCCAGGTTGTCCTTGAACTGATGCGGGATCGCGAGTAGAGCGATGATCGCCAGCCGCTGGAGCCTGCCCTGCACGCCCAAGAGAGCGATGATCCGGTCGACGCTGAAGATGGCCAGGAACGCCAGGCCGAAGTAACACACGAAATGGAGCCGGTCATCCAACCACGCCTCCCCGACCAGATGGGCCGCCACATAAAAGAACGACATGAGCGTAGGCTGCCTGCCGGTCACGTACTGGTCGCCGGAGAAGCTCTCGAGATGGATCGCCTTGAAGGCGTTTCCCATATAGCCGCTGTGCTGCTCCAACGCGCAGAAGAAGGCCAAGGTATAGAGCACGGCAAACCCGAGGAGAGCGGCGACGTGGAGTACCAACGCGCGATGAGATTCCGCCGGAGCACGGACCGCCCACCTACTCTCCGCCCAGGATGACACGTGTCCCGCGGTACCGGTCTTCAGCATTATCTCAGGATGAGGCGTCCGGCCGCCCGTAATCCGTACTGGGCATAATTCTTTGCCACCGCGAGCGATCGGATCCCCCGGATCGTCTGCCACACGTACGACGGCCGGAAGTAGAATTCGCGGGCCGCCCGGCGGATGATCTCCACCAGCTCCTGCTGCGAGAGCGCATAGCTAGAGATCATGGTCGTGTCATGTCCCGCGTAGGAATTCCCCACCAGGTCCCTCGGGTCGAACAATTTTCCATTCAGCGCGATGTCGTGGAACTCCGTCCCAGGAAACGGGTAGGCGGTATAGAACTCCGTAAAGTTCGGGTTCAGCTCTTTCGCGAACGCGATGGTCGCCTCCGCAGTTTCTCGTGTCTCCCACGGCAGGCCGAAAATGAAGTAGGCCGATGATTTAACGCCGTAGCGCCGGCACAGCCGGATCGCCCGCCTGGAGTCTTCAAGCGTAAGCGACTTCTTCATCTTGTTGAGCAGCTCTTGGCTGCCGCTCTCCAACCCGAAGGCGATCAGCCAGCAACCGGATTTCTTCATCCACGAGATCTTTTCCTCATCGATTGAATTGGCGCGGCTGTTGGCGCACCACTGGATCTTGAGACCCCGCTCGACGATCTCCTGGCAGACGCCAACCGTCCACGTTTTGTGCAGCGTGAACGTATCGGCCAGGAAGAGAAAATTCCGGATCCCGAACTTCGTCACGCATTCCTCCACTTCATCGACCACGTTCTTCGGCGATCGCATACGCAGCTTACTGCCCGAGACGACTGGAGCCAGACAGTAGATGCACTCAAACGGGCACCCGCGGCTAGCACTGATGGTCGTTTGGGGCTTGCCGGTATCCGGCCGGATGTACAGGGCGTTATCGATCAAATGCCGCGCGGGAAACGGGAGGCTGTCGAGATCCTGCTTCAGGGGACGCTTCGCGGTGTGCATGATCTCCTCCCCCTTGCGGTAGCTGATTCCCGCAACGGCGGAACAATCGGAAGCCGTAGCCAGCTCCGCGATCGCTTCTTCAGCCTCTCCCCTGACGATGACATCCAGTTCTGGGGCCAGCTGGAACGGGCTGATATCGTCGGCCAGAAAGTGGGCGCCCTTGGCGATCGTTAGCACATGAGGGTTCAAGCGCTTTGCGAGCGCGCAGGCCTGTAGGTCTTTGGGGAGGGTCGGCGTGGTCACGGAGATGACGACCATCTCCGGACGGAATGCGGCCATCTCCCGCTCCACATCGGCCCAGGTCAGGCCTAATGCCGGATAGTCCCGCAATCGGCACGTCACGCCCTCGCGCTCCAGACAGGCCGCCTCCGTGAGCAAATCGATCGGGGTCCTCAGGACCCCATTCACCATTTTCTCCACATCGGCCTGGCAACGATCCTCACGGACCATCTTGCCGGTTGGAGGATTGAAGAGCAGCGCCGTCTTCCTCGTCATGGTTGAGTCTCCATTTTCAGGCCCTCCCACGGGCCCCTGTTGCCTCTCGCCGCATCCCACCTTTCATTCATCCTCCAACGCTAGCCGGTTCGATCCAGTACCGCGCGCCATGTTTCCTTACGTGGTAGCTCTCATCAGTCCACAACGTTTGGCGGATCTTCTCATCCAGTCCCACAGCGCGCCCGTTCGCCTTCAGGGTTCCGGGCTTCTGCGCCGAAATCTTCAAGCTGAAGGCTGTGTATTTGGCGACCGGAAGTTTCCGTAGGACCACGTCGAGATACCGCAGCGGAATGAACGGGATGATAAAGACCTGGCTCAGCACGGCATACACGAGCGGCGACCCGACGGAACACAGCGTGGCCAGAAACTCCTTGGTCGCATCGATCCACGCAGAGACCGGACCCCCGTAGACCTCTACAGCAATGTGCTCGAACCCCGACCGGCGGAACACAACTTCAAGCCCCTCATAGGTGAAACGCCAGTAATCCGAAGGGCACGCATGGTAATTCTGCCTGAAAGGGACGGTGGCGAGGATCGAGCCGCCAGGCCTGAGCACCCGCAGCGCCTCCTGGAGAACCTCCGGGTAGTTCTCCACATGCTCGAGGACGTACTCCAGGAGCACGCCCTCGAAGCTGGCGTCCTTAAACGGGAGCCTCGGCGCCCTGTTCACGACATGGACATGGGCGGAATCCTCGATATCCAGATTGATGACTCGGTCACCGATCGTCCGGCTCCCGGAGCCGATGTTCAGCACATGCCCATCCTGCGCCCGAACCCACCGGGCAATGAGATACGTCGGTGTGAAGGCGGGGTCGAAAACCCATTGCATCACCCGGGAGATCCAGGGGTACCGCCGGATGGCAGCCTTGAGCTGTGCGCGCGGGTCCCGATCGGCCATAGGCTCAGTCCACGATCCGGTAGGTCATCACCCGCTCCTCCAGCCCTTCCATAATCTGCGCGGTCGAGCGCCCCGCCGTCAGCCCCTCTTCGATCCGCATGGCCATGTCGAGGCAATGGTCGGAGTTGTTGTAGTTGTACAGGCCGATGCGGCCCGTCGACAGAAGGTTCTCATACCGTTTCATGCTCGTGCAGAGGCGGGATAAGGTATTGCGATACTCCAGATCGTAGCGTGGGTAGAACCGCTTCGAGCGCTTCACGAACGTCCCGAGCACGCGTTGGCCGTTGATGATCCCCGAAGCGCGCAGATCCCGAACGCAGCGCTCACCGAGCTGCTCGTCGGTCGAACGCCAGCGGTCTCCGGCCTCGTCATCCACGATGTCGCAGCAGATCACCGTCTTGCCGTTTGGCACCATCGTCCGGCTCAGTTGTTTCTGCTCGAAGATCCGGCCGAAGATCTGCGCACGGTCCGGGTAGAAAATCCAGTGGTCATCTGTGAGCTGGTCGCACGACACCACGACATAGACGAGGATCAAGTGACGGTACTGCAGGCGATTCGCCGCCTCGAGCATCGCCACGAGGTTGGGCTCTGAGCGGTGCGCCTGCAGCAGACCCCCCAGCACATCGAAGGGAATGGTGGACACCAACAGGTCGCATGGCAGGGTCGTCCGCTGTCCCTCGTGTTCGATGGTCACACCGGTCATCCGGAACTGTTCATGATGGATCGCGACCGGCAGCGCCGAAGTCAGGACGGTACCCCCGTGTGCGATGATCTCTTCAGCCATCCGCTCCGGAATACGGCCGAAACCAGCCTTCGGGTAATAGAAGTGCGTCGCGTCGGTCATTGACGTCTCTTCTTTGACCTTAAGGACCCGTAGGAGCACATCGAAGAAGCTGCTGCTCGGGATGCGGGTGCGGGCAATGTCCGCGCTGAGGGTTGCTGGATCTCCCCAGACTTTGTCCGCAAGCGGCCCGAATACCAACTGATACAGATGGCGGCCGAAGCGCGCCGTCAGGTAGGCCTCATAGCTCGACCCCTGGCAGGCTCCGGCCAATAGCCGCAACCGCTCCGCCAGCGCGCTCGCGCCGGAGGCGACGATGTGCCGCAGCCCCATGCTCGTAAGCAGCTCGCGCATCTCGAGCGGGTATTTTAAATAACGATTGAACAGGTAGATGCGATGTTTCTTCTCATGCTCGAGCAGCTCCGGACCCATCAGGGTCCGTAACTCCTCGAGCACATCGGGTATCACCGAGAAGCACTTGTGCGGCCCGTAATCGAGCCGCATGTCGTCGTGGAGGAAGGTAGCGCAGAGCCCGCCGATGGTGCCCGCGCGCTCCACCACCGTGATTCGCCATGCACCTGTCCGCGCGAGTCGCCATCCGGCCGCCAAGCCGGCCACCCCGCCGCCAAGGATCACCGCGGACCGACGAGCGCCCGCTTGGGGCGCCTGATGCTCAGGCATGGGCGGCTCCATCGTCCTGCCGGCGCGCGACAACGAGCGTTTGGCCGATCCAGTACGGGATCTGCGCGGACCCCACGCGCGTGGCCCGCGCGAACGCGTGCAGCCCGCGGGCTACCGGCCCCAGCAGTGGTTCGGCGCGAAAGAGGATGTAGTCGAGCTCCAGCGTCTGGAGATGCGGCCGCATCGTGATGGGGATAAACCCAGCCGCCTCGAGCATGAGCCGAAAGGTCTGTTTGGTGAAGTAGTAGTTATGGACGGAGATGATGAACACCCACCGGCGGCCCATGAGCCGCGCGATCCAGGATCCGATGTCGGGGCAGTTCACCGCAATCAGTCCTCCAGGTGCCAGTAGACGCTCGCATTCGCGCAGGACCGATAGCGGATCCGCCGTATGCTCGAGGACGTCCCAGAGCGTGATCAGATCGAAGCTCTGCGTACGGTAGTGTCCGTCGAAGATCGTTCCGGGGGTCAACCTGATCCCGTAGTGCTCCTCACACCATTGGCATAGCCAGCGGTTGGGCTCGCATCCCGCAACCTCCCATCCGGCATCCTTCGCCACTTTGAGGAACGACCCGCCTGCCGTTCCGATATCCAGCAGCCTGCCGGGCGGTTTGCGCCAGACCGAGTGCAGGATTTTGAGGCATCGGGCGAATGTCATCTCTCGCCCGGTGACCTGGGACGCGAACGTCTCATCCACCGTCGAGGCGTACCCTTCCAGGACGAGATCCGCTGGCACCCTTGGATTCACGTACTGCATCGTGCATCGGCGGCAGCGGACGAGCGGGTCCTCGAGCAAGGCATCGCCCGAAGGACGGAACTCATTCACCTGGATGGAGAGGGTCTTCCGCCGGGACGGATAGACGACTTCGGCGTCGTTGACCCCGCAGATCGGGCAGCGGACGCTCTCCAAGTCCACGATGGTCCTGGTGGTTGGTGCCGGCGCAATCTCTGACGTCATCGTCATCGCATCCTCGTGAGGCCCGCGGTCCCGTCAAAAGGGCTTGCTTTCCTCAAGCGCATCTTCGCCGACCTTCTCGATCGGGGCGGAGCTTTCGCTGGCCGCGCTCTCGCGCGGCGCTCCTTGCAGCCGTCGCAGCAACGACTGGACCTCACGGAATCTCGCATTGATCGTGTTCAGCACCAGGCCGGCCAGAAAGACGGCCAACGCGGCGGCGAGGAACGCCACGCCGGCGGCCCGCAGTCCCGTGGTCCCCATGATGCCAAGGCCCCACAGCAGCGCACCGAACCCGGCCAGAACCCCCGATCCCACCCCGAACACAAGGAGCGGGCGGTGATCCCTCAGCAGCATCAGGATGGTCAGGAGGATGCGGTAGCCGTCGCGGAACGTCCGCAGCTTGCTGTTGCTTCCGGCCGGGCGGCCCCGATAGCGGATCGAGACCTCACGCACGCTGAATCCGAGCTCCAAAGATTGGATGACCAGTTCGGTTTCCGTCTCGAAGCCGCCGGTGATCAGCGGAATGTGATTCAGGAAGCGGCGGTTGAAGGCCCGATATCCTGAGAGGATGTCGCGAAACGACGTCCCGAAGGACATGTTCAGGATCCCCGTGATCAGATGGTTCCCCAACCGGTGGAACCTGCGGAAGGGGGTCCTCGCGTGCTCAAGCCGCGTGCCGATGACCATGTCGGCCTCATCGCGCAGCAGCGGCTCCAGAAGCAAGGGGGCGTCCGCCGCCTCGTAGGTGTCGTCCCCATCCAGGACGAGCACGATATCGGCTTTGGAGCGCTCAAAAATCGCCTGCAGGACGAACCCCTTCCCCACGCGGCTGACGTTCCGCACTTCCGCCCCGGCGGCGCGCGCCATGTCGCTCGTCCCATCCGTCGAGCAATTGTCGTACACGATGATCTGCGCGGCCGGCAGGACACGCCGGACATCGCGGATCACCTTCCCGACTACCCCCGCCTCATTGAAGCATGGAATGGCGACCTCGATCGACGGGCTCATTGCGCAGGCTCCCAGGAGACACGCACCCCCAATACCCCCCAACTCATCAGGGTGGTATGGAGCGCGCGGTAGGGCGTCATCTCCATCTTCGTCCGGAACCGCCGGGAGGCGAAGTGGAACGGCTGAGCCACCAGGCTGCGCGGGTGGTAGCGCAGCTTCCACAGCAGGAACGCGAGGTAGAGCTTCAGCCGGAACCGGCTGAGCGACGCGAAATCCTCCCGCCACGTCGGAGAGAAGTTCAGCTGCGAGTAATCGTCGTAGCCCGTAAACGCCTCGAAGATGTCTGAACCAGGCACCGGGGTGACGATGAACAGCGCGATCTCATCGGTGCCGCTCTGGGCCAGTCGGCGGATGACATTCCACGTCATCCTCCGGTCCTCATCGGTCTCGCCTGGAAACCCGAGCACGAAGCAGCACTGCGAGCGCACGCCCCGCGCGCTCATCCAGCCGATGAGTCGGACCGCATGCTCGAGGTCGAAGGGCTTGCCGATGCGTTTCATGACGCCCGGCGAGCCAGATTCCGGGGAGATCGAGACGTACCGGCAGCCGGCGCGCGCCATCAGCTCGACCGTCTCCTCCGACCGGATCGATTCGGCCTTTGTCCCCGCTGCGAATTTCCAGATGATCTGCACGTTGCGACCCATGAGCTCCTGGCAGAGCTGCTGCGTACGGCGGTCGTCAATCGTCGGGTTCACATCCTCAAGGTGAAACTCCGTGACACCGAGGGTGTCGCGCCAATGGATGATTTCATCCACGACGTTCTCCGGTGAGCGGCTGCGCCACTGGCGGTCGTTGGTCTCGGGGATCACGCAGAACCGGCACGGATAGGGGCACCCCCGTGACGTCAACAGCGGCAGATAGCGGTCGCGCTCCATGGCGCCGTGCGCGTACCGGAGCGACCAGTAGGCCTCGAGCGGAAACAGCTCCCAGGCCGGCAACGGCAGCTGGTCCAGATCCTGGATCATGCGTGAGGGGGGCGTAAAATGCGTGCCGCGCGCATCACGCCATCCGATGCCATCGATGTTGTCCGGAGGCCGTCCCTGCCCGACGGCCTCCAGGAGGGCCACGAGCCGGCGCTCCGGCTCGCCGCAGAGCACGTAGGTCGCCCCGGCGTCGAACATCTCGCCCAGAATGCGCCGGAGCGAATAGGCGGTGACGGCTTGTGTGTTCTCCATGACCACGATAGCGGTCTGGGGACGCCGCCGGCGCACATACTTGAGGATTTCCTCCAGGGATCGATGGGACGTCAGGTTGATGGCGTAGAGCACGATCACATCCGTGTGGACCGGAATGCGCTGCTCGACCTGGCCGGGTGTTAAGCCGCGCACCATGAAGCGGCCTTCCAACCGATACTGGCAGGGCCGTTCCCCGAACGCATCGACCACGACGGCCGAATGAGAGGCGGCTTTGACCGCCGCCCCCGCATAGGCCAAAGACACGGGCAGGTACGGGATGCCCGTCGTGAAGGGGTCGGCGCGCAAGAGCACCAAGGCTGGGTTCACCAGCGTCACATGCATCGTGCCTGCGTCACGGTTTGGCCGGCGGTATGAGCCGCCGCGCCGCGAAGCGTCCGCACGCACTCCCGCATGCGCTCGCCCCATTTCCACAGGACAAACACGTCGGAAGCCAGGATGACGAACGTGTAACCAGCTTCGAAGGCGGCTTCGATATTCTCCCTCGTGGGGTCGACCAGCTGCGTCCCGCACGCCTTCCCGTGCCGCCGGGCGGCGTCGATCACTCGCGCACACGCCTCCGCCACCCGGGGATGTTCCAGCTGGCCCGCCAGGCCCAGCGACCCGGAGATGTCGTAGGGGCCAACCATCACCCCGTCCACCGCAGCGGGCGCCAGGAGCGCATCGATCACCTGCACCGCCTGAATCGATTCCACCTGAATGATGATGGCCGAGCGGTTGTTCCACGTCGCCGTGTACTCATTGAACGCCATCCCATAGCCCTGGGCGCGGGCTACGCCGTAGCCGCGCTGGCCCATCGGGGGGTATTTGCACCAGGCAATGAGCTGCTCGACTTCCTCTCGGCTCGTCACGTTCGGCATGATCACACCATCCGCCCCGGAATCGAGTAGGCGCGCGAGTTGCTCCCGGTTATGGGAAGCCAGGCGCGGCAGGCAAACCGCCCCGCCTGCTTGCGAGGCCGCGATGATGCGCTGCGCCTGCTCCTGGCTGATCGTGCTGTGCTCAAGATCGATGCCGATGAAATCAACGCCCGTCCGAGTGAACACTTCCGTAATCGCGGGATGCCCAAGCGACGTCCAGGCTCCGAACACGGGGGCGCGCTGCCTCAAGCGTGCCGCGAACGCGCCGTTCATGCCGACCGCCTCATCGCTGACTCCGCAGCATCTGACCGATGGCGTGATGCACGCGGTAGACCACGGTGTAGCGGGGACGCTCGTCCGGACGATCCTCAATCGTCACGCGGCCCGGCTGGGTCGTACGGAGGAACACGCCCACGGCGGTTTCCGCCGTTCCGGTCTCGAGACGGTAGCAGTCCTTGGGCAGGAACCGATTGACCTGCCCGCCGAGGACCATGCGGTGACGGTACACCACGACTTCGCTCGCCGGACGGACGGTACGAATCCGGCTGATGAGTTCATCAAGATTGATCACGATGTAGGGCATCCAGCCCTCGTAGTGGTATTGGCAGGACCGGTCCGGGTCCCACTCGGTCGCCCCCACGTCGCGGGTGCGCAGGCGCACGATGACCGCCTCCGTCGCGCTGCCGAGCAGCTCGTCCAGGAACTCGAGGGGGCGGACTTGGTGGTGCACCACGTCTTTCGCGTAGACGACTTGCGGCGCCTCGACAATCCCCTGCTGTCTCAAGGCGTCACGCAACAACACCTCTGGATCGCACCAGTAGAATCGACCCACGGGATACTTGCGTTGCGCGCGGGCGATCACCGGCTCGGAGATGTCGAGCCCGGTGTACTGCATCGCCGGGTACCTGAGGCGCAGGTAGCGGTAGAACTCCCCAGTCGCACAGCCTACTTCGACGAGGTGGACGGGACGGCCCCGGTCGATCCGTGTATTCAGCAGGCGCACGTCATTGAACGCCTCGAAGTTGCGGATCAGGTTTGCGTTGTTGAGCCGCGCGCGGCCGTCAAAGTGAACGGCGTGGGTCTGGTGCTGCCAGTCGGCGTACCAGTCGGAGCTCATCGCTGGCGGGCGCTCCACGGCACGCAGAGGACTGGCGACAGCGGCCTGTGGGTTCATCGACGCTCCCCCGCTGCGGCGACGGTCGTCTCCCACTTGTTGCCCTGCACCATGAGGCGCGGGTCGCACACGAGGGCATGCCAGACCACCGCCTGGAACGCCTCCGCGTGGGGCGTGACGAGCGCCGGATCGATCGTCGGGATGACCAGCACAATGTCACCCTGCTGCTTTGTGTAGCCGCCGTCCCGCCCGACGATACCGAGGACCTCCATGCCGCGCGCCTTCGCCTCGTCAATGGCCGCCACGAGATTGGCGCTGATGTTCCGCTCGCGGCTGCCGCCTCCCACCGACAGCACGAAGAGGACATCGCGCTCACACGCCCGGCTGACGCGCAACCACGCGGCGAAAACCGTCTCCCACCCCTCATCGTTGGTGCGGGCGGTCAGCTCCGACACGTTATCGACCGGTGTCGCGGCATCAATCCCTGCGAGCTTGCGGAAGTCGTTGACCGCATGGCTGCAGTTGCCGGCGCTGCCTCCCACCCCGCAGAGGAACAGCCGCCCGCCCTCATCCCGCAACCGACGCAGGCGTTCCACCATCTGGTCCACCACCTCGATGTCCAGCCGGCTGGCGATGGCGGTGCACGCGTCAAAATAGTGTCGGAGGAAGGACTGGCTCATCTGGACGATTTCTTGGCCACGATGCGCGCGAACGAGCTCAGGCCGTACTGTTGGAGGAACGCTTGAAACGCCTCCTGGGCCTCAGCCGGCACCTCGACGATCTGCCGTTCAAAAACCGACAGCTGGATTGACGGATCATGCTGCAGGTGGGCTTGGACGATCTCGACATCCAAGACACCGGGCGTACTCACCTCAAGCAGACCGAAGCCCGAGCGCTGGAGGAACGTCGACAGCCCCTGCAGACTGAAACAGTTCGCCCGATCCGGCGGGTAGAGGTAGAGGTTCCGCAGGCCCAGCACCGCCAGATCAAAGCCCGAGGAGACAAGCGCGGTCACGAACAACAGCCCCCCCTCTGAAAGCCGGCGGGACACTCCGCTGAGCAGCGCCTCCGGATCGTATGCGCGGTCCAACGACTCCAGCAGCACGGCGGCCTGCGCGATCGGCGCCTCCCCGCCACGAGCCAACGTCAACTCCGCCTCCCTCACCGTCAGCACCTCTGAGAACGAGCCGCTCTCATACAGCAGCTGGGAGAACTCACTCGGGGCAACCGCCGCCTCCAGAACCACCGGGCGTTGCATTCCCTGCAGCTGCAAGGCATCCTCCATCCATTCGAGCCTCGGCATGTAGACATTGTCCGTGCGGGACTGCGAAAGACTGGAGTGAAACGCCTCCGGTGAGTGCCGGTAGCGGTGGACGTCCTCGAGGAGGCGATACCACGCCTCCGGCTCGGGCATCTCGGCCAGGAAGAGACTACCGCTCTGGGCACACCGTGCATAGGCCAAGCCCTCCACATCGCCCCATGGCTCCATGGGCCCTCCCGACACCGGGGAACGCTGGCGCCGCACAGGAGGACCCCGCCGCGCACGGCGGCTTGCCTCCAGACAATACGCGCGATACCGCAGGAGCCCTTCGAGCGGCTTGACCGCGGCGAGCGAAAACGTCTGCTGAATTTGCACTGTCCGCATCAGCGCCGACTTCCTGCGAGCCCCGGCGCCTCTAGGGCATAGACGCCCCGGATGAGCTCCATGACCGCGAGGGCGTCCTCGAGCGTGCCGTGCGTCGCGGCATGGCGCTCGGTCACGGCGCGGAGGAATTCGTCCATTTCTTTCTCCCACGACTCATCGCGGTCGAAGTAGATGATTTCCTCGCGCGGGTTGCCGTACGCGAAGGCCTCGTCCTCGAACTGGCGCTTGCCGATCACCAGCTGTTCCCGCCCGTAGCTGCCGGTCTTCGACAGGAAACCGCTGCCCATGAGGTAGCCGTCCCGGCACCCGATCTCAAACCGGAACGTGTGCTTCCACATCGTCGCCGAGGAATGGAGAAACGCCGGCACCCCGCCGGCGGAGCGCAGCAGGACGAACGCGTTGTCCTCTAAGCCGGAGCCCCAAAAGGTATCGGTCAGGATCGCATGGGCCACCGTGAGGGGCCCCAGGAACATCCGGAACAAGTCGAGCATATGGATGCCCTGGTCGAGGAGGATGCCGCCGCCCGCAATCTCAGGCTTGTTCCTCCAGCTCTCCCGGTAGTTGAGGCCGCCGGACTTCCCGTACACCCCTCGCATATAGAGGACTTCGCCGAGCCCACCGCCCTCCAGAATTGCCTTGGCCGCCTGGACCGACGGGTGGAGCCGGTGGTTAAACCCGAACACCAACGTGTGCGCGGGGACCCGGCTGGCCGCCTCCACAATACGGCAGAAGTCTTCCCAATTTCTCCCAGGGGGTTTCTCGCAAAACACATGGCCGCACCGGGACAGCGCCTCCACGCAGAGATCTGCGGTCACATGATTCGGCGTGCAGATGAACACCGCATCGCAGGCCTCCCAGGGAATCGGTGCGCCGGGAGCCAGGAGCGTCCCCTCGAGATTTGGCGTCGTCGGGTCCATCGCAGGATCCACGATGGTGATGTGCCGTACCGCGGGATGGTGGCGCAGAATCCTCGCGCGGATCTTCCCCATATACCCATAGCCGAAGATCAGACACCGCATTAGGCCCATTCCCTTGCGAGACCCGCCGATTCCAGGAATGCGTCCACGTGCTCCTCTGTCACTGGTTCCGCGTAGCGCGTGACGTACCGCACGGCCGCGTCCCACTCACCCCGCCGCTCTCCCGCCGTCTGCTCCTGCCGGAGGAGCAGCGCCGCGCACTCTTCAGGGGTCGCGCAGCGGACCCGCCACGCGTCCAAGCCATCGAGGGGATCCCGATCCCGCATCGCCGCCACCGAAAGGTAGATCGGGACCAGCCCGTGCAGGATCCCGTAGAAGACGGAAGAGGAACCTCGATACAGCACGGCCGAAGAGCGAGCAAAATCCTCCTCAATGCTGCGCTGCTCAGACAGGACGATGTTCGGCTGCTGGGTCAGATCCATGGAGACGAGCCGTACCGCGCTGGCGATCGGTACCTCCGGATGGCATCGCAGGACAAAGGTGTAGGAGGGCAGCCGCTGGGCACAGGCATAGGCGAAGGCGAAGAGCGCCGTGACCTCCGCGTGGATCCCCTCCGGCGTCACCAGGATGGTCCGTCGGGAGGGATCCGCAGGCTGTTCGACGCGGATCGTCTGGGCTCGGAAGCTCCCAAAACGGATCAGCCGCGTGCGGTAGGGTTGGTGGCCTGCGCGGAGACGCTCGAGAGGGATTTGTCCCAGGCACAAGACAACGTCGGCAGGGGCGGCGCCGAAGACGGTCTGTGAGGGACGGGTGAGTGACAGCGACTCGCGAAACACCGTCGTGTGCTGATAGCCCACCACCCGGCAGGAGGCATCGGCGGTTTTCGCGCCCCCCCGTAGGCAGTACTCCCAGGCGTGTCCTTCATGGAGCATGAGCAATGCCCGTGGACGCCACGTCCGCACCGCGGCCCGCCCCACCCAAAATGCCAGAGCGGCCAGCGTGGTATTGGGTACCAGGCAGTCCCGACTCGCCAGGAGGCTGATCCGTCTCACCAAGGGATCATGCGTCTGTGCGGCAAGGCGGCGAAGCCGGATCCACGTCTTGAGTTGCTGCCACAGCAGGCGAAGTGGCGCAAGGATCGGCACCAAAGCGAGCTCCGGCAGTCGAGCGATCGGCGACCTTGTGCAGTATGCCTTCGCAAACCTCGTCCAGCTGCCGCCGGTCACATCTGTGCAGAGCAGGAGCATCCGCACACTCCGCCCCGTCAGTCGATGCTGCAAATCCCCATAGTAGAAATCGCGATCGCCAGCTGGCCGACGGGTGCCAAAGCAACACGTTCTTCCCACCACGTCGAACCGCTCGCGCCTCAGCGCGGCGAGCTCACGGCCCAGTATGACACGGAGCCAGAGTAGTCGGCCGCAGAGAACGAGCGCGTACAGGACGCATAGACCAACACGGTTCATAGCCGTATCTCGCGCTCCGGCGTCAAGCTGCCCGCGAAGGTCCAGACGACCCTCACTCTGCTCGCGGAGCACCTCTTCCTGGATCTGGTGCAGTGGGTACTTCACGTACATCCACCGGATCGCGCGCACAGGAAGCTCCGGACACAACCGATGCACGGTGTCCAGCGCCTCCGCGAGTCGCTCAATCGAAATCGGTATCGACTGCAAAGGAACGTGAAGGTTTCCCGCACCGCTGTGGCGTGTTTCGACTGAAGCCGTCGTCAGGGTAGACCCTTCCAAGCCCATCAGGCTAAGATCTCCTCGGTTGCGGCCAAGGGTGCACCACTGGGAGGCCTGACGGACACCGCATCGGCGCTGTCGCAGTTGATCGGCATCACCGTCTCTTTGCCCCACCGCGCTCTGTAGCGCTCCGCAGCGTCCGCCATCACCGTGTCCCGATCGAGCCCCTCCTGGAATCCCACAAGCAACCACTGGAGGTAGGTGCCCATGCGTTCTGCGGCCCGTCCGTCGCGGAACGGATCGAGCTCCTGGAGCATCGGCGACCAATCTCCGAATCCGAGTACCCCGCCGGGACGCTCCCAGTGCTCACGGCAGGCCTTCCACAGCGCCGACCATTCGGTGAAGACCACGCGCCCAACGCCCAGCCGGTACAGCGGGCTCACGGACCAGCCCTCCCGGTCGAGCATTAAGGTCGGCACGCCGGCCAGCGCCGCTTCCACGCCGGCCGTCGCCGCGCACAGATGGCCGTGCACCATGACATCTGCGGCCAGGGCTGCAGCCGCGGGCGGGCAGCTGCCGTGCAGGGCGCCGCCTTCATACACGAGGCATCGGCCGGTGGCCTCGGCTCGTTCCAGGAGCTCGGCTACCGGGCCGAGCCGCTGGCGTAGCGTGGAAGGAACCTTTGGCTTCATCAACACCGCCAGCCATGGCTCCTCGAGCACTCTCTCGAGGAGGAAGGCATAGTTCTCACGCGTCATCCCATGGCCGAAACTCCACCGCTCATCGGCGTGAGAATTCTCATCGGAATAAGCCAGGATATGCTTCACACCGCGCTGATGGAGATGCTGGCGTACGTGCTGAGCTTCCACCCGAAGCGCCGCAAACCGGTGGTCGCCGAGGTAGCCTGTCACGACGTAATAGGGAATCCTTGACCCGGCGCGCCGCTCCATGTCGGCCGAGACCGCAGAGAAGCCAAACATGATATCGACCGAGGCGGCAGCTTCAGCCGCCGGATGCGATTCATACGAGCGCTGGTAGCTCACAAAGAGTCCGCCACGCTCTTGAAGCGCATCCGCGATGGCGCAATGGAGGGCGTCGAATTTCATCCACGACACATAGAGCTTCACCCCGTAGGAGCTGAAGAAGTCCACCCAGAAGGCCCGCGCGGTCTCGTACATTTGGAGGTGCCGGGTGAGCCACGAAGTCTCCGCACCAGGGGGGCTGGACACCAGTCCAAGATCGAGCGGCCGGGGAGGGGTAAGTCGAGGAAGAAACACGGGGGCTTCCGGGACCGTCGTGCCCTGTCGACCCACGGCCACCGCCGATATGCCATGCGTGCCCAGTTCGTCCCATTTCTGCGTATCCAACGGATCGGCGGCGACATTGAAGACGACGAGCACGTCTTGAGCCAGCAGAGAGGACTGCTGCCAGAAGAACACGTCGGAATACCGTTCCGGTCGCGACAGGTTAAGGTGGCCATAGTATTCCACCGCCAGCAATGGCTGTCCCCTTGACCGGCGTGCTCCCTCTGAAGCCGCACGAGGCAAGGCGGTGCCCCGTCGACGCCACAGGCTCATGCCTCGACGCACGACTATCGCCGTTCGATCACCCGCGGTCTTCACCGCCTGGACCAGCTGAGGGTGCAGAACGCGCTTCAGGATGGTTCGCATGCTTCCCAATGAGGGCGTCGTCGGGATCACCTCAAGTCCCTGCCGGTCCGCATACTGACGCAGTGCGTTGAACCACGGCCGGCGTTCCAAAAAGACCACGGGCGTTGACGACCCGCGCTGCCCCGCGAGCTTCCACCGACACACCCGGAGGACCAAGACGGCCCGCAACAGCGTGTCCCACCCGGTCAAGTCAATGAGCGTCAAGGCCTTCGAGAGGTACATCGGCAATCGGCCGCGGTCCGCGCCACAGACCAGCGCGCGCTGGAATCGCGGATCCTGCAGCGCCGCCGCTCGCACCTCGGCCAAATCCTCATAGGCCACCTTGTAGCGGACGAGCATCCCGTCTTCACGGATGTCGACCAGGCGAAACCGAAGCGGTTCAAGTATCACGCCAGCGAACCTCGCCCATACCCGTGCGATCCCGAGCGCGACGCGGGAGCCCTCGATCACATAGCAGACCCCATCACGCCGGCCCTGGCGCGTGAGCCGCAGTAGGCGGGGCCAAATATCGAACCACCAGCTGCGGACGGTCAGCCGCTCAACGAAGTAGACCGGACCGGCTTCTTCCCTTCGAGGATGGGACGGCGTGCGTGAACGTTCGCGCATCAGCGCTTCAACCACTCGATGAGCGTCCGGGCGCAGCGCTGCGCGTCCTCGGCACGCAGCCCCACACTGCACGGCACGCTGATCCCCCGGTCGTAGAGCGACGGGGTGTGCTCGATGTTGACCGTTTGGCAATCCCGGTACGGCGGCAGCCCATGGATGGGATGCCACAGCGGTCGCGCCTCAAATCCCTGCTCGGTCATGAACCGGATCGCCGCCTGTCGCTCGGCACGCGTCGTGCCGGGTGGCAGAAGCACCGTGTAGAGCCAGTACGTCGCTTCAACATGCGGTGGAACGTGTATCCGTGTGATCGCCGGCGAACGTCGCAGCAATGCTTCGTAGGTGCAAGCGATCTCTCGTTTCTTTGTCAGGAACCCATCCAACTGCTCAAGCTGGGCTACCCCAAGCGCCGCTTGGAAGTTGGTGAGTCGGTAGTTGTAACCGACCTCATGGTGGATGTATTCTACCTCGTCGTCCTTTGCCTGGGTGCTGAGATACCTGGCATGCCGGGCCAACTCGGGTTGATCCGTCAAGAGCATCCCGCCACCGCCAGTCGTGATGACCTTATTGCCGTTGAAGCTGAGGACGCCCACATCGCCGAAGGTCCCCACGTGGCGACCAGCATACTTGACGCCGATCGCCTCCGCGGCATCTTCAACCACGCGCAGACGGTACTGCCTCGCTAGCGTCATGATCCGGTCCATTTCACAGGCCGATCCGAGGAGATGAACCGGCAGGATCGCACGGACCGGCCGCTCAGTTCGTCGGTCATAACAGATGTCGCCACGTTGCTCGCATTCCTCAGCCAGGAATCTCGCCACTTGCTCCACATCCATTTGCCAAGTGACAGGATCAGCGTCGATCAATACCGGGTGTGCCTGGCAGTAGCGAATGGCGTTGACCGGAGCAATGAAGGTCAGGTCCGGCACTAAGACTTCATCCTCTGGCGATACGCCCACCACCTTCAACGCCAAGTGTAGAGCGGCTGTCCCGTTGACGAGGGCAACCGCATGCGTCACACCAACGTACGCCGCGACCTCACGCTCGAAGCGTTCGACAAATGGCCCAGCGGACGACACCCAGCCGCTGTCCAGGCAGGCTTTCACATATCGCCACTCGTTGCCGCGAAAGACCGGCTCACTCAACGGTACGGTGCGGCGCCGACGGGAGGACGCCGCACGCTCAGATGACGTAAGCGCCTGCACGGTACTCATCAAGATGTTCGCGAACCCACGCCACGGTCAGCGCCAACCCATCCTCCAGCGACACCGACGGCTGCCAGCCCAACAACTCCCGCGCCAGCGTCGCATCGGCCACCAGCCGTTCCACCTCACTCTCCTCAGGCCGCACACGCGACGCCTCCTGCTCCAGGGTGACCGTCGCGCCGGTGCGCTCTGCGATCATGGCGACCAAGGCCTGGATGCTGGTTTCACGGCCGGAGCCCAAGTTGATCGTGCGGCCCACCGCGGCGTCCACCGCGGCCGAGCGCAGGAACCCCTCGACGATATCGCTGACGTAGTTCATGTCGCGGGTCGGGCTCGTGTTGCCCAAGCGGACGATGGTGTCGGTCAAGCATTGGGTGATGATCGTGGGGGTGATCGCCCGTCCCGACTGCCGCGGGCCGAATGTATTGAACGGCCGGATGGTCACGACCGGCACGCCGTACGACAGATGAAACGCCTCCGCCAACTTATCTGCCCCGATCTTCGTGGCCGCGTAGGGAGACTGCCCCCGTAGCGGATGCGTCTCCGCGATGGGCACGGTGCAGGCCGTGCCGTACACCTCGCTCGTCGAGGTGTGGACCACGCGGTCCACGCCGTAGTCCCTGGCCGCCTGAAGGACGTTGAGCGCACCGACGACGTTGGTCTGTACAAACGAGCTCGGCGCCTGATACGAGTACGGGATCGCAATCAACGCCGCCAGATGAAATACAACCTCCTGACCCTTCATCGCCTGGAGGACACTGTCCCGGTCGCCGATATCCCCGGGGATCACCTCCACGTCATCCTTCATCGGCATGTGGTCGAGCCAGCCCCAGCTGCCGTCGCTGCGATAATGCACCAGCGCCCGCGTCGCAGCCCCGAGCTCCACCAGCCGCTCGGTCAGATGGCTGCCGATGAAGCCGCCGGCGCCCGTCACCAGGACGCGCTTGCCCTTCCAGGATGACTCGGTCCATGCCTGCGTCATTGGGGATGCCAACCCTTCGCTTGCGCCTGCGCCTGCTCGTAATCGGCGGACTGCCCGATGTCCAGCCAGTACTCCCGAACCGGGAAGCTCACGACCTCCCGCCCTTCCTGCAGCAGACGCTGGATCAGATCGGTCATATCGAACCGCTGGCCGTTTGGAATCAACCCATAGACGGCCGGCTCCAAGAGATAGATGCCCGCATTGACGAAACAGTTGAGGACCGGCTTCTCGCTCAATCCGACCACCCTCGACCCGTCGCACTCCACGACCCCGTAGGGCATCTGGAGGTCGTACTGGCGGACGGCGACCGTCAGATCCGCCTGATGCTCTCTGTGGTAGATGAGCATCGCCCGAAAATCCACCTGCGTGAGGATGTCGCCGTTAATAACCAGCGTCGTCTCTTTGGGCGCCTCCAAGAGTCCGAGTCCGCCGACCGTCCCCAAGGGGTGATCTTCCTCCACATAGGAGAGCTCCACGCCAAACTCCCGTCCGTCGCCGAAATGTTCGGTGATCTTCTCCGGCTTGTGGTGCGTCGTCACTTTCACCCGCGTGATCCCGGCCTCCCGCAGTTGCTGAATGATAATCTCCAGCACCGGTCGGTCGCCGACTCGCAGCATCGGCTTGGGCAGGTCGTCGGTCAGGGGTTGGAGCCGACGGCCCCTCCCGCCTGCCATGACGATGGCCTGCAACGGCAGTGGCTGGTTCGGCACGAACTCATCGAGCGTCACCAGCCCGGCCACCCGCTGATCGGCGCCCAGCAGCGGCAGGTAGAGGAGATTGTGCTGCTTCAAGAGCGCCGCGTAAGATGCCGGGTCCTGGCCGATCGGCGCGGTCAGTGGCGTGGCAAACGGGGTTCCGGCTTTGCGCGCCAGCAGCGCGCTCACCGGCTCTTCCAGATCGAGGCTCGCAAGGATGGCGCGCCGGACATCGCCGTCGGTCACCGTGCCAATGAGCCGGCGCTCCTCATCAATCACGAGCGCGATGCCAATTCGGTTGCCGTCCATCCGGGTCATCGCCTCGCGCAGCGAGCTGCGGCTGCCGATGCAGAAGGTCGTCAGATCGGTGTACATGCGCTTCCCCTCGTCATCGCCTCACGAGACCTGATGGCGGAGTGTCCACGTCCCGCCCTTCTTGGTCCACAGGTGCGGCGGGCGGAACGCGTCACAGAGTTCTAAAAACCGCTCCGGCTTCATCCCCAAGTCGTCCATGACCTCACGGAAGAAGCGTTCGGGGAACTCGCCTTCAAAGCGGCGGACCAAGGCCACCCCCTCCTCACGCGTGAGGTGCTTATTGCGGATCTCCTGCGAGGCATCGGAACTGGCCCGGCCCAGGCCGAACTTGATGTAGCTCGTGTAGTAGTGCAGGCCGTCGTACTTATCGTCGAGGCTATTGTACTTGCTGTACGTCCCCTCGGTCCGGACCGGGTTGGCCTCGAAGCCCACGTGTTCGACCGCATAGTAATAGCTCTCCTGCGGCGTCCACTTCACGTAATAGCCGAGATAGCGGACTTCGATCTGCGACCGCGCCAGCTCCTGGGTATCCGCGGGCAGATAGGGACTCAGGTCGTTGAGCGACAGCCCGTACCGTTCCATGAGCTCAGGCACCGGATGGCCGGCCAGGAAGATCTCCGAGAGGTGGCGCATGGCGTAGTACGAGGCATCCCGCAGCGAGCTGGCCGTGTCCGCAAGAGGGTTGCCATACTCCGCCTCATTTTCCCCATAGAAGATCAATCGGATACCCTCCTTGAGCGCGATCTTCGGCGCAATGTTCTTCTGCCCCAGGATGAACGTCTGGAAGGGGTGAAGGAGCGTCTCGATCGCCAACCGTGTCAGGAGCCGGTGCACCTGTTTATTGGGCTTGAAGGTCACGTTGTCAAATCCGCCCACTTCCAACCAGTTCTTGAAATTTTTCCAGCCGATCTCGGTGTAGAGGGCGGGCGGCCACGTCACGGTTAAGGGGTGCATACCGTAGCGATACTTCAGCACGTGCGCGGCATACACGCTGTCCTTGCCGCCGCTGCCAGGGACCAGACAGTCGTAGTCGCCGTTGGTCCGCCGATGCGCATCGAGCACCCGCACGAGTTCCCGCTCGCGCGCGGTCCAGTCAATCTGCTCCTTGTGTTCAGCTACACGGCAGGCATCGCAGACGCCCTCCGCATCGATGTGGAGGGTCCGGACCTTCCGGGCGGGGGTATGCTGAAACTCCACACTTGAGCAGGGCCGCTGGTTTGACATCACGCACCGGCGGCAAAAGACAACCTGCTCAGGCAGACCGTACATGGTCGGCGCGGGTTCCGTCAGAGAAACCGTACGCTCAGACACGGGTCACCTCACGAGGTGCGCGGACTTGCGCGGCGAATGCGGCGTACAGGCGCAGGCCCATCGGGCCGCTGCGCTCCGGATGGAATTGGCAGGCGAAGAGATTGCCGCGCTGGAGGCTCGAACAAAACTCGAGGGAGCCGTATTGCGTGGTCGCCAGAACGATCTCGTCGTGGGCGGGTCTGACGTGGAACGAATGGACGAAGTACATGAACGCCCCCTCAGGAAGCGCTTCGAGGCACGTGCCGGCCCAGGAACGGCCTGGCGGTTTCATGATCCGGTTCCAGCCGACTTGAGGCACCTTCAGTGGACGCGACCCTGGGCGCGGATCCCGGAGCCTCACCACGTCCCCCTCGATCGCCGCCAAGCCGCGATGCCGGCCGAACTCTTCGCTTTCTGACATTAACAGCTGCATCCCAAGACAAATCCCCATGAACGGTTTGCCGGATTGAATGAGCTCCCGGAGCGCTTCCACCAGCCCTCGCCGGGACAGTGTCGCCATCGCATCGCCAAACGCCCCGACTCCCGGCAGGATGGCCGCCTGAGAAGCCAGCAGCTCATCGGCGGAAGAGGTCACGATCGACGGTAAACCCACGTGCTCGCAGGCCCGTTGGACGCTGAAGAGGTTGCCCATGCCGAAGTCCACGATGGCCACCCGCGCGCCGCCTGTCTCAGGCATGGATGACCTCGCCTTCGCTGTCGCGGCACGGCACGCCCTGGGCGGCCAGGAACGTCTTGAGTTCCCGGACGGTGGTGTCTTGGATATTCGAGAACCCCTGCCGCGTCTTGAGGTACTCGGTGTTCCCTTCACCCACACGCACGGCTGGTTCCTGCAGCGTCCGCACGACCCCGTAGTGGAGCAGCGAGGCCAGACAGACGGCATCCGCCTGACCCTGCGCCACCACATCGTACACATCGCTGGGCCGACCGGCCCCGCCGCAGGCGATGACGGGAATGGCCACAGACTCGGCCACCTGCCGTGTTAACTCCACATCAAACCCCTTGCCGGTGCCCTCGCGATCGATGGACGTCAGCAAGATTTCCCCGGCCCCCAGCTCGGCCACCCGCCTAGCCCATCCCACCGCATCCACGCCGGTCCGCTGACGGCCGTTCTCCGTGTACGCCTCGTAGTGTCCATCGGACGTCTTGATCGCTTCGATGGACACCACGATCGTGGAGGACCCGAATCGCTGGGCGGCGTCTCGAATCAACTCCGGCCGCTGGATCGCCGCCGTATTCAGCGACACTTTGTCTGCCCCGACCCGCAACACCGTCCTCATATCCTCCACCGTCCGCAGCCCTCCACCGACGGTCATGGGGATGAAGATTTCTCGTGCGGTTCGCTCAATGATATCCAACAGACTGTTGCGCCCGTACAGACTCGCCACGATGTCCATGTAGAGCAGCTCATCCGCGCCCTGCTCGTAATAGCGGCGCGCGAAGTCTTCCGGCTTGCCGAGCACGCGCAGACCCTCCAGGTGAATCCCTTTGACGAGGTTCGGACCTTTGATATCCAGGCGTGGAATGATACGCATGCTCATGGCCGATCCACGACGGCTTCATGCAGCGGTGCCGCCGGCACGCCCACCACGGTGGTATGTGGTGCCACATCGCAGATCACCACTGCTCCAGCGCCGATGAGAGCACCCTCACCAATCGACGCGCACTGCCGCACGACGGCGCCGGCGCCGATGTGGGCCAGCGCGCCCACGCGCACGGTGCTGCAGAGCGTCGCCCCCGTGGCCACATGGACATGGTCGCCGATGGCGCAGTCATGCTCAACGACCGCCGCGGTGTTCACGATCACATTCACCCCGATGCGCGCGCCGGCATGAACCACCGCATGCGGCAAGATCACGGTGCCCTCGCCGATGATCGCCGAGGGCGAACACACCGCCGAGGGATGACACACGCGTAGCGGCGTCAGGCCCTGCCGCAGGGCCAGCTCAAACAACTGTCGCCGCGGCTCGTTGTCGCCGATGCCACCGACCCCGACGACAAAATGCCGAATTCCTTCGCGCCAGAGGTCCGGTAGCAGGTCGTCGCCGCCACGAATCGGCACGCCGAGTACCTCGCTGCCCCACCGCGATTGATCCGCATCCAGCACCGCCTGCGGAAGCGCTGTCTTGCTTGCGCGCAAGCACTCAATGAGCACGCGCGCGTGGCCGCCCCCGCCAAGGACCACGCACCTCGGCACGTCAACGGGCATAGCCGCTCGCCTGCGGTTCAGCGACGTCCATGTGGCCAGGCAGATCGATGAATCGTTTCCGAATGAGTCGCGCATCCAATGTGATGTCCTTCAGGCGTCCGACGATGATCTCAGCCGCATCGCCGTGTCTGTGCGGGTTCTGCAGTCCGCGCAGACACGCGCGGAATGCCGGAGCAAGGGCTTGAGCGATGCCGCGGGCGATGTCGGCCCGGTGAGAGCCCACATCGATGACGTTCTCGGCTCGGACCCGTCCATCCTGCCGCGTGCCGATGTTGACCGCCGGCAGTTCAAAGGACGGCGCCTCGATAATCCCGCTCGAAGAGTTACCGACCATGGCCGCCGCGCACGCCATCAGACTGAAGTACGCTTGCGTGCCGAGATGCTCAACGATCTGGGCGTTCGAATGTCGTCGGACAAACGTTTCAATCGCCTCCCAAATCACCTGACGGCCGGTATCCGCGTTGGTCCGCGTGAACACGATGGGCCGATCCACCGGCTCCAGCGCGTGAAGCAATTCGCCGATCTGCCACGAGGCCTCCTCGTGCTCGAGCGTCGCCGGATGATAGGTCACGACCAGCGGTGGCGGCTCGAGGCGGACTCCCGTGCGTCCGTGAAGCTCTTCCGGTGAGAGCCTCGCCAACGCCTTCAGGTTATCGAGACTGAGAGCCCCAGAGACGACCACCCGCCAGGGTTCTTCGCCCATCTGGATCACCCGCCGGGCATACGTTTCCGTGGAGACGAAATGCAGGTGGCTGAGTTTGGTGATCGAGTGGCGCAGAACGTCATCCATCGCTCCGGCGGTCAGCTCGCCGCCGTGCAGATGGGCCATCGGGATCTTGAACGGCACCGCGGCCATCGCCGCTGCGTGTACCTCGAACCGGTCCGCGACCAACAGGAGCAGGTCGGGACGCTGACGGCCAAACGCTTGGGCGAAGCCCAGCACGCCCAACCCCATCGACTTGGTGATCCCTTCCGGCGTATCCGAAGCCACCAGCATCTCGATGCGCTCGGCGATCGGAAACCCATCCGCTTCGATCATCGCGATCGTGCGTCCCAACCCGGGCACCAGGTGGCTGCCGGTCACATACAGCCGCAACTCAAGCGATGGGTCCCCATGAATCCGTCGCAGAATCGGCAGGCACACGCCGTAGTCCGCTCGGTCCCCAGTGACGACGCCGATCGTGCGCATCTTATGCCGCCGCCCCCTGCAGCTTACGGAGTTGCTTCGCCGGGACCCGCGGGTGGTGTCGGAAGTCCGGAATGAATGGCTCGCCATGGCGCTGCCGCCACGCCTGCTCATACGCATCGATGCGCTTGAGATCCCGCTGGACCATGAGTTCCCGCAACCCCAGGAGTTCGACGGCGTTGAAGTTCTCGCTGATGACCGCGGTAATTTTCGTCGCATCGCCGAGATCCAGGAGGAACGCCTCTAAATCTCCGTCATATTGCTCCAGGATGCGGTCCTTGTAGGTGTAGTACCACTCAGAGCCTGGATAGGGGGTGGCGAAGAACGGGATGACTTGGATCCCCATCCGCTCCCACGCGTGGACGCTGTCCCGGATGCTGTCGAAGAACTCATCCGGAAACCCGACGATCTGGTTGGGGATCGGGCGGATGCCGGCCTCGATGGTCCACCGCAACGACCGCTCATTCAGCGCCGCCGTCGTCCCCTTGCCCAGGTTCTTCAGGATGCGATCGGAAAACGATTCGTAGCCGTAGAGCAACTGGCTGCAGCCCGAGTTGAACAGCGTCGCCAACAGCTCATGCTTCACGAGGGTGGCGTGGCTCGTCCCGCCCCAATGGACCCCGCGGCAGCTGGCATCATGGGGTTTTTTGTCGCGGCGGCAGGTCGGCTGTAGGCCTGCCTTGATCCACGCCTGCGCAATCTCCGGGAGCCATTTCCAATGGCTGTACGAGTTCATCGTCATGAGGTTCTCATCGAGGAAAAGAACGAAATCGATGCCGAAGCGATCCCGGGCGTACTTCACCATATCTACCACATACTGCGCGCTGTGCCAGCGGATCTCCCGCTTATAGGTGAACTCCACATCCCGGCCCTTGGGGCCCGCGGTGTACTGGAGATCTCCGGCAATGCCCAGGTGGAAACAGAAACGGCAGATCAGCGAACAGCCGTAGCTGGCGTTAATGTCCAGCCGGCGCTTCGAGGTGAACGCTTCTTCGCTGTAGAGCAGCTTGCTGTGTTTCCAGTAGATCTCCAAGGGAAAGAGCTCCCACGCGGGGTAGGGCAAACGATCCAACTCTGCCATGCTGATGATGGGACGGATATCGGTGAGCTGAACCTGGCCCTTCGCGTCCCGATACGCAATGCCTTTCACCTGCGCCCAGTCCTGTTCGTTGCGGTCGACGCGGTTCAAGATCTCCGGAAAAGTCAGGAACGCCTCTCCGATCACCCCGATGTCAACCTGCGGCAGGAACGTCATGACCTCAATCGGCATGCTCGTCAGCACGCCGCCCCCGAGGACGATGAGAGCTTCTGGCGCATGCCGTTCGGCCTCCCCGACGATTTCCTTGATGGAGCCGTAGCCGGTCGTAATGCTGCCGACCGCAACGATATCCCAGGCGTCGGCTTGCAGCGCCTCGCGCAACGCCTCATCGCCCAACCGCCAGGCATTGGCGTCATAGACCTGCACTTGATGCCCCTGCCGCACCGCGATGGCCGCCAGGAGTGCAATCCCGTACGGGACGTGTTTCGGATCGTCCTCTTCGCGGATTACGGGATTGATGAACAGCACTTTCGCCATGCTCAGCCTCAGGCCTCAACACCGCACCGAGTTCCGAGAAAGTCCTTGAGCGACGACCACTGAATCGGATCGCCGAACAAAATACCGCCCTCAGTGCAATTGTACGTTTGTGTGGCGGCCTGGGCCGCCATTTCCAGGAACGAGTCACGATACCAGTGGTACGCCGGATCAGTCACCCACGTTTCCTTGAGGTACGGGTTCGTGACCGGGATCAGCGCCTCCTGGGCCCGATCGCCGAAGAGCTCTTTCAGTTCCTTGTAGTACTGCGTCTTCTCCATGGGGGTGCCGGGCGCATAGCTGAAATCCATCCCCACAAGGGCCACCTCGCGTTTCTTGAGCACTTGGCTGGCCACCACCCACGCCGCCGCGCCGACGTTGCCGCCGCTGACCATGCACGGAATGCGGGTGCGCCGGTAGAGTTGGCGCGTGACGCTGTCAGGACGGTCAAAGTCATCCATGAGCGGATTCCACCAATAGAGGTTCATTCCGGATTCCTCACACCGCCGCCGGACGTTGGGCGCAACGCTGGTGCAGATAACGGCGCTGATCGACGGACCATGGCGATTCACCAGGCCGATCAGTTCCCGGTTGCGCTGCACTTCATCGACGCCGAGGTACGGATCCAAATCCTGCCGACGGAAATAGTCATCCCCGTCCTGACGAAACTCCAGGTCCGGATCGCCAAACCACCGGCACACCCTCGCTGGATGAGGATCGAGGCTGACGAGGTAATCAGGCACCAGGCCGTTGCGCAGGCAGTAGCCCAATGCTCCATCAGCTGCGATGATGTCGCCCTCGTAGCCACTTTCAAGGATGTCGGCGACCGGAGCCTTGCGGTGCAGACTCGGCCCGGCGCCGATGACGATCGCCGATGGTGAGCGGTTGGCGCTGACGCTGGCCGCCAGATCCGCAATGGTGAGACGGACGTGGGGCAGGTTCTGCTCCACGTTGGCCAGCGCCTGTGCCGTTGACCGCTGCGCGGTCAGCGCGGCCATACGGCTAACGAGCTGTTGGGCGAGCGGCGTCATCCTTTTCATCCATCCACACAAACGTGCCCTTCTTCATCACGAAACACAGGCTCCCCCCGAGCTTCGCCAGCGCGCTCTTCTCGAACTGATCCGTCAGATCCTTCTTTTTCGTCTTCCGGACCGCGAGTTCGCCCTTGCCCTTCGGGAGCCGATAGTTGCCCTTTAGGAATTTCGGCATCCGTCACCCTCCGTGCTCACTCGACCATCCCCCAGGTCAATACCGTACCGGCGGCGATGTCCGTTTTCGCCGTTCGGCCGATGAGCTGCGGACGCAGCGCCGGCGGCAGGCCGGTGCCCGGCCGCTTGATGGCGATGAGCCGCTCCGTCAACCGTGTACCTGCCGGAATAGCCAAGGCCGCCACCAGGCTCTTGCGCGCGACCGCGGCGGTATCGGCCTCCCCGGCCGTCGGCCGCTTCTGTCCATCCCCAAGCGCAGCCTCCACCGCCCGGATGCCGCGCACCAATGCGGAAAATTCCTGAGGTTCCGCTGAGACCTGGTGATCTGGACCCGGCAACGACCGATCGAGCGTCAGGTGCTTTTCGATCACGCAGGCGCCTAAAGCGACGGCGGCGAGCGCCACTTCGATGCCTGCCGTATGGTCCGAGTACCCGACAGGGACGTGAAAGGCGTCGGCCATCGTCTGCATCGCCCGCAGGTTGGCTTCGGCAGCATTGGCAGGATAACTTGACACACAGTGCAGCAGCACCAGCTGATCGTTGCCAGACTCGTGGATCGCCTGCACCGCAGCGTTAACCTCGCCCAGATCCGACATCCCTGTAGACAGGATGATCGGTTTCGCTTTGCGCGCCACATGCGAGAGCAGGGGCAGGTTCGTCAGCTCACCAGAGCCGATCTTGAACGCCGGCACCCCCACACCCTCCAGGAGATCGGCGCTGTCTTCATCAAAGGGCGTTGAGAGGAACAAGAGGCGCTGCGCCTGCGCCTGCGCCTGAAGTTCCGGAAACGTCGCCGGAGGAAGCTCAAGACGACGGATCATCGCCAACTGCGACTCAATTGCCTCGGTCGCCTTCCGCTGATACTCGGCCTTTGGGGCCACAGGACTCACGAGCCGTTCGGCCTTAAACGTTTGAAACTTGACCGCATCCGCCCCAGCCGCGGCCGCCGCATCGATCAGGCGTTTCGCCAATTCGACGCGCCCATTATGATTGACCCCGGCCTCCGCGATGATGAAACAGCGCTGCCCCGGACCCACCAGGCGGCCGGCGATCATCACGGGACTTACCATGCGGTCCATCCCCCATCCACCACCAGGCTCTGTCCGGTCACATACGCGGACAGGTCGCTGGCCAGATAGGCCACCGCCCCCTTGAGATCTCCTTCCGTCGCCATGCGGCCCAGGGGTATACGCGCCACGTAGCGCTGGTGAAACATCTCCGGCTGGTCGCGCCAAATCCCACCGGGCGTGATGGCATTCACCCGAACGTGCGGCGCCAACGTGGTCGCCAGATACCGCGTCAACTGGAGCAGTCCCGCCTTGGACACCCCATAGGCAGCCGGATTGGCCATGTCCGTACCCTCGTAGAGATGGGGATCGGGCGCCGCCAGGCCGTAGATGGAGGCGAAGAAAATCACCGTCCCATGCCCCGATTCGACCAACGCCTGCTTGGCTTCTTGGACCATGACAAAAGCAGAAGTCAAGTTCACCTGCATGGCGGCGTTCCACGCCTCTACGGTCTGCTGGTCAAACGGCACGGCCCATCCCGGCACGGGCGTCGTACCGACGTATGCCGCGCAGTGGATGAGAATTCCAATCCCACCCATCGACTCATGGGCCTGGCGAATCGCGCGGCGGGTCGCCTCCTCATCGCGCAGATCGCAGGGCAACGGCACCGCGCGTCCGCCCTTCGACGACTCTCCAAGCGATTTCACCCGTTGCTCCACCGCCGCCCCATCGTGGTCGAGCACGGCGACGCTGGCTCCCAACTCCATCAACGTCTCACAGATCACGGAGCCGACGTGCCCTGCCCCTCCTGTCACGAGCGCCTTGCGCCCGGACAGGTCCATGAGTTGGGCAAGCGACCGTGCGCTGCGTGTGAGGCTGACGTCCGAAGCGGAGCCTCTCATCGCACCGGACTCTCGCTGAGCCACGGCAGCACAATGCGGCCGCTTTTCACCAGCAGCTCTGCGCGCTCAAACTGCTCCACGGTGTCGATCGACATCGCGCGTGATTCCGGGATTTCGTACAAGCGGTGCCGGCCATCCTGACGCCACGAGCGCGCCGACCGCACGAAGGCTGTGCGCCACAGGTAGAGCGAGCCGTTGATGCGGTAGACCGGCCGCACGTCCTGCCGGCGCTCCACGCGGGCCCCCTCCTCGAAGAGATCCCCCATCCACCCGTCTCGCTCCACGACACAATGCCAGATCGGGTTGAACTCCGGTCTCGACACCCCAATCACCCCATCAGCGCGTGGCTGTTCTTGAAGGCGGCGCATGGCGCCGGAGATATCGGCAGGTTCTCGGGCCGGCGAGGTCGGATCCAGGAGGAGCAACAGATCATACGACGCCGCTTCACGCGCCTCCACATGGGCCAGCGCATGCTGAAGGACCGGCCAGATCGGCGTGTCATCCTGGGCCAGCGCCGCCGGACGCACAAACGGCACGTCGGCGCCGAAGCGCACCGCGACCTCGGCAATCTCCGGCGAATCCGTCGAAACGATGCACCGACCAATCTCAGGGCACAACTTCGTATACAAGATCGTATGGGCAATAAGCGGCAGCTCCGCAAACGGGCGGAGGTTCTTGCCGGGCAGCCCCTTCGACCCGCCCCGCGCCGGAATAACTGCCAGGATTTTCGGCGCCGATCTCATGGATACTCCACCCGTTCCTCGCACCGTTGCGCTGACGAGCGCCGAGCGGCGTCACAAACCGCCAACGCGCTCACCCCGTCGTCCCCTGTGGCAAGCCGTGGGTCATGCTGATCCCAGGACGCGTCAAGGAAGGCGCGGGCCTGGGCCGCAAACATCTTGTCACGGGTCTGGGCCGGACGTTCTACGTGAACCGGTTTGACGTCCGCTTCGATGGTCGCGGTTCCGGCCACCCCATCCCACTCAATCGTTCCGCGCTCACCACGAACCGTCAGACGCCTGCAGGACGGTCGCGAGAGGTAGTCAAGTTGCACAGACACCACACACCCCGTCGCTGTTTCCCAACTCACGTCCGCAAGCTCCTCTGCCTCAATCCCTAGCCGCCCAAAATTCTTAAGACGTCCTTGTAGGCGCTGCGGCCAGCCGAAGAGCCAGCCCGCGTAGTCAATCTCGTGGATCAGGTCCCGGAGGACGCCGCCCTCGTGGGCCCGCGCGGAGTACGAATCTTGATACGGCCGGTCCGGCCGCCACTCGGGCAGGTACGACTGACAGGTAATCCGCACCGCGTGCAACGGACCCAGCTCCGGCAGCCACTCCCGGCATCGGGTCAGCGACGCGGAGAATCGCAGCACGCAGCCCACGAAGACCTGCCGTCGCAGCTGGAGCGCGCGCTGAAGCAAGCGATGACCCTCCGGTGCGTCTGTCGCCAGCGGCTTCTCGATGAGAACCTCTAGCCCGTGCTCCATGGCCGTCAGCGCGTCCGCGGTGTGTCGGCCGGTGTCGGTCGCCACCACACAGTGGGAGGCTCCCTGCGCAGCCGCTTGGTCAAGATCCGCGGTGACCCTGTACCCTCCCCGCCGCAATGGGCTGAGGCGCTCCGGGCGCACCGGAATCGCCAGGGGCTGCACCCCCGGCATCTGGCGGAGCACCTCGATATGACGCAGTCCGATGGTCCCGGTCCCGAGCACGGCGACAGTGGTCATCTGGCTGCCTCGGCTGGTACGAGGCTCCTCCCTTCGGCGGTCGCTGACAACCGCACGGTTCATAGGAGTCCTCCGTTGATATCAAGGACTGCGCCGTTGATGTACGAGGCCGCGTCACTCGTGAGGAACGCGATGGCCTGGGCGACTTCGCTCGGCTCAGCCAACCGGCCGAGCGGATTCGCGCGCGCCGCCGACCGGAGGCGAGCCCTTGGCACGGCGCGCAGTAACATCTCGGACCTGGTTTCCGATGGGCAGATGCAGTTAACCGTGATATGGTTTTTGCCAAATTGGGCCGCTAGCTGACGGGTCAGGCCGATGACGGCGTACTTTGAGCTGGTATACGCCAGGGAGGCGCTTCGACTGTACGAACGCCCCGCGATGGACGACAGGTTCACGATGCGCCCATAGCGCTGCCGGCGCATGTGGCTCAACGCCTGCTTGCAGCAGAAATAGGTCCCGATGAGATTCGTCCTCAAAACAGCCTCCCAGTCCGCCAAACGCAACCGCAGCGGGTCGGTCATTGACACGATACCGGCGCAATTGACTAGAATGTCGACCCGTCCTAATCGCTCGACGATCCGGTGGAACGCCCGCGTCACCGATCGCTCCTCTCGCACATCACAACGGATGGATGTGTCAGTTTCGGCAAGAGACCGCGAGAGGCCGACGGTCCGGACGGCTTGCGCTCGGAACAGTTCGAGAGTGGCTCGGCCGATCCCACTGGACGCTCCTGTGACGACGGCCACCCGAGACTCCTCACGCGACATAGACGTGTTCCATGTCCCTCGCCCCGCAGGCCAGCCGGATCCCCGGCGTCTCGCTGGTGCACCGGATCTCATGCGTCAACCCGCGGGGCAAGGAGACGACATCGCCCTGCGTGGCGGTCAGCACCGTCCCATCGCCGAGGTGCCACTCAAAGGTCCCTTCCAGGACAATCCACCACTCGGCATGGGTCACATGGCAGTGCTTGCGCGCCCCCTCGCCGGGCCGCTGGCAGATCAAGGCGATTTGGTCGGTGGGGCTGTAGACCAGCAGATAGAGCCAGGGGGCCGGTCCCATCCGTTGCTTGATCGCGTCGAGGTTGCTGAGCCGTGTGTTGGCTCCTGAATCCTCAAACCGTGCGACCCCATCACGCCCGATCAGGTCGTGCAGGCACCGCTCGATTCCCAGCACGCGCTCCGAGAAGCGAAACTGTCCCAGCCGTTCCTGCTGACGACGATGCTGGAGGCATGCCTCGATCATGTAGAGGTCATCCCACGTATCAGCATCCAGGGCCTGGATGCGATCGAGGACAAACGTCCCGGTCTTGCCGCAAAAGGTCGGGCCGGGCTCGCGCGGGTCGTTCCGCTGATACGAGGCCATGAACGAGGCCGTCTTCCAGCCGGAGAGCGCCCAGGTGATGAGCTGGACCGGCTGCAACGTTTGCGTCGGATCTTTCTTCGAAGCCGAGAAGTTCAACGGCGCACCCTGATACAAGGTTTCAGTGTATCGCTCCTCCACGGACAGGAGTGAATCATAGCCGTCCCGCTCGAGGGTCTCCATGAACGTCTTCAGCGTGTCCGACTTCACCAGCGGCGAAGTCGTGTGGACGAGGGCCAGAGCACACGGTTCGCGCTGCTCCATGAAGTCATAGAGAAAGTGGTCGTGCGTCTGGCATCGGCTCCCAGTGCACTGACGCGATGCGTTGCTCATCAGGCAGGTCGAACCTCCTCGCTCCGGCCGGCGGCTGTAGAAGGAGACGCCGAGCATTGAGGCCATGGTCCCGAAGATCTCATGCTCCGAGTTGATGTAGATCTCGTCGAACACCCCGCTCTCCTGGCAGACCCGCGCCGCATAGAAAGCCAGCGGTGCCCCATCCACCAGGAGAAGGTTCTTGTCCGGAATCCGGGTGCTCCCTAGCAGCGCCGGAATCAGCGCGATGCGCTTCATCGGACCGTCGAGCGCCCCGACAGATGCGCCACTTCGTACTCCCGGCAGAGCCGATCCAGCACTTCCATGGCGGCGGGCGTTGCCTGCGCGGCCGCAAACTGCCTGCGCAGGGATAGTTCGTCCGCCTCGGTTGCCCCCCTCTGAGGCGGCTGCCACCCGTTGTCTCGGTAGACCTTCAGTTCCAGACCGTCGGCGATCAGGCGTCGAGGTACGCGCTGCCGCCGCAATTCCCGTCGGGTCGCCGATGTCATGGTTGTCCCCATGACTCGTTCCAACTGGTGGAGGTACGGCCAAGGCTCCAAGACAAATTGTTCAAATGGGATCGTCACAATCCGCCCGGCCTGCGCAGCACTCACATGGTTCAGGATGGTGTTGCGCAGCCGTCCCAGGTGGTCGATAGCATAGATCACGCGGTCCATCTGATCGCAAGAGAGATAGCGCACCTCCCACCCTTGGGCGAACCACGGCACAGCCCGTTCCCCCGCCTCCACCCAGATGGTGAAATCTCGGACATCGGTCCCGTACCGCGCAATATAGAGAAACCACTGCTTGAGCATGTAGAGCGGATGTCGGACGACTTCAACGATCACGAGGCGATCGTCCAGCGCCTCGATCAGCGGCTCACTGATCGGCAGGAGATTATGCGTGATCAGATTCAGGATGGGCCGCTCGCGCGCGATGCGTCGCATGCTCGCCTCCCCATCGGGCTGGAAGAGGCGCCGCAGATAGCGCCAGGCGCGTGGATGGCGAAACGCACTGGAGAGATCCGCCGGCCGGAAGTTCGTTTCCCGGGACGCCGACAGGTCATACAGATCCAAGTCCGTAAGCATACGTACCATCGCCACCGCCGCATCGTCGGTAATACGCCCCAGATACCGCAGCGCACAGATGTACTCGAGCGGGTAGTTGTACTTCTCCACTTCGACACGATCGAGCGCGCTGACGATCGCCGACAACAGCGTCTTGCCGCATCCCGGCAGCCCGTCCACACAGACCACGCGCTCCGCCAGATGAGGCGGCCGGATAACCCGCACCGTTTCGGCGGGAGCGCGCAGCGACGGCGCCTCGCTCGTGAGCGTCATCGCACGCTGGCTCCCAGGGGTTCGGCCGCGGCCACGCGGCGCTTGCGGACCGGCGGGCGCTCGCGGGTTGCCGCGATGACGAGGTCGCAGACCGCCAGCAGCCAGATGTGGTGCGTCATCTCCACCACGTTGTACGAACGGCTGTTGACCCAGAAGTTCAGATCCCCTAACTGCCGGAGTGGATTCGTCGCCGCAAAGCCGGTCAAGGTCACCAGCCGCAGGCCGCGGCCCCGCGCGTAGCGGGCAGCATTGACCATGTTCATGGACTTGCCGCTGGAACTGATGAGAATGACGAGATCACCCGAATCGGCATAGAACTCCAGCGCCTTCTCCACCCACCGCTCGTAGCCGAAGTCATTGGCCAGGCACGTAATCAGGTCGGTCTCGTTGAAGTTGACGCAGCGGATCCCCGCGGCCTTCGTGAAGTCCACCGCGCAGTGGCTCGCCATGGCAGCGCTGCCACCGTTGCCCGCGATGATGACCTTGCGGCCTTTGACATGCGCCTCCACGATCATCGCCTTGAGGGCCACGAGCTGATCCAGGACCCCGCCCTGAAGGAGCATCGTCCGGAACCGCTCGAGGTGCTCCGCCAGCCAGCTGCGCTCGTCCCCCACCACCGTGTTAGCCATTGGCGTACACCTTGTCGACGAGCTTCATCAGCGTCAGCGCATCCCGCGACATCCCGATCGTCACGGGCCGGTTCTGCTCGATGGCGGCGAGGAAGTGCTCGACCTCGTAGCGCCACGAGTTGTTCACGTCGAACCGGAAGTGCTCCTCATCGCTCCACGTCGCCGCCGGCGCCGTCGTGCGGTTCTTCACCACGGTCATCACCTCTTCGCCATAGGTACCCGAACTGGTCAGGAGCCCGTTGATGACGATGTAGCCCTTCTCCAGGAAGATCTCCAGTGAGAAGAGGTGCCGCCACTGAGTCATCGTGGAATGCAGCGATGCCACCACCCCCTGCCGGTTGCGCAGGATGGCGAAGACGTTGTCCTCGACGTCGAGCTTCCAGTAGAGGTTCGAGACGTACGCATGCACCTCGTCGAAGTCGCCCCCCATCAGCAGGAAGAGGTCCAGCATGTGGATGCCCTGGTCGATGAGGATGCCGCCGCCCGCCAGCTCACGCTTGGCGCGCCAGGTGCTGTAAAAGCTCTCATCGACGCTCTTGCCGTAGCGGCCGCGCATCCACAGCAGCCGGCCGTAGACGCCTGAATCGACTAGCTCCTTGGCCTTCTTGATGCTGTCGTGGTGCCGGTGGTTGAATCCGTACATCAGCTTGGAGCCTGACGACCGCTCCGCCTCGATGACCGCTTCGACCTCGCGCGCGGTGAAGGCTGGGGGTTTTTCGCAGAAGACGTGCTTGCCCGCCTTGAGGGCGGCGATCGTCAGCGGCTGATTGAAGGCGTTCGGAGTGCAGATGAACACCGCCTCCACCGCCGGGTCGGCCAGCAACGCGTCGGCGGTGGCGTAGCGCTGAACCTCGGGCAGCAGGACGGCGGGCTGGGGCTCTGCGATTGCCACGACCCGTCCCTTCCCGTTCTGCGCGATCACCTGATTGCGGATCTGTCCCATCGTGCCAAACCCGACGATGCCGATGTTGATCAGCCTGCGGCGCGCTTCCTGTGTCCTGGCCTTCGGGGTAGCAATCACCGACTCGGGCATCGCACCACCTCCCGACAGTCTCTCAACGTCTGCAGATACTCACGGCACGCCCCCCTCAGCCGCTCGTCATTGCGGTATCGGTCGCGGAAGACCTGCCCTGGTCCGCGGAGGAGGATGAGGGTCAGCGCGTCCTCCGTGTTCTTTTTATCGCGGCTGAGGGCGGTGAAAAACCGCTCCTCCGGCAGCGGGGTCTGCTCAAAGCCGGCGTAGTTGGCGGCCAGCAGCGGGTGCAGCTCGTCGTACGCCGCCGGCTGCAAGAACCCGAACTGCACAGAGAGGAAGTTTGCCAGATCCATGCCGATCGTGACCGCGATGCCGTGCGGCACGGCGTAGTCCGTCGCGCTCTCAATCGCGTGGCCGAAGCTGTGGCCGTAGTTCATCACCAGCCGCTCGGCCCGGTCGAACTCATCCGCCTCGATCTTGGCCTTCTTGATCTCCAGCGAGCGTCGGAGGTAGTGCGTCATGAGATCGGAGTCGTGCAGGAGCCGCGGGTAGTCGGCCGCGATGGCGCGCGCGTCCTCCCAGCCGGCGATGATGTGGACCTTGATCATCTCCCCAACGCCCGAGCGTACGTCAGCCTCTGGCAGGGTCTTGAGCACCTCGGTTGAGATGACGATGTCGTCCGGCGGCGTGAACGTGCCAAGCTGGTTCTTGTAGCCACCGACGTTCAGCGAAGATTTAGACCCGATGCAGCTATCCGCCTGAGCCAGAAGCGTTGTGGGGTAGAACCGCCAGCGGAGCCCCCGTAGCAGCGTGGCGGCAAGAAACGCGGTGATGTCCTGAACGATCCCCCCGCCCACAGCAATGAGCCGGTGGGTCCGCCGAATCCCCTTCTCCAGCAGGAACGTCACGTACGCCGGCAACTGCTCCAGCGATTTATTGGCCTCCGTCGGCTCAATCTGCAAGACCGACCGGCTAGCTAGTGCCCGCGCCAGGCGGCCCTCGTAGAGCCGGGCCACGCGCGCATCGATGAGCAGGTGCTCGTCGGCCCCCACACCCCCCTCCAGCCCGGCGAACGCCGGCCCGAACCGAACCGTGTACGGCCCGCGGTGCGACTGAATCACCAGATCACGCACAGACAAATCCTCCATCAACAATAATCTGCTGGCCGGTCAGGTACGAGTTGTCTTCACTGACGAGAAACCGCACGTAGCGCGCCAGTTCCTCTGGACGGGCCAACCGTCCGATCGGGATCAGTCGGACCATCTCGGCAATCCCCTGTTCACCCAACACATGGTGCGTCATATCGGTGTCGACGAACCCTGGAGCCAGACAATTTACCAGGACGTTATGAGCAGCAACTTCCAAAGCAAGCGCCCGGCTGAGCCCAAACAGACCAAACTTGCTGGCTGAGTAGGCTGCACGTCCCGCTTTGCTGACCACACCAAAAATTGAAGTAATATTGACAATCCGTCCGAATCTACGCCGGCACATGCCTGGCACCACGGCCTGGCAGAACCTAAATGGCGCCACCACGTTCACCTGCTGGATCCGCAGGAAGTCTTCAAGCGCATAGGTGGTGGTGGGCCCTGCCTTGTTGATGCCCGCGTTATTGACGAGGATGGACAGTTCCATCTCCGCAACGGCTCGTAGAAGAGCGTCCAACTGCCCAGTGTCTGAGAAATCGCAGTTCACGTACCGGCAGCGTGCGGGGAACTTGCCCTGTGGTGAGGTGCCGGTCACGGTGACGTCAAGACCGGCCTTGACAAGTTCCGCCGCGACCGCGGCCCCAATCCCACGGGTACCCCCGGTAACAAGCGCCTTCTTCAGACGTGGTGTGGACCGAGCAGAAATCCGCCGCACCTTAGTTGCTGTGCTCATGGGTGGACGTGTTCACGTGAGCCATGATCAACCTCAGACATATAACTTGGCGTACTCCCCTTGCACATGCATTAATGCCTCGTGTGTTCCGTTTTCAATAATCCGCCCGCCTTGTAGGAGCACAATCTGATCAGCCCCTTTAATCGTGCTGAGTCGATGAGCAATTACAATGACCACCGTGTCCTTGCGGAATGATTCGATGGACACGTACACGGCTTTTTCCGTCAGATTGTCGAGCGCGCTGGTGGCTTCATCAAAGATCAAGACTTCCGGCCGCCTCAAGATGGCCCTGGCAATCGACAATCGCTGGCATTGTCCGCCGGACAGCTTGACTCCGCGGTCTCCCACAACAGTCTCATAGCCCTCAGGCAAGCTCAAAACGAACTCGTGGAGCTGGGCGAGCCTCGCCGCCCACTCGACTTCTTCTTGAGTCACGGCGCTATCCCACAGGGCGATGTTTTGGCGCACGCTTTCGTTAAACAGGAACACGTCCTGCGGGACGTAGCCAATCTTCCGACGCCACGCCGCTAAGTCCAACTCTTCAAGGTCGATCCCATTGACGAGGATCTTGCCTGACGTGGGGCGGAACAACCTCATGAGCAGGTTCGCCAACGTACTTTTGCCTGACCCGGTTGGGCCGACGATTGCCGTGATTTCTCCACGGGTCATCTTCATGTTGAGACCCGTGAGGACCATCGGAAGCGCCGGTCCATATTGAAAAGCCAGGTCCACCAACTGCAATTCCTTCACCCGTCCGCTCCGTAACCCTCCCCGTGGCTCCGTCGGTGTGGACTCCAGGATCTCCTCGATCACTTCCACATGTCGCCACTCACTCCGTAATTGAACGTTGGTTGAATGGACCGTCGCAAAAAGCGGGCTCAGACGCCTCAAGGCCACAAAGAAGACCACGATCTCGGAAAATTGCATGTGAACCCACCGCCAACCCAACGTGATGCCTGCCAACGCAATCACCACAATCCCAACGACCACTTCGTTCAAGCAGTTCGTGCCATGCTTCAGCCAGACCAAGCGCCGCCGCGGCACGAGCTCGCCAGCCAAGACCGATTCCTGCTGCGCAACAACGCTGGCTGCCAGCCCATGCGCCTTCATGATCTTGAGCCCATCAATCGCATCGACATCGATTTCGTTTTCCTTGGTATTGAGCTCATAAATCTGACGTCCGCACTCCGAAGATTTTCGGTCGACCGTGCCCCGCCACACCTGCACCCAGACCAATGCCGTGACACCCACGCCCAACGTTGCCCACCATGAGAGATAGAGCATCAACCCAACCAGGACGAAGCCGTTGAATGCCGATGAGAGGAGTATGAATGTCAAGTAGATGAAGTTATACATCGACCTGGAAGGCGTGTTGACGTCAAAGAGAATCGATCCACGGCCCTTCGCCAGCAAATACCCGTACTCAGCCTCCAGCATCTTGGTCAGCAAGGTGAGCTTGAATTCGCGGCGGAGCTTCTGGGCGATCACTGTCCCAACATACTGTTGGATCGAAAAGAATGCACTGCGCAGGATGGCCATGCTCGTGACCATGGCCAAGAAGACAAAAAGGATGATGTTCGTGGTCGTGCTCAGCCCTACCGCCTTCATCGCTGAGACCACCATGACGACAATTCGGTTCTCTGATGCGCGTTCCGACTTCATTGCAATATCGAGCAGCGGCACGCCAAGCCCCACCGTGGTCATCTCCAGCATCGCGACCGCAAGCATCAGCCCAAACACGGTTGCGAACTGCCACAGATGAGGACGGATCGCCGCCCTCCAGTAAAACCCCTGGAACCACCGGCGCGGAAACAAGACCGCGCGTCGAAGCAACTGACTAATTGGCTCTCGCATGAGATTGGGTGATCATTCGATAGATCGGCATGACATCACGTGGGAGGGCAAGCCCTCTGCGCCAAAGAGCATGAGGTCGTACACGACGACCGAGTAGCCGGCCGCCGGCAAGTTTGGGGACCAACACCGTTCCTCGACCAGTGGCCATCGTGATCACTGACACGCTTTCATGTGAGATGAGGGAAACACAGATGTGGACCCGTCCCCTTAGGACACGGTGGAGGGTGCGGACAGCTCAAGGCGCAGCCCAGCCTTCACGGCATCCTGTCGGAACATCCGGACAGTCTCCACTGAAAATTCCGTGAGGTCCTTGCCGACCAGCGGGAGTTTGGCCAGCACCTCGCTCGTGGCGGTAATGATGTGGCAGCCCACCGCCTCCGCCTGGAAGATGTTCAGCAGCTCCCGCGGGCTGGCCCAGATGAGTTCCATGCGCGGGCGGGCACGCATGATCCGAAGGGACTCGGCGACCAGCGGCACGGGATCGCGACCGGTATCAGCGATCCGTCCGGCAAAGATGGAGATGTAGCTGCTCAGCTCTTCGGCCATACAGGCGGTGATGTCAGCGACTTGTTGTGGCGTCATCACGGCCGTCACATTGAGTTTGACGCCCGCCGCGGAGAGCTTGCGGATCAGCGGGCCGGAGAATTCGCCACACGTGTTCGTCACGGGAATTTTCACGTAGACGTTGCCCCCCCACGAGGCGATCTCGCGCGCCTGCCGCTCCATATCCGCGAAGTCGTCCGAGAATACCTCAAAGGAAATCGGCCGGTCCGCAATGAGGGCCAGCACCTCGCGCGCGAAGCGGCCGTAGTCGCGGACACCCCCTTTGCGCATCAGCGTCGGGTTCGTAGTAAACCCCGTGATCAGCGGATTCCTGGCCAGCTCCGCCATCGTCGTCAAATCGGTCCCGTCGGCGAACAGCTTGACGTGCAATTCGCGCACACCGCTCATCGGTTGCTCCCCTGTAGGTGACGATCCAGGAACACGGTCCGGTTCATGGCATCTCTGATGCGGTCGTCGCCGCGAGGGCCGGCGTCGGCGTGGGAAACGAGGAGACAACCTCCAGCCGTTCATCAGGCAGGGGTGTCGTCGACAAGGACGGCATGCCGGGCATGGGCAGCACGATCATCCGCTCATGGGAGATGCCCAGTGAGAAGAACCGCTGCAGGCCTGATGCCATATCGGACAATGAGGAGATGATCAGCCGGTCATAGGCGGAAGGTGGGATCTCTTCGATGCGCTGGACAGGATGCCCCAGAAAGTGCTGTCGAACGGTGGACTCATCGACGACGCCGACAAGCTCCAGGCCGATTTCTCGAATGATCAGGAAGGCGATCTCGGCCAGCTCCCCGGTCCCATACAGCAGGACGCGATGGTGGCCGGTCTGGGCCAGGATGGCGAGCTGCTCGCGCAAGCAATGCCGCACCCGGCCGTACAACTGAAGGGAATACTGAATGAATTCGTAGGTCAGGCGGGATTTTTCGAGAATGCCCGTCGGGGTGATCAGGTAGCGAATCCGATTGGGCTTGGTTCCGCTGATCTTGATGTAACCTTTCTTCACTAGGCGCCGTAGCATCAAGTTGGCCAGCCCCAGCGCCACGCCGATCCGCTTGGCCAGTTCCCGTTGGGTGGCGCTCGGATTCTGCGTCACTTCCTCAAGGAGCGACATGTCCCGATAGGAGCTCGGCTCCATGCGGCCTCCAGTCATGCGCGGCCGCTTTCCTTCCGAAACCAGCTGATGGTGCGCTGCAGTCCCTCATCTAACCCGATTTTCGGCTCCCAGGAGAGCTGTTGTCGCGCGCAGGTCAGGTCCGGCCGCCGGTGCTTGGGATCGTCCACCGGCAGGAGACGGAACTCGATGCGGCTTCCCGTGACGGGCACGGGCTTCAGGACCGTCAGGGCTAGCTCGCGGGAGTCCCAGAGCTTTTTCAGCCGAAGCGAGGCGAGCCCGCGCGTGGGCTGAATGACAAACGTCGCCTGTTGGCTCATGGGCTGCGCCTCACAAACGCCGATAGGTGCGCTCCCGGAATGCCAAAAGCTTCGCCAGATCTTCCGCAATGAGCTGCAGCTTGCGCTGCACGAACTCAGGGCGCACCATGAAGCTCCTGCGAAATGAACGCCATCTTCTTGTGGAACAACGTCTCCTCCAGGGCTCTCAGGTCAGCCGAGTCCATGAAGTCGCGGTACGCGAAGGCCTTATACTCAAGAAAGTCCAACGGCTCACCATACAGCAGGGTTCCGCCGCTGAGGATCTCGTACCGGAACAACGGATCGGCTTGGCGCAGCAAGACCACATCCACCTCGTATCCAGCAAAGACATCCGACAACGCCTGGGAGGCGGCCCCCCACCACTCCAGGCTTCCGTCGCTGCGCCCAACGAGTGCGAGGTCCACGTCACTTTCTGGTCCTGGCGGCGGTGTCCCAGTGGAGCGCGATCCGTACAGGATGACCAGTTGAAGCCCCAGCTCTTGGCAGACGCGCTCCAGACGTTGCGCGTCATAGCTGACAAACGGCGAGGTCATCTGGTGCTCAAAGCGGCAAACCAACCCATCGTGACGGAAAGCCCCTCCTGTAAGCTGACGCGCGGTCGCCAGCCGTTTAGCAGCCGCGTGGCCACCGTGATATCAGGACAGCGCTGCTTCGGGTCATCCTGCGGCAGGGGGCGAAACACGATCGGGCTCTTGCTGTTCGTCAACTCGAGGATGCGCTGAGCGAGCGCAAGAATCGTGTACTCCTCAGGATTGCCGAGGTTGACAGGGTCGTGATAGTCGGCCCGGGTCAGCCGGACAATTCCCTCGACCAGATCGTCAATATAGCAGAAGGAGCGGGTTTGGCTGCCGTCGCCAAACACGGTCAGGGGTTCCCCGCGGAGCGCTTGGGTGACGAACGCGGGGATTGCGCGGCCGTCTTCGGCTCGCATCCGTGGACCGTACGTGTTGTGGCAAAATACCCCATTCCCTGCCACGAAATTTTCAGTACCCGGAACGGAGAAGTCGTACACAAAGTTCGTCGGCTCGCAGGGTTCGATCGCGGTAATTTTCGACCAGATCAAATCGCCGGTTCGCGTGGCGTTGAGGGTTTGCCGAACGCCGGTATCCCACCGTAAGACGTCAAAGGAATCCACCTCGCAGACCGTGACTCTGAAAAACGGAAACCGACGATCGCCGTATCGTTGACGAAACCTGGTCGTATACTGTCCTACGGAAGCCACGATCCCAAAACGCAGCAAAAGATACGTCAGATCGGTCGCCAGCTCTTCGCTCGTGGTGCTGAAGCACAATTCGTTACCGAGTTTTTTCCCACTGTGGGTCCCATCGCCTTCCCGGTAGCCCTCCAAGACATGCTTGACACGAGAGAGCGGCAACTGCATCACCCACGCTGGAATTCTCTTGTCGCGGAGCACACCGATCATCTCATCGAAGAGCACATACAACAGCTGCGAATGCACAAACAACCCAGGAGCACGCTGGCGGCTGGCCGGAACCATGACCGTGTGACACCCAAGACCGGTGAGAATCGCTGCGGCCCGATCGAGGAACACCTGGTCCGAGGAGAATGTCAACAAGGCACTCTTGCCGGGTTGACGATGTGACGAGCCCTCAGCCAAAAAGAACCCAATCAGCCAGAGGAGGTCCGATGTCAGCGGGATCGTGGCTGGAAGCCGAATACGCGCTCCACCTTTGTAGACACGCAGCTGGGCATCAGACGGAATGGCCACACCCAATCGACGAACCACCGCAAGGGGCAACATCCCTTCGCGCCAGTACTTCCGCAAAGCGCACGAGAGGCCGTTGTTGAGTCGCTTCGCATGGAATCTGTTGCTAGCAGCCAAGAAGGTACGGATCTCCCCACGACGACGCTCGATGACCTGCCGCAGTGAGGGGGAGTGGATGGCATAATTCCACAAGGCGTCTTCGGATCGTCGTTGCATCAGTACTTCAGCCAGATGGAACGCCTCCACGTCCTTTTCAACGACAGGAACACGCGCTGGAATCGCGACGTAATCACCCACTTGTAGCTGTCGGACAGGAATAGCGGTTGGCTGGCTATGTGCGTCCCTCGTAAACACGCTATGATCCCCCGTCACCTTGACCCTCCTGCCGTACCGAAGAGACAGGGCGTAGCAGTCCGTGTGACAGGGGTGCTTAATCATTGCGCTGACGGGCGCAAGTGAAATTTGACACGTCACTGGATCAAACGTCGGCACCAAGATGCTGGGAGACTCGAGCGCCAACCGTGACTCCACTCGGTTCACGTAGGTTCCGATCGGTTCAAGATGCATATCATGATCGTTAAAAAGCATCACGGTCTCATCCGCGAGGATGCTGTTAAAGATCCTGACGATGCGCGTATCGACGCCATGCGCCCGGTGATAGGCCATCGTCATGGCTTCGGCGAATCGCTTCGCCTCGTCGTAGAC
>CAYJWN010000002.1:0-49045 GCA_964373835.1 uncultured Planctomycetales bacterium
GCGAGGGTGGGAAGACCGTGGGGGCAGGCGTGATTACGGAGATTGTGAAGTGAGCCTATGGCTCAAGCGCCCCGCATTCGCATCAAATTGAAAGCGTATGATCACCGCGTGCTCGACATGTCAACCACGGAGATCATCGAAACCGCCCAGCGCACCGGGGCGAAGATCGCCGGACCCATTCCGCTGCCGTCGAAGCGGGAGCTGTTTACCGTGCTGCGCTCGCCGTTTATTGATAAGAAGGCGCGCGAGCAGTTTCAGATCGTGACCCACAAGCGGCTCATCGACATCCTGGAGCCGACATCAAAAACCATTGACGCCCTTCGGAAGTTGAACTTGCCATCGGGCGTCTATGTCGAAGTCAAATAACGTCTAATGTAAAAGGCAAAAGGAAAAAGGTAAAACTACAATTCAAAAGGAAAAATTTTGAGTTGAAGAGCAGATGGCCATTGGTTTGCTGGGTAAAAAACTTGGGATGACGCACGTGTACGACGAGTTCGGCCGTCGTTGGGCCGTCACCGCCGTGCAGGCGGGCCCGTGCACGGTGCTGCAGCTGCGTGACGCGGGGCGGCACGGCTACCGGGCCATCCAGTTGGGATTTGAGCCGGTCGCCGCGAAGCGGCTGACCAAAGCCGCGCTCGGCCAGTTCAAGAAGGCGGGGACCGGACCGTTCCGCCATGTGCGGGAGCTGCGTCTTGAGAACGGCCGCAAGACCGCGAGCGCCGATGGCAGCGCCGGTGAGTGGACGGTCGGCCAGCAGTTGAGCGTCGAGCTGTTTCAGGATTTTGAGCTGGTGGACGTCACCGGCATCTCGATCGGCAAGGGCTTCCAGGGCGGGATGAAGCGATGGCACTGGAAGGGCGGCGCTAAAACCCACGGCTCCACGTCGCACCGCGCGCCGGGGTCGATCGGCTCGACGACCACGCCGGGCCGCGTGTGGCGCGGGCACCATCTGCCAGGCCACATGGGCTCGGACCGCGTGACGGTGCAGAACGTCCGGATCCTCCGCCGGGATCCTGAGCACCACCTCCTCCTGATTGAGGGGGCGCTGCCCGGGGCCGAGGGGCAGCTGGTCATCATCAGCAAGTCGACGAAGCGTCCCGGCGTCATCCGGAAACCCCAGGCAATCCAGACGGTCGTTGATGAGGGCGAGAACCTGAGCAAGACGGCGAAGGCGATCAAAGCCAGGAAATGATTACACAGATTCGCACCTGTCATGGATCTGAATATTTTTAGTCTTCAAGGTGCTCCAGTTGGAACAATGACGCTGGATCCCGCCATCTGGGAGGGGCGGGTGAATCTGCGACTGTTATCCCAAGCCGTGGCCATGTATCGAACCAACTCTCGCGCGGGCACAGCCTCCACCAAGACGCGCGGGGACGTCTCCGGCGGCGGCAAGAAACCGTGGAAGCAGAAGCATACCGGCCGTGCGCGGGCCGGCTCCATTCGTTCGCCGCTGTGGCGCCATGGCGGCTCCGTCTTTGGGCCGCGGCCCCGCAAGTTTACTTACCGGCTCCCGCAGACGATGCGCCGCAAAGCACTCCTCGAAAGCCTCAAGGGCAAACTGCAAGATGCTGAGCTTGTGGTCTTGGAGCAGCTCTCGGCGGATGGGCCGAAGACCAAACCGTTTGCGGGCCTCGCGAAAACGTTTCAGGTGGGCGGCAAGTCCGTGCTCGTGCTGCATGAGCCGACCGAGGCGCTGGTCAAATCGCTGCGCAACCTCGAGGCCTTTGAGCTGCGCAGCGCGGCGAACCTGAACGCGCTCGATGTGCTGAACGCGAGGAAGGTGCTGGTGACCCAGGATGCGTTTTCGCACCTGGAGACACGAGTAAAAGGGAAATGATTACACAGATTCGCATGTTGGCCGACTGTCGAAAGGCTGATTACGCAGATAGAACGTCTTATCTGCGAAATCCGCAGTTCATGCGCATTCCTTCTCTGCGAATCTGCGTAATCCTTTTCTAATGCGGCCGGCCACTGACGTCGTCAAACGAGTGCTGCAGACCGAAAAGGGCGCGCGCCTCGCCAAGTTCGATCAATACCTGGTCGATGTCGCGCCCGATGCCAACAAGGCCCAGATCCGCGAGGCCGTTGAAACGCTCTTCGGGGTGCGGGTGGTTCAGGTGAACACGCAGATCACGCACGGCAAGTGGCGCCGAGTGTCTTCCCGGTGGGGCCGTCGGTCCGATCGCAAGAAGGCCATCGTGACGCTGGCCAAGGGCCAGAAGATCGAAGTGAAGACCTAAGAACGTGACGCGTAGGGAGACCCAGCGATGGGCGTGAAGACGCACAGGCCGACAACCCCGTCGATGCGGTTCATCGTCAGCTCGGATTTTGCCGAGGTGACGACGACGGAGCCCGAGAAGCGGCTGTTGCGGCCGATGAAGAAGACGGGCGGCCGCAACGTGCACGGCCATATCACGAGCCGCTTTATGGGCGGCGGCCACAAGCAGATGTACCGGATCATCGACTTCTACCGTCGAGACAAGGCCGGCGTGGACGCCAAGGTGCTCTCGGTCGAGTATGACCCCAACCGGAACGCCCGCATCTCGCTCGTGCAGTATGCGGACGGCGAGAAGCGCTACATCCTGTGGCCGGAGGGGCTGAAGGTCGGCGACGCGATCAGCGCGGGGGAGGAGGCCGAAGTGAAAGTCGGCAACGCCATGCCGCTGCGGCGCGTGCCGCCCGGTGAAATGATCCACAATATCGAACTGCAGCAAAACCACGGGGGGCAAATGGTGCGGTCGGCCGGCTCCTCGGCGATGATCCAAGCGAAAGAGGGCGAGCTGGCCCACGTGAAACTGCCGTCGGGTGAGGTGCGATTGGTTGCCCTTGACTGCTGGGCCACCATCGGCCAGGTGGGGCACGCGGCGCATAAATCCATCGTCATCGGAAAAGCCGGGCGGTCGCGGTGGCTGGGCCGCAGGCCGCACGTGCGAGGGATTGCGATGAACCCGGTCGACCATCCGCACGGGGGCGGCGAGGGCAAATCCGGCCAGGGCAACCCGCATCCGGTTTCTCCGTGGGGATGGCACACGAAAGGCCGCAAGACGCGCAACCGCAACAAATACTCCAGCCGCCTGATCGTCAAGCGCAGGCCGTGACACGTGCATGCAGCCAGTTGACGGTAGGTTTGCTCGAGCGGTGGAGTAGCGCAGGATGGGACGTTCGACCGCGAAAGGGGCGTTTGTGGATGAGCCGCTGCTGCGCAAAGTGCAGATCGCGCAACAGACGAACGACCGCAAGCCGATCAAGACATGGTCCCGGCGCTCCACGGTGACGCCGGATTTCATCGGCTTGAATTTCCTGGTGCATAATGGCAAGGCGTTTCAGCCTGTGTACGTCTCCGAGAACATGGTGGGGCACAAGCTCGGCGAATTTGCCCCGACGCGCATCTTCCGCAAGCACGGCGGCGTGAAGAAAGCGACAGCCATTAAAGGGGCGCCGGCCCCGGCGGCGGCCGCTCCGGCCGCCGCAGCGCCTGCGGCGAAGAAAGAAGAGAAAAAATAGGACATGATTACTAGGACATGATTACACAGATTCGCAGGTTCGGCGGCAGTCACAGGGCTGATTACACAGATCAAACCGGTCCTATCTGTGTAATCCGCTTTTCGACCGTCGGATGGGCAGCGAATCTGTGTAATCCACATATAGGTTCTGCTCATGATTGCTAAGGCGATCGCTCGACATGTTCGGATGACCCCGCGGAAAGTGGGCTATGTCGTGACCCCGCTGCGCAAACGCACCGTCGCGGAGGCGTTGGCCCTGCTTTCGGCGACGAACCGTCGCGCGGCGCAGCCGGTGGCCAAGCTCGTGGCGTCGGCGTTTGCCAACGCCCGGCAGCGCCACCCGGAGCTTCGCCAGGAAGAGGTCATCATCAGCAAAGTGGTGGCGGATGAGGGGCCCCGATGGAAGCGGTTCCGGGCCGCCGCGTTTGGACGCGCCGCGCGCGTCCTGAAGCGAACCACGCATATCACCGTCGAATTGGAGAAAAAATGACGGGTCCGACGAAACTTTGCTCAGGGCTCAGGGCTCAGGGCTCAGGGCAGTTGCCCCCAGCCCCCAGCCCCCAGCCCACAGCCAACAATCACACGAGGGCATCTCATGGGTCATAAGGTTAACCCGCAATGTCTCCGGTTGCAGATTTCGCGCGACTGGCGCTCGCGGTGGTTCGCGCCCTCGAAGAAGGCGTTCCGGCAGTATCTTCAGGAGGACCGGGCGATCCGCGAGCTGCTGGCCCGAGAGCTGGCCTCCGCCGCGGTGGCGCGCGTCGACATTGAGCGTTCCGCTGAGCGGATTCGCATCGCGATCCACACGGCCCGCCCCGGCATCCTCATCGGCCGCCGCGGCGAAAACATCCAGCGGCTGCAGGATGCGGTGCAGAAGATCGTCGGGACGCAGCAGCAGTTGAAGATGGACTATGTGGAAATCGCCAATCCCGCCGTCGAGGCCCAGCTCATTGCCGACTCGCTCGCGTTTCAGCTGCAGAAGCGCATTGCGTTTCGACGCGCGATGAAGCGGTCGATTCAACAAGCGATGGAATCCAAGGACTGCAAAGGGATCAAGGTGGTCTGCGACGGACGGCTGGGCGGCTCCGAGATGACCCGGCGGGAAGTGTACCGGGCGGGGAAAGTCCCGCTGGGCACCCTGCGTTCGAACATCGTCTTCGGGACCGCCACAGCCCACACGACCGCCGGTTGCATCGGCACGCGGGTGTGGGTCTGCCGGGGAGACCTGGTGCCGCTGGAGCGGAAGAAGGAACCGCCCCGGCAGCGGCGTGTCAGCGAAGCCCCCACCAGCTCTGAGCCGTTAGCGGTCTAAATGGAACCGCCATTGCATCTTAACATTCGGGCGGTTCCATTTACCCCGAGCGAGCAAAGCGAGTCGAGGGGTTACCCTTCGATCCTTCGACTCGGCTGCTGCCTCGCTCAGGATCGTGGTGAGCGAGCCGCGGCGAGTCGAACCACGACTTCGCTCAGGGTAAATGCGACCACCATGTTAAGATACAATCGAGGTCGCATTTAGAGGCGCTCGCATGCCCCTGTTGTTGCCAAAACGAATCAAGTATCGCAAGGCCTTCCGCGGCAAACGGCGCGGGGCGGCCCGAGGCGGGACGCGCCTGGCCTTCGGCGAGTTCGGCTTGAAGGCGCTCGAAAACGAATGGGTGACCGCCGCGCAGATTGAGGCATCCCGCGTCGCGATCAGCCGGTCTTTAAGCCGTGGAGGGAAGATGTGGCTTCGGATCTTTCCCGATAAACCAGTGACGGTCCACGGCCAGGAGAAGCCGATGGGGGCGGGCAAGGGATTGGTGGACCACTGGGTGGCTGTGGTGAAGCGGGGCCGGATTCTTTTTGAGGTGGATGGCATTCCTGAGCTGTTGGCGAAAGAGACGTTTCGGGTCGCCGCCTCCAAGCTCCCCCTCAAGACCCGCCTCGTGAGCCGTCGAGAAGAGGCGCTGGGATGATCCCCTGCCGGGAGCCCCGCCACCAGCAGGGGGTGGGATGATGCCCGATAAACCGGTGCGCGCCAAAGAGCTTCGCAGCATGACGACCTCGGATCTTCAAGGACAGCTTGAGAAGCTCCGGCGGGACTTGTGGCAGTTGCGGCTGAAGGCGAAGGATGGGTCGCTCCAACAGACCCATGAGCTGGCCTCGAGGAGGCGCCAGATCGCCCGCGTGCACACGGTCTTGAACGAGCAGCAAGCCGTTGGCGTGAAACGGTAGAGGATTCCAGATGCCTGTGACACAAGAGGCCGCTCCGGTGCGTGGACAGCGAAAAGTGCGCGTGGGCCTTGTGCTGAGCGACAAGATGCAGAAGACCATCGTGGTGCGGGTCAGCCGCCTGGTGCGGCATCCGAAGTACAGCCGCGTCATCCGGCAGGCCAGCGCTTTCAAGGTTCATGATGAAACCAACCAGGCCCACATCGGCGATTGGGTGAAAATTATGGAGACCCGCCCGGTGTCGAAGGACAAACGGTGGCGGTTGGTGGAGGTGGTCAAGCGCGCCTCCCAGGCGCCGCCGGTGCCAGGCGGCGAAACCGAACAACAGGCCGATGATTCAAGTCCGAACCCATCTTAACGTCGCGGACAACTCGGGGGTGAAGAAGGTGTGGGCCATCGGGGTGATCGGCCGGGCGAACAAACGAACCGGCGGCATCGGCGACATCATGAGCGTGCACATCCGTGAAGCGGACCCTGACGCGCTGGCGAAGAAGGGCGAGGTGGTGCGGTGTGTCGTGGTGCGCACCAAAGCACCGATTCAGCGCGCGGATGGCACCACGCTCAAGTTCGACTCCAACGCGGTGGTGCTGATCGATCCGCAGAACAACCCGCGGGGGACCCGGGTGTTCGGGCCGGTGGCGCGGGAGCTGCGGGAGAAGCGGTTCATGAAGATCATCTCATTGGCGCCTGAGGTGGTGTGACGACAGGTCCGGTGTCAGGCACTTCTTGCTATTGAGCGGATTGGGCAAGAAGAGCCAGACACCGGTGAGGATGCGATGGCCAGAATCAAGAAAGGCGATCAAGTCTACGTACTGAGCGGCAAGGACAAAGGCAAGACCGGCAAGGTGCTGCAGGTGTGGCCTGAGGCCGAACGGGCGCTGGTGGAACGGGTCAACCTCGTGAAGCATTTCGACCGGAGGACCCAGCAGAACCAGGTGGGCGGTATCGTGGAACGGGAGGGGGCGCTGGCGCTGTCAAAGCTGGCTCTGTTTTGCCCGAAGTGCCACAAACCGTCCCGCATCGGATGGTCGGCGCTCGAGAGCGGCGAGAAACAGCGGATCTGCCGGCGGTGCCAAGGGGTCATGTGATCCGCGTCAATGACTCGCACGAGCGCGCCGACCAATCACACACTGCCGCGGATGCTGGAGCGCTACCGCAAGGAGATCGCGCCGGCGCTGGCGAAGCAATTCGGGCACAAGAACCTGATGGCGGTCGCTCACCTTGAGAAAATCGTGGTGAATGCCGGCTGCGGAGAAGCGGCGCATGACGCCAAGGTGCTGGAGTCGGCGCAACAGGACCTCGCGTTGATCACCGGTCAGCGGCCGCTCGTGACGCGGGCCAAAAAGGCGATCTCCAATTTCAAGATCCGCGAGCATGACCCCATCGGCTGCAAGGTGACGCTGCGCCGGCGGCGGATGTATGAATTCCTCGACCGGCTGGTGAGCGTCGCCCTGCCGCGCATCCGCGATTTTCGGGGCTTGAGCCCCCGGGGCTTTGACGAGGGCGGCAACTACAGTTTTGGGTTGACAGAGCACACGATTTTTCCCGAGATTCAATTGGAGCGGGTGCAGCACACCCTGGGGATGGATATCACGTTGGTGACCACCGCGGCCACGCGCGATGAGGCGTTCGCGTTGCTCAAGGCGTTCGGGTTTCCCTTCACGGCCACAGTATAGGAAAAGAACGAGAAATGATTACACAGATTCGCCGCCTATCTGAGAGTCGAAAAGCAGATTACGCGGATAAAACGTCTTATCTGCGAAATCAGCTTTATAACCGGTTGTACTTTTGCAGCAATCGGCGTAATCCGATTTAAAATGGCGCGGACATCGTGGATTGAGCGGGCGAAACGCCCGCCGAAGTTCAAAACCCGGACGGTCAACCGCTGCGAGCGCTGCGGGCGCCGGAGAGGTTTTTACCGGCGGTTCGGCCTGTGCCGGATGTGCTTTCGCGAGATGGCCTGGCGCAGCGAGATCCCCGGGTTGACGAAAGCGAGTTGGTAACCGATGTCCTCCAGCGATCCCATTGCCGACGGCCTGACGAAGATCCGCAATGCGTCCCGCGCCAAACACCCCACGGTGGATCTGCGGGCCTCGCGGTTCCTCGAGCGTCTCTTGGAGGTCTTGAAGCAGGAGGGATTCATCCGCACCTACAAGCCGATGGGCGAGACGCCGGCCCAGCGGGCTGTTCGGGTGTATCTGAAGTATGCGCGGAACACGCCGGCGATCACCCAGGTTGTCCGTGTCTCAAAGCCCGGAGTGCGCCGGTACCGGAAAGCCGCAGAGCTGCCCCGGGTGCTCAACGGCCTGGGTGTGGCGATCGTCTCCACGTCTCGAGGGGTCATGACAGAGCGGGATGCCTACCGCCAGCGGATCGGCGGGGAAGTCGTGTGCTATGTGTGGTAAGCACATTTGATGTCTCGCATCGGCCGCGCACCCATCACGGTGCCTTCAGGAGTCAAGGCCAGAGTGGAAGGGGCCCATCTGCACATCGAGGGGCCGAAAGGGAAGCTCTCCATCGCGCTCCCCCCCACGTTGTCCGTCCGCCTGGAGGACCAGAAGATGACGGTGGCACGCAAGGAAGCGGACGAGACGCTCAAGCCGCTCCACGGGCTGTACCGGGCGCTGATCGCCAACATGGTGTTGGGGGTCGTGTCGGGGTTCTCCAAAGAGCTTGAGATCGTCGGCGTCGGCTACCGGGCGCAGCTCCAAGGCAAGCAACTCTCGCTGCAGGTCGGATTTTCCCACCCCGTGGTGGTGCCGATTCCAGAGGGCCTCACCATCGAGGTGCCCAAACCGACGACGGTCGTTGTGAAAGGGTTCGATAAACAGCTGGTGGGACAGTTCGCGGCGAACCTCCGTCGCATTGCGCCGCCGGAACCCTACAAAGGCAAAGGCATCAAGTATGCCGGGGAGGTCATCCGCCGCAAGGCGGGCAAGGCCGCAACCGGCTCCGGCGCCAAGACGGCCGGGTCAGGATGAGCAGGACAGGCGATCGAGAAATCGGCCGGCATATCCGGCACCGTCGGCTGCGGAAGAAAGTCGTGGGGATGCCTGAGCGACCGCGGCTGTGCATCTTCCGCAGCCACCAGCATCTCTATGCGCAGCTCGTTGATGACGTGGCGGGCAAAACGGTTTTGGGCTGGTCCACCAAGGATGAACGGCTCAAGAGGCTCGCCTCAAAGGGAACGGTTGAAGCCGCCAAAGAGCTGGGGACGCTCGTCGCTCAAGATGCGGCGAAAAAGGGCGTCAGCCGCGTCGTGTTCGACCGGGGCGGCTATCTCTACCATGGACGGGTGAAGGCGCTCGCTGAAGCGGTGCGCGCAGGAGGCATCCAGGTGTAATGGCACGCGGGGGACAGCGCTCAGGACAGCGTTCGGGGCCGCGGGAGCAGGCGCGTGACGGCACGCAGTTGATGGAGAAGCTCATCAGCATCAACCGCGTCGCCAAGGTCCACAAGGGCGGCAAGCGCCTGGCGTTCAATGCGCTCGCCATCGTCGGGGATGGGAAAGGGCGCGTGGGCATGGCGCTGGGCAGATCGAACGAGGCCGCCGATGCCATCCGCAAGGGGTTCATGCAGGCGCAGCGGAACATGGTGGAGATTCAATTGAAGGGCTCCACGATCCCCCATGAGGTGATCGGCGGCTTCGATGCCTCGCGGGTGTTGCTCAAGCCTGCCAGCCCGGGCACCGGGATCATCGCCGGCGGGCCCGTGCGCGCGATCTGCGAGGCGTGCGGCATTCGGGATATCCTGACGAAGAGCCTGGGGTCGAGCAATGCGGTAAATCTCGTGAAGGCGACGTTAGAGGGGCTGGAACGCCTTGAGAGCGCCGAGACCATCAAGGCGCGGCGCAAGCTGGTTGTCGAAATGAGTGACGCGGGATGAATCCTTCGACTACGCTCAGGATTCATGGTGAGCGAGTGAAACGAGTCGAACCATGAACATCGCTACCATCCCGAGCGTGCCCGGGGCCAGGCACCGGCGCAAACGCGTCGGCCGAGGGATCGGCTCAGGCCACGGGAAGACCTCCACGCGAGGCCAGAAGGGCCAGCGCGCCAGGACCGGCTCGGGCAAGCGGCCCGGCTTCGAAGGCGGGCGCAACCCGCTGATCCGAAGGCTGCCGAAACGAGGGTTCCGTCAGAAAGCGACCAACCGCCCTGCGCCCGTGGAGATTATCAACGTGCGCAAGCTCAATCGGTGTCAAGACGGGGATGAGCTCACCCCGGAACGGCTGGAGGCGCTGGGCTTGATCGGCGACGCCACGCGTCCCGTGAAGCTGTTAGGGGATGGTTCTTTGACAAAGCGCCTCACCATTCGGGTCCATCGGGTGAGCGAGTCGGCGAAGGCCAAGGTGTCACAAGCCGGTGGCACAATTGAACTCATCAAATGATGGGCTTGGCTCAGGGTTGTGGGCTGGGGGCTGGGGGCAGTTGCCCAGAGCCCTGAACCCAGAACCCAGAACACGCAGGCATGTTCAGGTTGCTCAGCGCGCTGGTCAATGCCTGGCGCATTCCAGAGCTTCGTCGCAAGCTCCTCTTCACCCTGGGGATGTTGGCCCTCTACGAGGTGGGGATCTTCATTCCGGTGCCGGGAATCAACGGCACGGAGCTGGGGCGGATCTTCGACGAGATTGCGGCGCAGACGGGGGGCGGGCTGCTCAACCTGCTCGATATGTTCACGGGCGGTGCCTTGTCCCATGCGACGATCTTCGCGCTGGGCATCATGCCCTACATCAGCGCGACGATCATCGTCGAAACGCTGCTGGCGACCGCGATCCCCGCGCTCGAGAAATTGCGCAAGGAAGGCATGGCCGGCTACCGGAAGCTCCATCAGTACTCCCGGTACGCCACGGTGCTGTTGGCGGTGATCAACTCCTTCATGTACGCGATGCTGCTGGAGAAAGCCATTCCGGCGCAGTTCCAGGCGCAGATCGTGCTGTTTCCTGGTCTTGGATTTCGGCTGCTCACCGTGCTGACGATGACCGGCGGGATGGCGCTCATCATGTGGCTGGCCGAGCAGATCACCGAGCGTGGGATTGGCAATGGCATGAGCCTCTTGATGACCGCGTCCATCGTGGGCCGCATCCCGCTGGCGATTCGCGACATCGCCGTGCAGCTGGGGCCGGGGGGAGCCGGCCAGTCGCCGATGCAGCCGTTGGTCCTGCTCTTCATGGGCGCGTTTTTGGTGGGGATTGTGGTCGCCGTGATTTTCATCGAGCAGGGACAGCGGAGAATTCCAGTGCAGTATGCGCGCCGCGTGATCGGACGACACATGACGCAAGCGCAGAGCACCTACCTGCCGCTCAAGGTCAACAGCGGCGGCGTGCTGCCGATCATCTTCGCGGTGTCGCTGCTCTATTTCCCGATCCAATTGACCACTTTCGTCCCGCAGCTGCAAGGACTGACCGAGTGGTTTTCGAGGACGTCGCTCTTCTTCAACGGCTGCTATGCGATCTTGATCCTGTTCTTCACCTATTTCAGCACGGCGATCACCGCGCACCAGTTTTTGGATGCCGCCGAGCAGATGAAAAAAGTGGGGGCGTTTATTCCCGGCATCCGTCCCGGGCAGCCGACGGTGGATTACCTGGACAAGATCCTGACCCGCGTGACGTTTGTGGCCGCCATCTATCTCGTCACGATCGCGATCCTGCCGGATGTGGTCATGGCGTGGATGAAAATCCCGGCGCGCGTGGCGGGCTTTTTCGGCGGCACGAGCCTGCTGATCGTGGTGGGCGTGACGCTGGACACCATGAAACAGATTGAGTCGCACCTGCTCATGCGCCACTACGAAGGGTTTTTCAAATCCGGCCGCATCAGAGGCCGTCGGTAGCGCGGTGCGCATCGTCCTGTTGGGCCCCCCGGGGGCCGGCAAAGGCTCTTTGGCACTCCTGTGCGCGACGCGTCTCCGTATGGACCATCTGTCCACGGGGCAGATCTTCCGGGAAGAGATGGCGCGTCAGACCGCGCTCGGTGAGCGCGTGTGCGCCTGGGTCATGAGCGGCCGGCTCGTGCCGGATACGCTGGTCGTGCGCGTGATGACCTCGTGTCTGGCGGCCTCGCGGCGCCGCCGGGGATTCGTGCTCGACGGCTTTCCGCGAACGCGCGGCCAGGCGGCTGGTCTTGACCGGGCCCTGCGGCGCTTGAAGCAGCCGCTCGACGGAGCGGTCTATCTGACGTCGCCGGCGTCGCTGCTGGTGAGGCGCCTGTCGGGGCGACGGGTCTGCGCGGACTGCGGAACGAACTACCATATGCGCACGATGCGGCCGAAACGCCCTGGCCGGTGCGACCGCTGCGGCGGGCCGCTCATCGTGCGGAAGGACGATCAGCCCGCGACGATCAGGAAACGGCTCGCCATCGACCGGAAGGCGGCGCAGCCGCTGCTGAACTACTACCGGCGGCGCGGCGCGTTGTATCTTGTGGACGGCCGAGGCGCGATTGAACGAGTGTTTGCACGGGCCCTCGCGCTGTTTCAACGGCAAGGCTGGCTATAAAAAAACGATTTCACAGATTCGCAGAGAAAAACGCAGATGAACTGCGGATTACACAGATAAAAACCGGTTTTATCTGTGTAATCAGCTCTTTGACCATCGGCTCACTGGCGAATCGGTGTAATCATTCCAATGATTGAGTTGAAAACGCCGGAGGAAATCGAAACGATGCGGCGGGCGGGGCGCGTGGTGGCGGGCCTGCTCGACTACTTGGCGGGCCTGGTGCGACCGGGCCTCAAGACCAAGGCGCTGGACGAGGCGGCGCGTGCGTATCTTCACCGGGAGGACGCTGCGCCGGCCTTCTTGGGATACCGGGGGTTTCCGGCCACGGTGTGCGTCTCGTTGAATGAAGAGGTCGTCCACGGGATTCCGGGGGAGCGCAAGATCGCCGATGGGGATCTGGTCAGCATCGATGCGGGCGCCGTCGTCGAAGGCTGGTATGCCGACGCCGCGGTGACGATTCCTGTTGGAGCCGTCAGCCCGTCGGCACGGCGATTGGTCGATGCCACGAGACAGGCGTTGGACGACGGCATCACTCAGGCGGTGGTCGGACGCCGGCTGTCGGACATCTCGCACGTGGTGCAGCAGCGGGTGGAGCGGGAAGGCTTCGGCGTGGTGAGGGATTTTGTGGGCCACGGAATCGGACGCGCGTTGCATGAGGATCCTCCGATCCCGAATTTCGGGCCGCCGCATATGGGCCCGCGTCTGAAGTTCGGGATGGTGCTCGCCATTGAGCCGATGGTGACGCTGGGGGGCTACGACGTCGAAGTGCTGAAGGACGGATGGACCGCCGTGACGAAAGACCGCTCGCTCGCGGCGCATTTTGAGCACACCGTGGCGGTGACGGAGCGCGGGGCCGACATTCTGACCCAGCCCTCGTAGGCCATGCCGAAAGAAGATTTGATTGAAGTGGAAGGCGTCGTCATTGAAGCGCTGCCCAACACCATGTTTCGGGTTGAGATTCAAGAAGGGCATAAGGTGCTAGCGCACCTGGGCGGCAAGCTGCGCAAGCACTACATTCGCATTCTGCCGGGTGATAAAGTGAAGCTTGAGCTGTCCCCCTACGATCTGACGCGGGGACGGATCACGTTCCGGATGACGTGAGCGTGCGGAGTGACCTGCCATGAAAGTGCGCGCCTCGGTGAAACGGATCTGTAGCAAGTGTAAAATCATCCGCCGGCAACGGGTCGTGCGGGTCATTTGCGCGAACCCGAAGCACAAGCAGCGACAAGGATAATTATGAGACGAGATGAGGGGTGGCTCTGGGCTGTGGGTTCTGGGCTGAGGGCCCTGACCCCGAACCCCGAACCCCGAACCCCAAACCAATAGGTGCACAGCCTGCATGCCTAGGATTGTTGGTGTAGAAGTTCCAAAAGAGAAGCGCGTCGAGGTCGCGCTCACATATCTGTTTGGCGTGGGCCGCTCCTCCGCGCGCAAGGTGATCGCGGCGACGCAGGTCGACCCGAACAAGCGGGCCAAGGACCTCACGGATGAAGAGGTGGGCCGCCTCAGCCAGGCGATTCAGGCGACCGGCAAGATCGAGGGCGACCTGCGCCGGGACATCTCCGGGAACATCAAGCGGTTGATCGACATCGGCTCCTACCGCGGGCTGCGCCACAAGAAGGGGCTGCCGGTCCGCGGGCAGCGCACCCGCACCAATGCCCGCAGCCGAAAAGGCCCCAGGCCCCGTGTCGGTGTTCGCAAGCGGAGCCGGGTCGGTGCGGGCCCGGCGCGACCATAACAACATAGGAGAGCACACCGCATGGCGGACGAACGCACGGAACCACCGACGGAGAGGCCGAAGGATCCGGCACCGGACAAGCCCGAAGGAGTCCCCGCCGTGACGCCGACGCCGGCGGCGGATGCGGCAAAACCGTCGCCCAAACCGCGAGGGAAGAAAAAGGTCCAAGCGACGCAGGGGATTGCGCACGTGTTTGCCACGTTCAACAACACCATCGTGACGATTACCGATCGATCCGGCAATACGATCTGCTGGAGCACGGCGGGCTCAAGCGGCTATCACGGTTCCCGCAAGTCCACCCCGTACGCCGCCCAGATCGCGGCCATGAACGCCGCGAAGAAGGCGCTGGAAGCGGGCGTGAAGGAAGTGGAGGTCTTCGTGAAAGGGCCGGGCCAAGGCCGGGAGTCGGCCATCCGGTCGCTCTCGCAGGCAGGATTGAGCATCACCGCCATCAAAGACGTGACGCCGATTCCGCACAACGGCTGCCGTCCCCCGAAGCGCAGGAGAGTCTGATGGGTCGCTATGTCGGTCCCTCATGCCGGTTGTGCCGTCGGGAAGGGATGAAGCTCTTCCTCAAAGGCACGAAATGTTACACCGCCAAATGCCCCATCGAGAAACGGGCCTTCCCCCCCGGGCAGCACGGCCAGATTCGCGTCAGGCTGTCCGATTACGGTATCCAGCTGCGCGAGAAGCAGAGAGTCAAGCGGATGTACGGGCTGTTGGAGCGGCAGTTCAGGCGCTACTTCAGCATTGCCCAGAAGGCGCGGGGGGTGACCGGCCAGATGCTCCTTGAGATGCTCGAGCGCCGGCTTGACAACGTGCTCTACCGGGCGGGGTTCGCCACCTCGCGGCGCGAGGGCCGCGAGATGGTCCGACATCGCGCCGTCACCGTGAACGGGCGCGCGGTCGACCTGCCGTCGTACACCGTCAAGACTGGCGACGTCATCCAGATCGCCGCCAACCGCAACGGACAGGCCGCACGCATCAAGGAGAACCTGGAGCGGACCAAGGACCATCCCGCGCCCGCCTGGATCCAGGTGGATGCCCAGCAGCTCAAGAGCCTCATCGTGCGCACCCCGCAGAAGGATGACATCGGCTTACCGATTCAAGAGCAGCTCATCGTCGAGTTGTATTCGAAATAATAGATGATTACGCAGATTCGCAGAGAAGAAACGCGGAGGAACTGCGGATTACACGGATAAAACCGGTTCTATCTGTGTAATCAGCTTTTCGACTGCCAGATGAGCGGTGAATCGGTGTAATCGGCGAATATACGGAGGTAATAGATGGGAACGCTGTGGCGCGATTTTGCGACTCCGAGAAAGTTGACCTGCGACGAGGAGACCCTGACCGACTTCTACGGCAAGTTTATCGCGGAGCCCTTTGAGCGCGGGTACGGGATGACCATCGGCAACAGCCTGCGGCGCGTGCTCGTGTCCTCCATCGAAGGGGCCGCGGTCACCTCGATTAAAATTGACGGGGTTCTGCACGAGTTCAGCGCCATCCCCGGGGTGCTGGAGGATGTCACACAGATCGTCCTCAACGTGAAGCAGCTGGTCCTGCGCGCGCACTCCCGCCAGCCGAAGACCATCGTCATCGAGAAAGACAAGAAAGGCCCGGTGACCGCCGCGGACCTTGAAGTGGACGACACGGTTGAAGTGGTCAACCCCGAGCTGCAATTGTGCACGCTCACCAAAGCGGGCCAATTCCGAATGGAGCTGGAGGTCAGCCGCGGCCGCGGCTACGTGCCCGCGGAGAAGCACAAGAAAGAAGGCCAGCCCATCGGGGTCATTCCAGTGGACGCCCTGTTTTCTCCGGTCAAACGGGTCAACTTCGCGGTGGAGGACACGCGCGTCGGACAGGTGACGGATTATGACCGGCTCCTGCTGGAGGTCTGGACCAGTGGGGCCATGAGTCCCAAGGATGCATTGCTGTACGCCTCGAACATCCTGCAGCGGCACCTGGATCTGTTCGTCAACTACGGCAGCCTGCCGGAGGAGCCCGAGGAGGAAGCGCCGGTGGCGGTGAATGAGGAGCTGCAGGAAAAGCTCAAGACGCCGATTGCCGAGCTGGAACTGTCGGTCCGGTCGGCGAACTGTCTCCGGGAAGCCAAGATTCACACGATCGGCGAGTTGGTCGACAAGAGCCCTCAGGAGCTGCTCAAGTACCGGAACTTCGGCAAAAAGTCGCTGGCCGAGATCGAAGAGCTCTTAAAAGGGATGGGTCTCTCGCTCGGCATGGCGTCCGGCTCCGAGACCGCATCGACCTCCCCAGCCTAACGCACTCCCATGCGGCACGCCAAACGCAACCAGCGGCTTTCCCGGCCCAGCGAGCACCGTGAGGCGATCCTGGACAATCTCGTCAGGGATCTGGTGCTGCACGGCCAGATCCGGACGACGCTTGCGCGCGCCAAAGAAGCGCAGCGGCTCGCCGATCGCCTGGTGACGCTCGGTAAGGAAGGCAGCATCCATGCGCGCCGAGGGGCCTTTCGCGTGCTGCAGGATCGGACGTTGGTGCGGCAGTTGTTTACCGAGATCGCCCCGCGCTTCACAGACACTCCAGGCGGCTACACGCGCGTGATGCGCCTTGCGCTTCGGCGCGGCGACGGGGCTCAGCAGGCCCTCCTGGCCTTTAGCCGACTGCCCGCCGCTCAACCGGCGGCTGCCCCCAGACCGAAGCCCGCTCCCGCATCAAAAGGCCCCTCCGCGCCGGCAGGAGCGCCATCTCAGCCGGCCGAGGAGACGAAGAAACCGAAAGGGTTCTTCGAAGGGCTGCGCAGGCTGTGGACTCGAACGAAGAAGGGGAGCGCGCGTCCTGACAGCCGTGACACTCGCTGATCGCCTTCGACACATCGAAGGCTCGCCAACCCTTGCCCTGGCCGCCGCAGCCAAGGCGCTCGCCAAGGCCGGCAAGCCGGTCATCGACTTCACCGCAGGAGAGCCCGATGGTCCGACGCCGGAGCACATCAAAGCGGCCGGCATCCAGGCCATCCGGGACAACCACACGAAATACACCCCGGTCGCCGGCATCCCGGAGCTGCGCGCCGCGATCGCGAAGGCGGTCAACCAGACGAGGCGGACCAGTTACCGCGAGGCGCAGGCCATTGTCACGTGCGGAACCAAACACGCGCTGTTCAATGTGTTTCAGGCGCTCTGCCAGCCCGGCGATGACGTCATTGTCTTGAGCCCGTATTGGGTGAGCTTCCCGCCGCTCGTGCATCTGGCCGGCGCACGGCCCATCGTGGTGGAGACCCGCGAGCAGGATCAGTTTCTGCCGGACCCGGAGGCGGTGCGCGAGGCGGTCTCGCCGACAACCAAAGCGATCATCATCAACAGCCCGAGCAATCCGACCGGCGCGGTCATCGATGCCAACCGGCTGCGGGCGATGGCCGCGATCGCCCGCGAGCATGAGCTGGTGATCGTCAGCGACGAAATTTATGATCAATTAGTCTATCCGCCCTTCCGCCACCAGTCCGTTGTGCAGGCGGCCCCTGAGGTGGTGGAGCAGACGGTGATCGTGGGCGGGGTGTCCAAGACCTACAGCATGACAGGCTGGCGGATCGGCTATGCGGTCGGTCCGCAGCCGTGGATTGACGCGATGATCAACGTGCAGAGCCACTCGACGTCGAACCCCGCCTCGATCAGCCAGTACGCCGCCCTCAGCGCGCTGACAGGGGATCAAGCGCCGGTCGCCCGGATGCTCGCTGCGTTTCAGGCACGGCGCGATCGGCTGGTCAACGGGCTGAACCGGTTGCCGGGGCTTCGGTGCGCGATGCCGGGCGGCGCCTTCTATGCGTGGTGCAACGTCAAGGCGCTGGGCCAGCCGGCTGCGGTGACCGCCGCTCAGTGGATCGATGACGTGCAGGTAGTCACGGTTCCGGGTGAGGGCTTCGGCGCGCCGGACTACATCCGTTTCAGCTTCGCCGCGTCACTCGAAACGATTGATGAAGGCATCAAACGTCTTGGGACGTGGCTTGAAAAGCATCGGAGCCACTGAGCCATTGAGCGCAGTGATGCATCGAATAACGTTTATTCCCGGTGATGGCATCGGGCCGGAGGTGGCCGGGGCGGCCCGCCGCTGTCTTGAGGCGACGGGCGTCACCTTCCAGTGGGATGAGCGGATCGCCGGGGAAGCGGCCATCAAACAGTTTCAGACCCCCCTGCCGGTTGAGACGCTTCAGTCCATCCGCGACAACCGCGTGGCGATCAAGGGGCCGATCACCACGCCCATCGGGACGGGCTTTCGCTCGGTGAATGTCGCGCTGCGCAAGGAGCTCAACCTGTTCGCCTGCGTGCGGCCCTGCCGCACCTACGCCGGCGTGCGCAGCCCGTTCCAAAACGTCGACCTTATCATCGTGCGCGAAAACACCGAGGACCTCTACGCCGGCATCGAGTTCGCGGCGAAGGAAGAGCGGACGATACAGCTGATCGCTCAGCTGAAGGAGTGGTCGAAGCAGCCGATTCAGCCGGACGCGGCCATCAGCATCAAGCCGATTTCCACCACCGCCACCGAGCGGATCGTCACGTTCGCGTTCGAGTATGCGCTGCTCCATCACCGCAAGAAGGTGACGGCGATCCACAAGGCGAATATCATGAAGTTCACCGATGGGCTGTTCATGGAGACCTCCCGCCGGGTCGCCAAGCGCTATGAGGGACGCGTCGCGTTCGAGGACCGGCTGGTGGACGCTACCTGCATGCAGTTGGTCCTGCGGCCGCAGGATTTCGACGTGCTGGTGCTGCCCAATCTCTACGGCGACATCCTCTCGGATCTGTGCGCCGGCCTCATCGGGGGCTTGGGCGTGGCGCCGGGCGCGAATATCGGCGACGGCGTGGCGGTGTTCGAGGCGGTCCACGGCAGCGCCCCGAAGTACGCCGGACAGAACAAGGTCAACCCGACCGCAATGATCCTCTCGGGCGTCATGATGCTGCATCATCTGGGAGAGCATGAGGCGGCCGAGCGGCTGGATGCGGCGGCGGCCTCGGTGTTGCGAGAAGGCCGGTCTGTGACGTATGATGTGAAGCCGGGCCGCAGCGATCCCACTGCGGTCGGCACGAACGAGATGGCGGACGCCATTATCGAACGTCTGAAGCGCGGGAACGCCAGTGTCTCATGACGTCACATGTGTGTTTCGTGGATCGTGGATCGCGGATCGTGGATTGCGGATGGCGAATCACGATTCACGATTCACGAACGACGGGTCAACGATGCAGCAGTATCCTCGGTGGTTGAAGCGATCGTTCTCGCCGGATGGGGTGGCGCACGAGGTGCGCACGCTGGTGCAGGACCTGGATCTGGTGACCGTCTGTGAAAGCGCGCTGTGCCCGAACTTGCGGGAGTGCTACTCGCAGCGGCAGTTGACCTTCATGATCCTGGGCAACACCTGCACGCGCAGCTGCGGGTTTTGCGCCGTGCCTCACGGTCGCCCCGAGCCGGCGGCGGCGGATGAGCCCTGGCGCGTGGCCGAGGCGGTCAACCGGCTCGGGCTGCGCCATGTCGTCTTGACCTCCGTGGCTCGTGATGACCTGAAGGATCAAGGGGCCGGCCACTTTGTGGATGTCCTGCGGGTCATCCGGGCCCGCAATCCCGGCGTCACGGTTGAAGTGCTGGTGCCGGACTTCCACGGCCGTGAGGAGCTGCTGGCGCGCGTGTTGGATGACGGGCGTCCGGATGTGTTCGCCCATAATGTGGAGACGATCGAACGGCTGTCGGCGCTGTTGCGGCCGCAGGCGGAGTACCGCCGGTCCCTTGAGGTGCTGCGTGTTGCCGCGTCGCGGCACACCGGCAGCCTCATCAAGTCCAGCCTCATGGTGGGGCTCGGCGAAACAGCGGATGAGCTGATGCGCACGTTCGGCGACCTGCGCGGCGTCGGGGTCACCCATCTCACCATCGGGCAGTACCTGCGCCCGGATGCCAACCATCTGCCGGTGCAGGAGTACGTGAGCCCGGCGCGTTTCAAGGACTATGAACGGCTGGCGTATGAGGCCGGGTTTGCCTGGGTGAGGGCCGGCCCGTTCGTGCGCAGCTCGTATCACGCCATCGACGCGATCGATGCGCGATCGCCTTCATGGCACGTGAACGCGCCACGAGGATTCTGACCATGCCCAACCGGTTCCAGGTCGCCACGACCTCTTCCATCCGTCGCATCCGCCGACAGGTGCGCGAGCGGACGAGGCGCGAGCAGCAGCACAACAACCGGCGCCTGTTCCATGAGGCGAACCGCTTGAAGCGGCTGCCGCTCTACCTCTTCACGATCCTCGACGAGCTGAAGGCCCAGGCCACAGCGCGGGGGGTCGATGTCATCGATCTCGGCATGGGTAACCCGGACCTGCCGCCTCCCCAGCACGTGATCGACGAGCTGGTGACGCAAGTCAAAAAACCGGAGAACCACCGCTACTCGCGCAAGGATGGAGACGTGGAGCGGAAGCTGCATGAGACCATCGCGCAGTGGTACCACCGGAAGTTCCGGGTGACGCTCGATCCGAGCAGGAACGTGCTGCCGCTCATCGGATCCAAGGAAGGGATCTCCCATTTGACGCTGGCCTTCCTGAACCATGACGACATCGCCCTCGTCCCCAACCCCACCTATCCGGTGCATTTCAACGGCGTCGTGATGGCCGGCGGGATTCTCTACAACATCCCGATTCACGCCGAGGGCCACTACCTGCCGGATCTCCACTCGGTGCCCCGGAGTGTCCTGAAGCAGTCCAAGATGCTGTTTCTCAGTTACCCCCACAATCCGACGACGGCGGTGGCGGATCTCAAGTTCTTCAGGGATGTGGTGGCCTGGGCGAAGGAGCACAAGATTCTCGTCGTGCATGATTTCGCCTACTCGGATGTTGTCTTCGACGGCCACCGGGCGCCCAGCATCCTGGAAGTCGACGGCGCAAGGGAGGTGGCGGTGGAGTTTCACACCCTGTCGAAATCCTACAGCCTGCCGGGGCTTCGGCTCGGGTTCGGCGTGGGGAATGAGGAAGTGCTCGCCTCCCTGGCAAAGACCAAAAGCTATATCGATTTTGGCATTTTCCGCGCCATCCAGTGGGCGGCGATTCAAGCATTGGCCGGCCCGCAGGACTACGTCCACCGGGCGGTGGCGACGTACGGCAAGCGGCGGGACACCTTTGTGCAAGGACTCAAGCGGATTGGGTGGGAGATCCCCATGCCGAAAGGCACGTTCTATGTGTGGGGCAAGATCCCGCTCAAATACAGCGCGCTGACCTCGCTGGAATTCGCCACCCTCCTGGTGCAGGAAGCCGGGGTGGTCGCGGCACCCGGCAGCGGATTCGGCGAGTACGGGGAAGGCTTCGTCCGGTTTGCGCTGGTGGAGCCTGAGCCGCGGCTGAAGGAAGCGGTCACGCGCCTCGCGAGGGTCCTTGCCATGGAAGACTGAGAAGATGATTACGCCGATTCGCCAGTCAGCCGACTGTCGAAGAGCTGATTACACAGATAGAACCGGTTCTATCTGTGTAATCTGCTTTTTGACGATCAAGTGGGCCGCGAATCTGTGTAATCACCCTTATCGTTTGGGGGACGGATGAACGGACGACGGTTCCTGTTAATGCACATCACGACCAGCTCCGGGCATCATCGGGCCAGTTGCGCCCTTGAGCGCACCCTCAAGCAGTGTGACCCGCACGCACACACCGTCAACGTCGATGCCTTCCAGTACGCCAGCCGGTTTGTCCGCTGGGCCATCTCCCGCACCTATCTCTCCTTGATCCGTCACCAACCCGATGTCTGGGAGTACCTCTACGACAATCCCATCGTGCACCGGCGCGTACGGTACTTTCGCGCGCTCCTCCATCGCTACCAGGCCGCGAAGCTGCAGCAGTTGCTGGAGACGGTGCGCCCGGACGCGGTGGTCTGCACGCAGGCCTACCCGTGCGGGGTCGTCGCAGACTTCAAGAAGCACCACCGCCTTGACATCCCCCTCGTCGGCATCCTGACCGACCACGCCCCGCACCTTTACTGGTTCCATGAGACGGTGGATGTCTACGTGGTGCCGTCCGAGCAGGTCAAGCAGCGCTTCGTCATGCGCGGGGTGGACGCCGCCAAGGTCAAAGTGCTGGGGATTCCGATCGACCTCCCGTTTCTTGAACGCTCCGACCCGCGGGCGACCGCGCAGCGCTTCGGGCTGGATCTGGATGAGCCCATCATCCTGATCATGGGCGGCGGGGGAGGGTTCGGCCAGATCCGCGACATCGTCCTCAACCTCGATATCTTGCCCTTTCCGTGTCAAATGGTGGTCCTGGCGGGCACCAACCGGAGCCTGTTGGCATGGCTTCAGAGCCACTGCTTCCGCCACCGGGTGGTGCCGTTCCACTTCACGGATGCGGTGCCGCAGCTCATGGAGATCGCGACGCTCCTTGTCAGCAAACCCGGCGGCATGACAAGCTCCGAGGCGCTGGCCAAGCGGTTGCCGCTTGTCATCGTGAACCCGATCCCCGGCCAGGAGGCGTATAACGCCCGCTATCTCCTCTCTCAGGGCACGGCGGTCCAGGCCAGTTCGGCGGGGACCGTCCGGCAGACCGTCCGGGATCTCTTGGAGAACCCGGAGCGGCTTGAGTCGATGCGGGCGCGGGCTGCTGAGCTTGCGCGTCCCACGGCGGCGCACGACATCGCGACACTCCTCTGCGCACTGGCCGACCGGCGCCAGGCGCATCCTGATGGACGCGCGGCGCTGGTGCCGGCTCGATCAGGATGAGCGTCACGTACATGGGCTACGGCCTGGCGAAATGGTTGAGCGCCGTCCTCTCTCCGGCCTCCGCGTTTGCCTGCGCCGAACGGCTGGCCGATCTGCGGTGGCGATGCTCCGCGAAAGACCGCGAAGCCGTGCGCGTCAATCTGTCCGCCATCCTGGGCGAGGCGCTTGACGGCCACCCCCGGCTCGTGCGGGAGGTGTTCAGAAACTTCGGGCGCTACCTCGTGGAGTTTTTTACGATTCAGCGCATCAGCCGGCCCCAGGTGGTGGTCGACGGGTACGAGCATCTGGTGGCGGCGGTCAATCGGCGCCGCGGCGTCATCGTGCTGACGGCGCATCTGGGCAACTGGGAGGTGGGAGCGGCGCTCATCCGCCGGATGGGGCACCGCGTGGCGGCGGTCGCTTTGCCGCACGAGGATCCACGGATGGACCGGTTGTTCAACCGCCAGCGGCGGCGCTGCGGCATCGAGGTGATTGCGCTGGGCCGCGATGCCACGCGGCGCAGCCTGCACGTCCTGCGGAGGGGCCATCTCCTTGGCATCCTGGGTGACCGGGCATTCGCCGACAACGGCATGAGCGTGCCGTTCGGCGGTGGCACCATGACGCTGCCTCGAGGGCCGGCCCTGCTCAGTCTCAGGGGGCGGGCCCCGATCGTGCCGACCTTTCTGATCCGGGAAGGACTCTGGAAGTTCCGGCTCTGCTTCGAACCGCCCGTGTGGCCGCCGATGACCGATCGCGGGGAACGGGCCGTCCGGTCGCTCATCCAGTCCTACGCGGCCAGCGTCGAACGATACGTGAAACGGTTTCCCGAGCAGTGGCTCATGTTTCAGCCGGTGGTAGGATGAAGATCGCGGGGCGCTATTGCGTGGTTATCCCCGCCTATGAAGCGGCCCGGACGATCGGGCCTCTCGTGGAGCGGGTCAAGCTCCTGGGGTTTGATACCATCGTCGTCGATGACGGCTCGCAGGATGCCACCGCCGCCATCGCGTCGCAGCGGGGGGCGGTGGTGATCAGTCATCTGCGCAATCGGGGAAAGGGGACGGCGCTTCGCACGGCCATCGAGTATGCGAGGCGGTTCCGGTACGACGGGATCGTGACGATGGATAGCGATGGGCAGCATGATCCGGCCGAGATCATCCAGCTCATTCGGACCGGCGAACTCCAGCATGCCGGCATCGTCCTGGGCAACCGGATGACCGACGGCGCCGTGATGCCGAGGATCCGGTGGCAGACGAACCGGCTGATGTCCGCCCTGATCTCTGCGGTGGTGCGTCAGCGCATCCCGGACTCGCAGTGCGGATTTCGCTTCATCCGCAAGGAGGTGATGGAGCACGTGCCCCTCCGGGCCCGGGGATACGACGTGGAAACGGAGCTCGTCTTGAACGCCGCGGCGCGGCGATGGAAAATCGTCTCGGTCCCGGTGCGCAGCATTTACGACCAGCACCGCAGCCATATCCGCCCCGTCCGGGAGGGGGTGCGGTTTCTCGTCCAGCTCCTGCGTCACCTGGTGATGCGAGGATGATCCCACGCCCTGCCGGGAGCCTGCGGCACGCAGGCGGGGCCGTCCGCGCGGGGCGGAACGCGTGCCACGGCCCTGGCGGTGCGACCGAGGGGTGGCCATGAACAGCCAACGGGGCGCAGAGACGCGGGCGCCCCGCCACCGGCAGGGTGTGGGATGAGCTTCGAGGAACTCCGAGCCCGTATGGTCGAAGAGCAGCTCAAGGCGCGCGGGTTGACCGATGAGCGGCTCCTCGCAGCCTTCCGCAACGTCCCGCGGCACCTGTTTGTGGAGGCCGAGTACCGCGAGGAAGCCTATGCGGATCACCCCTTACCCATCGGACGCGGCCAGACCATCAGTCAGCCGTACATGGTGGGGTTGATGACCAGCCGCCTTCGCCTGCAGGGCCATGAACGGGTGCTCGAAATCGGGGCGGGCTCCGGCTACCAAACGGCGATCCTGGCGGAGCTGGCGCTCGACGTGTTCGCGGTGGAACGCCTGCCGGAACTCATGCAGGCCGCGAAAGCACGCGTGGCCGAACTGGGATACCTCAACGTCCATGTGACGACGGGCAACGGCACGCTCGGGTGGCCCGCCCATGCCCCCTACGATGCCATCCTCGTCAGCGCCGCCGCCCCGGACGTCCCTCGGCCCCTGCTGGCGCAGCTGGCGGACGGCGGACGGCTGGTGCTCCCGGTGGGGTCACACGAGGCCCAAACCCTCGTGGAGGTCGAACGCCGACGTGACGAGATCATCAGGAAAAGCGTCGCTGGGTGTGTGTTCGTGCCGCTCCTCGGCCGGTATGGCTGGCCGTCGCCTGAAGGATAACGCCGGCATCTCATGAACGGGGACCGGGTCTTTACGATCGCCTTTAGCCTCTCGCTGGGCATCCACCTCGTCATGCTGATCGGCCAACTCCTGTCGCTGGACTGGTTCCTGTTCCTCGCACCCACCGGGCCGCTTGAAGTGGTCTATGACTATAATATCGCCGAACAGGAGATGCGGGTCCTCCACGATCAGCTCCTGCGGGCCAAGCGCGATGCGATCAGTGCACCCGCCCCCGGCCATGTGGCGGAGCGCATGCAGATTCGCATCCCTGACCGGCCTTTTCTGGCCGGGGAGCGCCCCCTGGCCGAAAGCATGCCGGCCCGCGCCTCCCTCGTCGATTTGACGGATCTGGTGGACGCCTCGCGGGGCGATCCGGTGTTGCTCAGCTACTTCAGCGCCATTCGGGAGCAGATTCAGCGGACGGCCGATCAACAGATGTGGATGACCGTGGAAGAGACGGGCGGCCTCGTGTATATCTCGTTTGTGCTCAAGGCGTCGGGGGCGGTGCAGGAGGCCGTGATTGTGTCGGACCGGTCCGCCTCCTCCCGCAGCCTCCAAGGGATCGCCCTGCGCATCGTGAAGGAGGCCGCTCCCTTTCTCCCCTTTCCGCCCTCGATGGAGGAGCCGAACAAGACCATTGTCGTGCCGCTGGAATTTCTCTCAGGCTCCTGAGCCCAACAGAGGGTGGTGTCTCAGTTTGGCGGGGCCTGCCGCCTGCGGGACCCCGCCGGCCGTCCTACCCCGCGCAGGGGACGTGGGGTGCTGTCATCGGATACGAGGTGAGGTCTGGTGCTGTCGAACGGCCGGCCGGCAGGGGCCTCCCCTCCGGCGTCACCCGCCAAACTGAGACACTACCCAACAGAGCGCTAGGTTGACAGCGTGCGGTTCCACTTCTATAATAAGAGATCATTGAGGCGAGCAGATGCCGCGCGTAGAAGTCCGGGACGACGAGTCACTCGAAAAGGCGTTACGGCGTTTTAAGCGCATGTTGGAGCGTGAAGGTATTCTCAAGGCGCTGAAAGCGAAAAAGCACTACGAGAAGCCCAGCGAGCGCAAGCGCCGAGAGCTGCGGCAGGCGATCAGCCGCCGCGCTCGCACGGCGTCGTCCACCTGAGTGCCCGTCCCACCCCTCCCTTCGGAAACGAAAGGACGTCCACATATCTACCGCGACCGTCGTTGCCGATGTCTCTCCACGCTTCTCCTGCTCGGCGGCGTCATGGTAACTCACCCCTCCGCGCCGGCTGCCGCACCCCCGAGCTCCGGTGAGCCACTGCAGTTGGAGAACGGGCTCCAGCTGGTCTGGGAAGAGGACCACCGCCAGCCGCTGGTGGCCCTTGAGGCCAGGATCAGGGGCGGGTTGCGCGGAGAAGGGCCCTACGGCGGAACCGGCATCACCCACTTTATCGAGCATATGCTCTTTAAGGGGACACCGTCGCGGCCCCCCGGCACGATCGAGCAGGAGGTGCGGCGCTACGGCGGCACGATCAACGCCTTTACCTCATTTGACACCACGGGTGTGACGCTCTTTGTGGAAGCGCGCCACCTGCGCGAGGCGCTCGAGCTGCTGGCGGACATCCTGCAGCATGCGGTGTTCGACCAGCAGGAGTTCGACAAGGAGCGGGCGGTGATCATCTCGGAAATCCAGATGAACCTGGATGACCCGGATCGCCGCATCAGCCAGCTCTTCTTCAACCGCCATTTCCTTGAGCACCCCTACCGCCACCCGATTCTGGGCTACCAACCGTTGCTGGAGCAGCTGACGGTGAAGGACCTGGCCGCCTTTTACGCGGCGCAATACCAGCCTCAGCATGTCACGATCGCGTGTGTGGGCGACTTCGACGGCCGCGCGCTGCCGGAGCTCGCCAGGACGATCTTCGGCGGCTGGCCCCGCGGGACCGGAAGCCCCGAACAACTCCTCGTGCCTCAGGAGCCGCCGCCGGCCAGCGCCAAGACCGCAACGCTTGCATTGCCGGTGCAGAGCGCCTATATCGTGCTGGGGTTTTCCTCCACCCGCCTTTCAGAGCCGGATCTGTACCCGCTTGATGTGTTGGCCAGTGTCCTGGGTCGCGGCCGCAGTTCCCGGTTGTACGAGACGCTGGTTCGCAGACACGAGCTGGCCAGTGTCGTGAACGCGTGGAACTACACCCCCTACGACCCGGGGGTGTTGGGGATCCAGCTCCGCACGGACCCTGACAACACGGACGCCGCCATCCAGGCCGCCTTGGAGGTGCTGGCGGACATTCAGCGACGCGGGATCAGCGATGCCGAACTGCGGAAAGCCAAGCGGCAGGTGAGCGCGGATTATCTGTTCGGCCTGCAAACGGTTGAAGCCAAGGCGGGGGACCTGGCGAACTCGATGAGCCTGACCGGCGACCCGCTGTTTAGCCGTCGCTATGTGGAGGGGATCGCGCGCGTCACGGCCCGACAGGTTCAGGCTGCGGCCAAGCGCTACTGCGATCCCGCGAAAATGACGACCGCGATCATTCGTCCCCTCACCGCGGCGCCCTCGGTGGAGGCGGCCGCGGACGCTGGAGCCGGGACCCGCGGGGCTCACGTCAACCGCATCACGCTGGAAAACGGCGCGCGGCTCCTCGTCGGCACCGAGACGAGCCTGCCGATTGCGGCGATGGTCGTGGCGTTTCACGGGGGCGTCCGAGTGGAAACGGAGGACACCCAGGGGCTCTCGAATCTCGTCGCCAATCTCCTCACCAAAGGGACGAAGCGCAAGAGCGCCTTTGAGATCGCCCAGCAGGTCGAATCGCTCGGTGGTCGACTCGAAGCCTTCAGCGGGCGCGACGGATTTGGGCTCGTGCTGCAGGTGCTGTCGGAAGATCTCCCGGAAGGCCTCGCGCTGATTCATGAGTTGGTGACCCAATCCGAGTTTCCGGAGCATGCGGTGGCCAACCAGCGCCGGCTCATCGCCAAGGAGCTGCTGGCACAGGAGGACGATGTGTTCCATGTGGGCGGGCGGCTGCTCCGCCGAACGCTCTTCGGCACCCATCCCTATCGGCTGCACCCGCTCGGGGACAGGAGCACCATCGGCCAGCTGACGCGCGAAGACTGCGCCGCCTTTGCCAAGCGCTGGCTGGTTCCCTCGAACATGGTGGTCGGCGTGTTCGGGTCGCTCGATGAAGCCGAGGTGACGCAGCAGCTCAGCCGAACCTTCGGCGTGATGCCGAGGGGCGTGTCTCCTTGGCCGGCGGAGCTGCCTGAAGCACGCCCGTCTCGCCTCCTTGAAGCCGCCCAGACATTGGACAAAGAGCAGGCGGTGATCATGCTGGGATTTCTCGGCAGCACGCACACGAGCGCCGACCGCTACGCCCTTGATGTGATGACGGCGATCCTCTCCGGCATGGCGGGGCGATTCTTCCAAGCGGTACGGGAACGGCACGGCCTGTCCTATACCTTAGGGGCCGTGCATACGCCGGGCTGGGATCCCGGCTACCTGATGATCTATGCGGCGACCAAACCGGCGGAGCAGGCTCACGTGCTGCGTGTCTTGGACGAGCAGCTGCAGCTGGTGCTTGCGGAGGGCTTCACGGAAGAAGAAGTGGACCAGGCCCGCCGCTACCTCATCGGGCTGCACCGGCTTGAGCTGCAGCACCTGGCGGGTCTGGCCAAACGTTCGGCCATCGATGAGCTCTATGGCGTCGGCTTTGATGCGTGGATGCGGTATGAAGACAGGATCAACGCGGTGACCGCCTCGACGGTGGATGACGCCGCAAAGCGATACCTGACGATGCAGCAGCGCGCCCGGGTCGTCATCTCCCCTAACGGTCATGTCCGCTAACTTCACGATGCGTGGCTCAGGGTTCTGGGCTCCCCGGCCCGCCGAGCACGAGCGCCGGAGCGGGCAGGGCTCAGGGCAGTTGCCCCCAGCCCCCAGCCCCCAGCCCCCAGCCGCGCGTGGTGTGAGCGTTATTCGACGGCCAGCGGTGGCTGGATACTTCTATCCAGCCGATCCGATGCGGCTGAGAGAACAGCTGGCATCGTTCACCAGGACCGAGACCGCGCGGGTCCAGGCCCACGCGGTGGTCGTGCCTCATGGAAGTTACACCCGTGCCGGCGCTGTCCTGGGAGCGACATTGGCGCGCACGGTCATTCCACGACAGTGCGTGATCCTCGGCCCCTCGCACACCGGCAGTTGGATGCCGTGGAGCGTCATGACGGACGGGGCCTACCGCACCCCGCTCGGCGATGTCTCGATCAACACCTGGGCCGCGCAAGCGCTGCGCAGGCGGTGCCCCTTTCTTGAAGCGGATGCCTGGTCCCAACGCGGCGAACACGCCATTGAAGTCGTGCTGCCCTTCTTGCAGTGGCTGGGTCCCTCGGACCTGACGGTCGTGCCGATCGTGGTCGGCTCGGATGACGAGGCCCAGTTCACGCAGCTGGCCCGCGGGTTGGCAGAGGTCATCCGCATGGCGGAAGAGCCGGTGCTCATCATCGCCAGCTCGGATCTCTCACACTATGAGACGCAGGCGGAGGGCGCCGCGCAAGACCGGCGGCTCCTCGATGCCCTGGGCGCGCTGGACAGCCGCGCGTTGATCCGCCAGGTCCGGGAGGGATCGCGGATGTGCGGGTACGGGGCGGTGGCGTGCGCCATCGAATCGGCGAAGACGTTGGGAGCGGCTCGCGCCACGGTGGCAGCCTACAGCACCAGCGCGGAGACCGGCGGCGATCCCCATGCCGTCATCGGCTATGCCGGCGTCGTTATAACATGATTACACGGATTCGCAAGTCGGTTGACAGTCACAGAGCAGATTACACAGACAAGACCGGTTTTATCTGTGTAATCAGCCCTTCGACAGTCGTCTAACTTGCGAATCTGTGAAATCATCTTTTCTGATGGACGAGCCGAGTACAAAGCGGGTGGATGAATCGTGGAAGGAACAGGCGGAGCGAGAAAAACGCGTCGCCGAGGCGGCCGCACCCCGACCGGGCCAGGCGGGAGCTCAGCCGGCGGGGCAGGCCGGTCCGCAACCTGAGGAGCTGCCGCAGGCGCGGTTTGACCTGTTTGTCTCCGGGCTGGCCATGGAAGCGTTGATTGCGCTCGGCGACATGCCCCATCCGGCTACCCGCAAGCAGGCGGCGAACCTTCCGCAGGCGAAGTACCTCATCGATCTGTTGGGCGTCCTTGAAGAGAAGACAAAAGGGAACCTGGCCGTTGATGAAGAGAAGTTGCTGAAAGACGCGCTGTACCAGCTGCGCATGCGGTACCTGTCGAAGAGCGGAGGGGTGGCGGGGGCATGATGGCTGTCGTGCTGGTGGTGGTCGCCGTCGGAGTCCTGCTCATTGCAGCATTCTGGTTCATCAGGCGGGAAACGGCCCGGTGGGTGAGCGAGGCCGTGCAGCAGTCGCTTACCACGGCTCAGCAGACGCTGGTGACGCTGGCGGAGCAGCGGCTGGCGGTCGGACACGCCCAGCAGGCCGGTGACCTCGAGGCGCGCAAGCGCGAGGTGGAAAAGACCGTGCAGGGCCTAGAGGCGCAGTTGGCCAAGTACGAGCAGCTGTCGCGGCAGGTGGAGCGCGACCGGACGGTCAGGTATGGGGCGCTGGAGCAGCAGCTGGCGACGGTGCATGCGGAGACGCAGAAGCTCCACCAGACCACGCAGCAGCTCACCTCCATGCTGGGCAACGCCAAAGTCCGCGGGCAGTGGGGCGAGAAGACCGCGGATGACATCCTGCGGGTGTGCGGATTGCGGGAAGGCGTGCACTACGAGAAGCAGCGCAACGCCCCGCTGGGCCGGCCGGATTTCACGTTCCGCCTGCCAGATCAGGAGGACCACGCCTTCTACATGGACGTGAAGTTCCCCCTCGATAACTACATCAAGTACTGCAACAGCGAGCGGGAGGAGGAGCGCCGCGGCTACCAGGAGCAGTTCCTGAAGGATGTGCGCACCCACCTGCGGGCGCTGGAACGGCGCGACTACGCCCAGCCCGCCTCCGGCTCGCCGGATTACGTGCTCATGTTCATCCCCAATGAACAAGTGTACGGGGCGGTGAATGAATGGATGCCGGGGCTGATCGATGAGGCGCTGGCCAAGCGGCTCATCGTCTGCGGGCCGTGGACGCTCTACGCCCACCTCCGCCTGCTCTGGCAGGCGTGGCAGAGCTATTATCAGGTGCAGACGGTCGGGGAGATTGTCGCAGCCATCGCGGAATTTTTGGGGATGTTCAGGTTGTTTAAGGAGCGCTTCCTCAAGCTCGGCGAGGCGCTGCGGTCCGCGGATGAACTCTACCGGGACATCGACAGCAAGAGCTTCAAGCAGCTGGACCGGCGCATCGAACGGATCCAGGATCTGCGGATCGGTCAGGGGCTCGACGTCCCGGGTGCAACGGAACAGCCGGTGATCGACACGGCCACTCTCAAGGAGCTCGCGCATGATTGATCCCACGCTCTTGGAGATCCTCGCGTGTCCGGCGTGCAAGACCGAGGTCAAGCTCGAGGGCGAGCGGCTGGTGTGCATCCAGTGCGGACGCCGCTACCCCATCCGGGAAGGCATCCCAGTCATGTTGATTGAGGAGGCCGAGCTACCAAAAAACAGGGTATGATTACACAGATTCGCAAGTTTGTTGACAGCCGAATAACTGATTACACAGACAAGACCGTTTGATCTGCGTAATCAGCTCTATAACTGTCAGATGTCCTGCGATCTGTGAAATCAACAATTCAGATGAGAATTCTCGTGATTCACGGTCCGAATCTGCAGCTCTTAGGATCGCGCCAGCCTTCGATTTACGGGACCGCGGAATTGGCGGCCATCAACCGCACCCTCGCGCAGACGGCCAAGGCGCGCCGTGCCGTCCTGACGATCGTGCAATCCAATCACGAAGGGGACATCGTGGAGCTGATCGGCAAAGCGAGAGGCCGGTATGACGGCCTGTTGATCAACCCAGCCGCCTACACGCACACGAGCGTCGCCATCCGGGATGCGATTGAAGCCGCCGGGATCCCGGCCGTCGAGGTGCATCTGTCCAATCTCTATGCCCGCGAAGCGTTTCGCCACCAGTCGCTGATTGCGCCGGTGTGTCGCGGCCAGGTGAGCGGATTCGGCCCTGACAGCTACCGCTTGGGCCTTGAAGCGCTGCTCACAGCCGCCAGCGGCCCCCGCAGACTGGCGCGGAGGACGCGGGGGAGCGCGAAGGGATGATCCCCCCACCTGCGCCGGCGTCCAGCCAACAGATGTCAACACGTGGAAGACGCCGCCGATGACGGCGGCGACCCACGAGCAACCCAGCAGCCGCCGTCAGGCGCAGGTGGGGGGATGATTTCGACCACAGAATTCCGCAACGGCGAAGCCATTGCGATGGACGGTCAGCTCTGGGTGATTGTCGAGTTCCAGCACGTCAAGCCCGGCAAGGGCGGGGCGTTTGTCCGGACCAAGCTGCGGCGGATGCGGGATGGCTCGGTCATCGAGCGTACCTTCCGGGCGGGCGAGAAGTTCCAGGAAGCGTACATCGAGAAGCGAACCCTCCAATACCTCTACCGCACCGCCGAGACCTTCCACCTGATGGATACGAAAACGTACGAGGAGCTCCAGGTCTCGGCGGAACTGATCGGCCAAGGCGCGGGGTTTCTCAAAGAAAACATGGAACTCGAAGGCCAGTTTCACGACGGTCAGCTGATCGGGATCCAGCCGCCCATGTTTGTCGAGCTTCACGTCGCCTCCACCGAGCCCGGCATTCGAGGGGACACCTCAAAGGGTGGCATGAAGCCGGCGAGCCTCGAGACAGGGGCAACCATTCAAGTTCCGCTGTTTGTGGACACCGGGGATCTGATTCGCGTCGATACCAGAACCGGCACCTACGTCTCCCGCGTGTAGCCCGGAGGTCAACGTGGACAAACGACTGAAGTCATCCGAACGAGAAGCCTTTCGGCTGATTGAAGAGATGCTCCAGCTCATGGAGAGCCGTGGGCTCGTGGAATTGGAAATGGAACACCAGGGGCTTCGCATCCGGCTGAAGAAGGCCTCGTCCGGCCCGAGCCCCCAGCTGGTGGAATACGTCGTTGGCGTGCCTCAGCCAGCCCCTGTCCCCGGCGGGGCGAAGCCGGCCGCCGCCGACGAGGGCCGTCGCATTGTCATTAAATCCCCCATGGTCGGCACGTTCTATCGCGCCTCCGCGCCGGATGCGCCGCCGTTCGTCGAGATCGGCCAGGACATCGAGGTCGAGCAGGTCGTGTGCATCATTGAAGCCATGAAGCTGATGAATGAGATCAAATCCGAGGTGGGAGGGCGCATCGTGGAGATCCTGGTCGAGAGCGGGGCTCCCGTTGAGTTCGGCCAGCCGCTGTTTGCGGTGGAACCACCCCCGTAACCGCCCGCGATGTTCTCGAAAATCCTCGTCGCCAATCGAGGCGAAATTGCCGTCAGAATCATCCGCGCCTGCAAGGAGCTGAACATCCGCACGGTGGCGGTCTACTCCGAGGCCGACCGGAGCAGCCTGCACGTGCGCCTGGCGGATGAAGCCATCTGTATCGGAGGGGCCAGATCCGAGCAGAGCTACCTGAACATCCCGGCCATCGTCAGCGCCGCCGAAATCGCGGATGTGGACGGCATCCACCCGGGCTACGGCTTTCTGTCCCAAAACGCCCATTTCGCCGAAATCTGCGAATCGTGCAATATCAACTTCATCGGGCCTTCCGCCCAGTCGATCCGGCTGATGGGCGACAAGATCGCTGCGAAGGATCTCGTGCGAAAAGCCGGCATCCCCATCATCCCCGGGAGCATGTCGGCCATCCGGAATAAAGAAGAGGCGCTGAAGACCGCCCGCCGCATTCAGTACCCGGTGATTGTGAAGGCGGCGGCGGGAGGCGGCGGCCGCGGGATGCGCGTCTGCCACAACGACGTGCGGCTCATCAGCGCGCTCATGACGTGCCAGTCCGAGGCGGAGGCGAACTTCGGCAGCGGCGAGATATTCGTGGAGAAGTACCTCCAGCAGCCGCGGCACATTGAGTTTCAGATCCTCGCGGATAAGTCCGGCCATACCATCCATCTGGGGGAACGGGACTGCACCATCCAGCGCCGGCACCAGAAGCTCATCGAGGAGGCGCCGTCGCCCGCAGTGGATGCCAAGCTCCGCCGCAAAATGGGGGAGCTGGCCGTGCGCGCCGCCAAAGCGGCCGGCTACTGGTCGGTTGGGACCGTGGAATTCCTGCTGGACACCGATGGCTCCTTCTACTTCATCGAAATGAACACCCGCATTCAGGTGGAGCATCCCGTGACGGAAATGGTCACGGGCGTGGATCTCATCAAGGAACAGATTCGGGTGGCCGCCGGTGAGACGCTGAGCCTCAAGCAGGATGACGTCGCCCTGCGGGGGGCGGCGATTGAATGCCGCATCAACGCGGAGGATCCCACCAACGGCTTCAGCCCAAGCCCAGGTCGGATTGCCGTCTACCAGGCGCCAGGCGGGCCGGGGGTGCGGGTGGACACGCACATCTTCTCCGGTTACGACGTCCCCCCGTTCTATGATTCGCTGCTGGCCAAGCTGATCACGTTTGCGGAGACCCGACAGGATGCGATTCGAACCATGCAGCGCGCCCTGGATGAGCTTCTCATTGAGCCGATTAAGACGACAATCCCGCTCCATAAGCAGATCTTCAGCGACCCCACGTTTTGGCGGGGACAAATTGCCACCGACTATATCGACCGGCAACTCCAACTCGGAGAGGGGGAATGACGGGACAAGCCGTACGTCAGTTAGGTGTTCTCACGGGGGGCGGCGACTGCCCGGGCTTAAACCCGGTGATTCGCGCCGTGACACGCCGCGCGATTCAGGGAGGTCTGGCCGTCGTCGGCGTCCGCAACGGCTGGAAAGGGTTGATCGACGGCGACACCATGCCGTTGACGCTGCAGTCGGTGTCAGGCATCCTGCATCGAGGGGGCACCATCCTCGGCACCTCGCGCACCAACCCGTACAAACGGCCTGAGGATCTGGCGAAGGCGCTTGAGCAGATCACGGCGCTCAAGCTGGATGCGCTGGTTGCGATCGGCGGGGAAGATACGCTGGGGGTGGCGACCAAGCTGGCGAAAGACGGCCAGCGGGTCGTCGGCGTGCCCAAGACGATCGATAACGACCTCTCGGCGACGGACTTTACGTTCGGTTTTGACACCGCGGTCAACATCGCGATGGAGGCGATCGACCGGCTCCATACCACCGCGGAAAGCCACCACCGCGTCATGGTGGCGGAGGTGATGGGGCGCCATGCCGGATGGATCGCGACCTACGCCGGCATCGCCGGCGGCGCGGATATCATTCTGATTCCTGAAGAGCCGATCGATCTCGATGCGGTGTGCGAGCTGATCAAAAAGCGGCACGCCCGCGGGAAGGACTTCAGCATCGTCGTCGTCGCAGAAGGGGCGCAGTTTGCGGACAAGGCCTTGGTCACATCCGGAGAAAAATTGGATGAGTTCGGCCATGTCAGGCTCGGCGGCATCGGGCACACCCTCGGCGCCCTGATTGAGCAGCGGACCAGCTACGAAACCCGCGTGACCGTCCTGGGACACCTGCAACGCGGAGGCAGCCCCACGGCCTTTGATCGGGTGCTGGGGACCCGGTTCGGTGTCAAGGCGGTTGAGCTGGTTCTTGAGGGGAGGTTTGGCATGATGGTCAGCTTGCAGGGCAACCAGATCGTAGCGGTGCCCATTGCACAGGCGACTGGAACGCTCAAAACAGTGGATCGGCGCCTCTATGATCTCGCAAAGATCTTCTTCGGTTGATCCCGCCCCCTACGCCGGTGTGCCGTTGGCAAGCCCCGTCGGCGTCCGGCCAACAGATTGCAACCCGCGGAGGACGCCGCCGGTGACGGCGGTGGCTCGTGCCTACCACAACAGCCGCCGTCAGGCGCAGGGGGTGGGATGACCGGATTGCGGTCCATTGACCAAATTACCTCGACGCTCCGTGAAACCGGACAGCTCCACCAAGAGCTGCCCGCGGCGCAAATCGCCCTGATCGCCAAGGCCGGCGGGCTGATGGCGCAGGCGATCAACAGCGGCAGGAAAATCATTTGGTTCGGCAACGGCGGCTCCGCCACGCAGAGCCAGCATATGGCGGGGGAGTTCGTCGGCCGCTTTCAGCAGGAACGGCGCTCGCTGCCGTCTATCTCTTTGACGGACAACATGGCGAGCGTGACCGCCATCGGCAACGATTACGCTTTTGACCAGATTTTCTCGCGGCAGCTTGAGGGGTTGGCGCAGCCCGGTGATGTGGCGGTCGGCCTGTCGACTTCGGGCCATTCGCGCAATGTGGTGAACGGGCTCAAGCAGGCCAAGCGGCTGGGCATCGCCACCATCGGGCTCACCGGCGGCTCGGGCGGGACGATGGCCGACTGGTGCGATGTGTGCATTGGTATCCCTTCGACGGTGACCGCCCGCATTCAAGAGCTTCACCTGACTATTGGCCATATCCTCTGTGGGTTGGTGGAAGATGAGCTCGCGGCATCGGCCCACGGGCGCGCGGCGTAACATCGTCGCCTCCCAGGCGGCGCTCGCCCGGATCATCCGCCGGGCGCAATCCGCGCGCCGGACGGTCGTCTTCACCAACGGCTGTTTTGATTTGCTCCATGCCGGGCATGTGAAGCTGCTTGGGCAGGCCAAGCGGCGGGGCGATCTTCTCGTCGTGGCCATCAACAGCGATCGATCCGTGCGGGCGTTGAAGGGTCCCGGCCGGCCGATCATCCGGCAGGATGACCGGGCGCTCGTGCTGGCGGCGCTGGCGTGCGTGGATTATGTGACGATCTTCGATGAGCCCACCCCCCAGCGGTTGGTTGCGCGGCTTCGGCCGAATGTCCTGATCAAGGGGGCTGACTGGGGGCTCTGGCAGATTGCGGGCCGCGAAGTGGTCGAGCGAAACGGCGGCCGCGTGATCCGCCTTCCGCTCGTCAAAGGCTATTCGACCTCCCGGCTGATCGCGCGGATCCGGAATGGATGAAGCCGCACGCGGTGCTCCGGCTGATTGATGCCAACACCAATCGGGCGCTTGAGGGCGCACGGGTCTGTGAAGAGATCGTTCGGTTTTACCTGGAATCGCCGCGGTGCTTTCGGCAGATCCGCGCCCTGCGTCACGCCATCGCCCAAGCGGTCCGCAGACTTCCCATTCGCCCCGTAGACCTCGTGGCGGCGCGTGCGAGCGGGCGGGATATCGGCAGGCGCTCGGCGTCTCGCCGCATCGACTCGCTTGAGCGGCTGTTCGTGATCAACTTCCAGCGCACGAAGGAGTCGCTTCGGACGTTGGAAGAGTGCACCCGGCTGATCGCCCCAGAGCACACCGCCGCCTTCCAGCGCCTTCGCTTCCGAACGTACGAGGTGGAACGTGCGCTCTTGCTGCTGGTGGCAGCTGTACGTCATCATTGACCAAGCCGCTGTGGGAACCCGCGACCTGGCGGAGGTGGCCGCCGCGGCCATCCGCGGGGGCGCCGATGCGATCCAGCTGCGGGATAAGACCGCGCCGATCACCGCGCTGAAAGAGACAGCACAGCGCCTGCTGCCGCTCACGCAGGCCGCCGGCGTTCCGCTCATCGTCAACGACTCCGCTGAGGTCGCCCACGCTGTGGGAGCGCAGGGCGTTCATCTGGGTCAGGACGATGGGCCGGTCAGCGCGGCCCGGCACCTGGTAGGGCAGGGCTCGCTGATCGGGAAGTCAACGCACAGCCTCGAACAGGCGCTGGCTGCGTGGCGGGAGGGCGCGGACTACATCGGCCTCGGCCCCGTGTTTCCCACCCCGACAAAACCGGACTATGCCGGCGTGGGCCTTGGACTCATCAGCGACGTCATGGCGCGCGTGACACTGCCGGTGGTATGCATTGGCGGGATTGACCGCACCACGCTGCCCCAAGCGCTGGAAGCGGGGGCGCGGTGCGTGGCGGTGGTGCGAGCCGTCTGCGCCGCCGCCGATCCTGAGGCGGCCACGCGAGCACTTAAAGAGACAATCCGACAATTCGCTCGTTCACCCTCCGCGACTACGTTATAATGACGATCCAAGGAGATACAGTGCGGGCGTAGTTCAGCGGTAGAACGTCAGCTTCCCAAGCTGGATGTCGTGGGTTCGACTCCCATCGCCCGCTCTTGTTTTTATCATGGCAGCGAACAAGCGACGCTCTGTGCTTCTGTGGAGTTCTGTGGTTCTGTGGTGTGTGATGAGTGCTGGCTGCGCGTCGGCGCCGGTCGAGTACGTCTCGGAAGCACGGCGGGCGGTCCCGACGCTCCAAGGCTCCTACCACGTGGTGCGTCCTGGCGAAACGCTGTGGAGGATTGCCTACGCCTACGGCCATGATGTGGGCACCCTCGCTGCCGCGAACCGGCTGCCATCCGCCACGCAGCTCAAAACCGGGCAGCGGCTCTTTATCCCGTTGCCGCCGGAATCGGATCGATTCCTATGGCCCTTGCGCGGCTCATTCGTGGCTTCGAGCTCCGGCGGTCTCGATATCACCGCGGCGCCTGGAAGCCTCGTGCGGGCCTCGCGCAGCGGCCGTGTGGCGGTGGCCACATCCCGCCTTGCCGGGTGGGGCAAGGCGGTGGTGGTCGATCACTTGGACGGCTACCTGACGATCTATGCAGGGATGGATCAGATCCTGGTGGCTCCTGGCGTCCAGCTCCGACAAGGCGTTCCCCTGGGCACGATCGGCTCACGCGCGCTGCATTTCCAGGTCCGCCAGGGCGTCAAACCAACGAGAGCCCTCGCGTTGCTTCCGTCCCGTTAGCCCATGATCATCACCAATCTGCGTCCCGCCCTTGCCCAGCACCTCTCTCAGCGCCTGCACGCGTTCAGGGAAGGGTTCCGACGTAATCTCGCGCTCATCGGTCCGCCGGGAAGCGGTAAGACGTTCCAGTTGCAGCAGCTGCTCGGCCGCCACCAGGAACAGCTGTTGCTTATCTACTGTCCGCTCTACCGAGAATCGTGCCGCAGCTTCCTCCAGCGATTTCTTTCTGCGGTGATCCAGTCAGGCCTGCAGGTCGTCGAGCCCGACAGCGCGGCATCCGCGCCGCTCGATGTGCTGCTGGAACGCGCCCAGAGGCGACTGCCGAAGACCGTGGCTGCGGTGGGGTCGATTGAGGGGTTGCTGACGCGGCGCCTCTATGGGGAAGCATTCACCCGAGCCCTGGATGTGGTGCCCCTCCTGATCAGGGAGCTTGAAAAGCCCTGCGTGCTGATCCTGGATGAGTTTCTCTTGTTGGAAGAACTCGGACTCAGCCATGGTTTTCATGAACTGGGCAAACGTGTGATGACCTGGCCCACGACCTTGTTTGTCCTGTCCAGCTCGTCACCGTATCGTGCGCGAGCCATCCTGCGCGAACGGCTCCAGCTGCTGTTTGGGCAGTTCGAGCTCCTCACCGCAGAGGCGCTGGACGCCGAGACCGTTTCCAGGTGGGTGCAGCAGGAGCTGAAAGGCCTGCGGGGCGCCCGCGCCATGACGCCGTTTCTCCTCAAGTGGCTCGGCGCCTCACCCTGGCATCTGACGGTGTTCCTCAAGCGGCTCAGGGAACTCGCCGCCCTCGCGCAGCAGCGCGACTTCGATGAATCCTTGTTCCTGCGCACCGCGTGGGACGTGCTGGGCAACGGTGAAGGCGTCCTCCACCAGTGGTGCGTCGCGCGCACGGAGCCCTTGGCGCACCTGCGCCACGGCCGACGGGCGATGGAGGCGTTGATGCACGTGGCCCAGGGGGCGCGGACCGCGACGGACATCGGGCGGCGGATCGGACGGGCGCGCCTGACCGAAGCGCTCCAGCTGCTGGTGACGCAGGACCTCGCGCAGCGCAACGGCACCTGCTGGATGGTCCCTGATCCCATCCTGCGCTGTTGGGTATCCACCGTGGTGCTCAGCCAGCGCTCCGACGCGCGGCCGGACGATGAGCAGACGCGCCAGCGACTTGAAGCGTATCTCCGGTCGGCGTGGGCACACTGGATGCAGACGCACCGGTTGTCGTTTTCAGCGCAGGTGGCCGGGTTATTTGGGCGATTCAGCGACGAGACGCTCTCGCTGGATTCGAAAACCGGGCGGTTGCCGCACTTCGACCGCATCACCACACAGCCGGCTGAGGCGTCCGGCGCGCACGCCTATCTTGTCGCGGACGGCGCAGGCAAGCGGTGGTGCGCCACGGTGCAGGAAGGGCCGATTGAGGAGAGCGCCGTCGCCAGCTTTGATGCCTTTTGCCGTCAGCAGACGCCGAAACCCTCCCGCAAAATCGTGATTACGAAGTCCGGCATGGGCGAAAACGCCAAGCTCCTGGCGAAGGCGGCAAATATGTGGATCTGGGAGGCCGCGGACCTTGATATGCTGAGTGGCCTTTACGGCAATGCGTAACCAGACATTGATCCGCAAGTGTTGTTAGATGGCGGCGTTCGATCGGCTGTGGGCGCCGTGGCGGAGCCGCTTTCTCTCGCAGCCGAAGCGGCGCCGCTGCATATTCTGCACGGCGAAGCGGTCGAAACAGGACCGCCGGCATTATGTGATCGAGCGGGGGCCGCGGGTCTTTGCGCTGCTGAACCTCTACCCCTACAACAACGGCCACCTGATGATCGCCCCCTACCGGCATGTGGGGGCGCTTGAACGGCTCGGCGTGGAGGAGTGGACCGACATGCTGCGGGTGACCCGGCGGCTCATGAAGCGGCTGAAGAGCCGGCTGCATCCCCACGGGTTCAATGTGGGGTTGAACCTTGGACGGATGGCGGGGGCGGGCATCCCGGGGCATCTGCATCTGCACCTGGTGCCGCGCTGGACGGGCGACACGAACTTCCTGCCGGTGCTGGGCCACACCAAGGTGATCTCCCAGTCGCTTGATGAACTGTACGCACTCTTATATGTACGTGGACACCACCGCGCCGATCGTGCTGCGTGAAGATCTCGAGGCGCGCGAGGAGCGCTGGCTGGCGCCCTATGCCATGAAGAGCCGTCTCACCAGGGGCCGCCAGCACCAGGAACCGGAAGACCCCTACCGCACGGTCTACCGTCGGGATCGCGACCGGATCATCCACACGACCGCGTTTCGGCGCCTGGAGTATAAGACGCAGGTCTTTGTGAACCATGAGGGGGACCATTACCGGACGCGGTTGACGCACACGCTTGAAGTCGCGCAGATTGCGGTCTCCATTGCGCGGATCCTCCGGCTCAATGAGGATCTGGTCGAAGCGGTCGCCCTCGCCCATGACATCGGCCATCCGCCTTTCGGGCATGCCGGAGAGGACGCGCTGCGAGAGCTGATGAAAAAGCACGGAGGATTTGATCATAACATCCAGGGGCTGCGGATCGTCGACCTGCTGGAGGAGCGCTACCAGGGGTTTCCAGGGTTGAACCTGACGTGGGAGACGCGGGAGAGCATCAACAAGCACCGAACCCCCTATGACCAGCCGGATATGCAGGTGGCGCTTGATCCGACGCTCGCGCCGCTCCTTGAAAGCCAGATCGCGGACATCGCGGATGAAATTGCCTATGACAACCATGACCTGGATGACGGCCTCACCTCGGGGATTCTGAGGGAAGAGGACCTCGCCACCCTGCCGCTCTGGCAACAGGCCCGCGACGTGGTCGACTCCCGCGGCGGCGCGGCGAGCGGCGAGATCCGGAAGTACCAGATCATTCGCGCGCTGATCAACCGCCAGGTCACGGATCTCATCACCACCAGCGTCGAGCGCCTGAAGCAGCTCCAGATCCACTTGGTGGAGGATGTCCGGGCTTCGACGCAGCGGCTGATCGCCTTCAGCGACGAGATGCAGGCCCTCCGCGCGCCGCTCAAGCGGCTGCTCTGGAACCAGTTCTACCATCACTACCGCGTCGTGCGCATGGCCGACAAGGCCAAGCGGTGTATCGGTGAGTTGTTCCAGCATTACCTCAAGAGCCCCGCGCAGCTGCCGAACACCACGCGCCAGCGCATCCAGCGCGGCGAAGAGCCCCATCGCGTGGTCTGCGACTATATCGGCGGGATGACCGACCGCTACTGCCTTGAGGAATACAAAAAGTTATTTGACCCGTTCGAGCGGGTGTGAGCGGGATCGCGTATACTTACTGCAGGGGTGTGACATGCGCTACATCGTGATCGGTCTGACGGCCCTCCTGGTGATCGCCGGCTGCGGCAAGTCCCGGAAGAGCGTCCTCCTGCTTGAACGGTTCGCCCGCGGACCGCTGGCGGATGCCCCCTTCGTCGGGCAGCGAACGGCCTGGCACGTGGAGCCCTCCACGCACTCCCAGGAACAACGTCATGTTGAGGTCACCGCCACCTATGCGTCGAACGAGTATCTCCATCAGTTCTTCAGCAACCGGGCGGTGTTTGGCGACTTGGCCGGGTCGAATCCGTATTTTCCGCAGCAGATGGTCTTCTATGTGAAGATCGCCAATAAGAGCGACGAACGGATTCGGCTGAGCCCCTCCCAGTTCACCCTGGTGGATGACCGGGGCAATCAGTACACCCCGCTCAACGTCGATTACGTCACCGCCTACGCGGAATACCGGGCGCCGATCTCCACGATCACGCGAGGGATCCTGGAAGAGGCGCGTCCGGGCTACTTCGGCTTCAGCGTGCCGGTCGGCAAGATCTTCCTGCCCCGCAAGCCCAAAACGCGGTTTGCGCTCATCCAGCAGTCGTCGATACAGACCGGAGACCTCTACCCCGGCGTCGTGCACGACGGGCTGATCGCGTTTTGGAGCCCCATGAAAGATGCGAAGAGCCTGCGGCTGTTGATCACCAACCTCAAAACCGATTTTGACGCGAACGACTTTCCGCAGACATCCTTGGAGTTTTCGTTCACGTTCAACGTCGCCACAGCCGACCGCTAACCGTCCGTTGCTCCGCGCGTTCCGTTCCGGCTGACGACGACGGTGCCCATGACGACCCGCCACGAGAGCCCGCCGACTGTTGCAGAACCCCCTGAACCGCTGCTCGGTGATCTCACGACCTCGCAGCGCGAGGCGGTTGTGCACGAGGGAGGGCCGCTCTTGATCATCGCCGGGGCGGGCACCGGGAAGACCACGGTGATCGCCCGCCGCATCGCCTGGCTGCTGTGCACCAGGCGCGCCAGGCCCGAGGAGATCCTCGCGCTGACCTTTACGGACAAGGCGGCGGCGCAGATGGAAGAGCGGGTGGACCTGCTGGTTCCGTACGGCTACGTCGAGGTGTCCATCAAGACCTTCCATGCCTTCGGGGATCAGCTCCTGCGCGAGCACGCCCTGAACACGGGGTTATCGCCCCAGTTCCGCGTCCTCTCAAAGGCTGAACAGCTCGTCTTTCTTCGCCAGCACGTCTTCGAGCTGCCTCTCCAGCAGTTTCGGCCGCTCAACGACCCGACGCGATTCCTGGAGGCGCTCGCCACCGTGTTCACCCGAGCCAAGGATGAAGCGGTGGGGCCGGAAGAGTTTCAAGCCTATGCGCAGCAGCTTCAGCGCCAGGCGGATCACGAGCCCGGTGATGAGGCCTTGCGCGCCGAAGCGCAGCGCGTGCAGGAGCTGGCGGCCAGCTATGCGGGCTACGAGCAGCTGCTCGCGCAGGCCGACGCCACCGATTTCGGGGACCAGGTGCTCCTGGCCATTCGCCTGCTCGAGCGCCATCCGGATGTGCTGGCCACGATCCGCCGGCGCTTTCGCTACATTCTGGTGGATGAGTTTCAGGACACGAACTACGCCCAATTCCGCCTGCTGCAGCTCTTGGCTCCTCCCGCCGCCGAAGTGACGGTGGTAGCAGATGATGACCAAAGCATTTATAAGTGGAGGGGCGCGGCGATCAGCAACGTGCTGAAATTCCTCGAGTCGTCCCCGTCGGTCCGCACGGTCGTCCTGAAGGAAAATTTCCGCTCGACGCAACCCATCCTCGACTCCGCCTATCGGCTGATCCGATTCAATAACCCGGATCGCCTCGAAGTCCGGCAGGGCATCGACAAGCAGCTGGTGGCCAGCACTCGTCAGGGCGGGGAACCGCCGCGCCTGCAGGTTTTTGACACCGCCGGCAGCGAAGCGGACTGGGTCGCGCGCACGATCCGCCAGGCGATCGAGTCGGGCGCCCGCCGGGCCAGCGAGATCGCGATTCTTGTCCGGTCCAACCGCGAGGCGGATCTGTTCCTGCGCGCGTTGAATGTCGCCGGCGTGCCGTGGCAGTTCAGCGGCTCAAGCGGCCTCTTCGCCAGGGAAGAGTGCAAGATGCTCCTGTCCTGCCTGAAGACCTTGGCGGATCCCGATGACAGCATGAGCTGGTACCACGTGGCCAGCTCGCGCCTGTACCGGTGCCCGATGGATGATCTGGCCAAGGTGCTCGCCCAGGCCTCCCGGACCAACCAGAGCCTCCGGGCGATCCTTGAGCGTCTGGATCAGGACGAGACGCTCGCCGATAGGCTGTCTGAAACAGGCACGCGCACGCTCACGCAGTTGGTCCAGGACGTCGCGAGCCTCCTCGAGTTGTCCCGAACCCAGTCCAGCGGGCAGCTCTTGTACCGATGGCTGTCGGATCGCGGGTTCCTCGCTGCGTTGAGCCGCGGCGAGCGCCTTGAGGAGGACCTGCAGCTGCAGACCATCGCCAGGTTTTTCAACCAACTGCGCCGCATTGAGGAGCTGGCCGGCGGCCGGCTGCCCGAGATCATGGAGCACCTGGAGCTGTTCCAGGCGATGGGCAACGAGCCGTTTGAGGAGGATGACGCGTGGGCGGACCGGGTCAATGTCCTGACCCTCCATAAGGCGAAAGGGTTGGAGTTTCCGGCGGTGTTCTTGGTGGGCCTTGTGCAGGGGCGGTTTCCGACCTCGCAGCGCAAAGATCCGATCGAGCTGCCGGAGGCGTTGATCAAAGACCTGCTCCCAGCCGGCGATTACCATTTGCAGGAAGAGCGGCGGCTGTTTTATGTGGGCATGACACGGGCCAAGGAAGAGCTGCATCTGACCTGCGCCTATGATTACGGGGGAAAGACGGTGCGCAAAATCAGCCGGTTCGTCCTGGAGGCGCTGGATCTCTCCGCCCCCAATCCGGCGGCCAAGGCCGCCAGCGCCAAAGAGCTGATTGAGCGCTCAGCCGCGCGTTCGCCTCTTCCGGTGGCACCGGCCTCCGGAGCCCGCCGCCTGCTGCGCCTTGATGCGCATGGGGTGGACGACTACCTCACCTGTCCTTTGAAATACCGCTACAGCCACATCCTCAACATTCCGGTCATGCGCCATCATCTGGTGGTCTACGGCTCCGCCCTGCATGAAGCGGTGGCGCAGTTTTTTACGCGCCGGCTGCAAGGGCATGAGATGAATGAAGCCGAGCTGCTGCAGGCCTTTGAGCGCGCCTGGAGTTCAGAAGGGTTTCTGACCCGCGAGCATGAGGAGCTTCGGCTGGCTCAGGGACGGCAGACCCTCCACCGGTTCTACACCCAGCAACAGACCACGCCGGAGCGGCCGACCCTGATCGAGGAAAAGTTCAAATTCCGGCTTGATGAACTGTTGGTGGTGGGGCGCTGGGATCGAGTGGACCGTCAGGGCGAGGAGGCAGTCATCATCGACTATAAATCGTCCGAGGTCCGCGACCAGGCCGCGGCGGACCGCCGCACGCGGGAATCGCTCCAACTGTTGATCTACGCGCTGGCCTGGCGAATCCTGAACGGGCGCCTCCCAAGCCGGGTCGAACTGCGGTTTCTGGAGACCGGCGTCACCGGCCAGGCCCGGTTTTCTGAGCCGGACCTGGAACGGGCCAAAGCCTTCCTACATGAAGCGGCCCAGGGGATCAGGGCTGGAGCGTTTCGAGCCAGGCCCCAGGAGTTTGCCTGCCATTGGTGCGCCTTCCAGTCCATCTGCCCGTTCGCCTTTAAAAACACGTAGCCCGCCGGCACCTAGGACCTAAAAATAATCTCGCTGAGCCTTGACGCTGTCCTGAATAATATGCTATTTATAAATTGTATTACAAAGACTATTCATTGTTTGTTATCTCACATGCTGTTCGGAATGGCGTGCCTCGCGTAAGCGGGGTCATAAAGCTGACGGGTCCCTCAGCCCGATGGACGACCGAGCTGCCACGCAGGTGGGGTTCGGTTTTTTTGTTCACGCAACGAGGTGCAGGGTGGAGAAGATGCATATGTTTCATCGACCGATGTCACAGCCCAAGATCGTCCCGACGGCGCCGGAGGTCTCAGAAGCGCGGTTCAAGCGCTTCCTGAAGGACCTGGAAACCTATGAGCGCCGGCTCACCGTTCAGCGCACCCTCGACTCCTTTCTGGATCTGTACTCCTTGTGGCGCAAGACGCGCCAGCAGGCGTTGAAGGTGCGGCTGGTCATGCTGGCCTTCGAGCTGCACCGGCTCGACAGCGAATTCCAGTGCGACCTCTTCTTTCAGGATCAGGCGGCATGAGAGAGATTATCGTGAGGAATCTGACCTCGGCCGATTGGCTCAAGCGGGACTGCGTCGTGAGCGAGCTGATCCGCCAGGGCGATTACACGACCAAAGTCATTCGCCGCTGCACGTACCACGTGGAGTCGCAGACCGCCTTGCCGGCCACGCGCGATTCCATCGCATGGGCGGAACACCTTGACCCGCTGCCGTCTCGACAGGTGTTTGTGACCAAGGACCTCGACCCTGACACCGGCGGCGAGCGCGTGGTCTACAAGGTCCTCGGCCATTTCTATGTGGTGTGGGGCCGCGACGTGTTCTGCGTGGGCTACCGCCACATCCTGTCGATGGACATCGAGGCGTGTGAGACGCTCTCTGATAGCGAGTGGTAAGACACGAGAAACCCCACACCCAGGGCGCTGGGTGCGGGGCCCCGCACCCAGGATGCTGAGTGCGGGGGGCACACCTGCCGAGAGGTAGGGCCGCAACACCACGGACCCAGGTCGGTGTCTGGCACCGTAGGTGCCTGACACCGAACGGATAGCCGGGTTGCCGAATCCATTCGACTGCGCTCAGGATTCGTCCTGAGCGAAAGTCGAAGGACGAACAGGCAATCCGGTTTTTTTGTCGGTCACGAGGGGCACCCATGATCGAGTTCGCGTTGTCAGTCAGAGACATTACGGCGGAACTCTGCTCGCTCCGCCTGCCGCCGACCAGGGCGACCTTCGCGCTGGCCGTGGCCATCCGCCTGTTCCTGCTTCACGTCTTCCTCGCAGCCACGGTGGGCCTGTTCGGTTGACGAAGGCTGCAGGGCCTGGCTCGCATGGGGTTCGCGGCACCGCTCCGCCGGCCCCAGCGAGGCCGGCGTTCGCTCGCAGAATTTTTCGCTCGTCCCTAGCCAGATCCGAGGGGGACACCGTGCCCGCTCAAAATTCTGAACGTGCCGCTCACCCCATCGCTCGCCACCCGCAGCCTCTGAGACAGTCGATGATCAGTCAGCGCGGGTGGCAAGGGGTGCGGCGAGGCGGGCGTCCGGCGTTTCGAGCGGCCAGGGTGTCCCAGTCATCTGGAGGATAGGGACGAGCGAGAAACGCCGCGAGCGCCGCGGGCCACGGTGGGGCCCGCCAGCGTCCCGCCGAGTGCACCCCTTGACAGGCCACGCGCCTTGAGCGTTCCAGCGGAACACCGCCCTGCCAGGACCCGCCTAGGGTTCGTTGACGGGCCGGAGCCCCTGTGTTAGAGTTGGGGCACCGCGATGAAACCAGACCCGGGAATTCGTGTGGCCGTGCTGGGAGACGGCGGGTGGGGCACCACGCTCGCCCTCCATTTTCATCGCCTCGGCCGTCAGGTCACCTGGTGGGGGGCCTTTCCGGACTACGTGAGGGTGCTTGACCGCCGTCGAGAAAACCTCAAGTTCCTTCCTGGGATCCGCATCCCTCGAAGCCTCCCGGTGACCGCCAATCTCGCGATGGCGGTCGGCTCGGCCCATCTCATCGTCTTGGCTGTGCCGTCGCAGCACATGCGTCAAATCCTCCGTCGGCTCAAGGGCCTGGCTCCGCGCGGAGCGATCATGCTCAGCGCGGCCAAGGGACTGGAGAAAGGCAGTCTCAAGCGGATGTCTCAGGTGATCACAGAGGCATTGGGGCGCGTGCGCTTGGCGGTCCTGTCGGGGCCCAACATCGCCGCGGAGATCGCGCGGGGGCATCCCGCCAGCTCAGTGGTGGCATCGCAGGATCGCGAGCTGGCTCGCGAGATCCAGCGGCTGGCGATGAGCGAGCGGCTGCGCATCTACACGTCGGCGGATGTGGTGGGGGTTGAGTGCGGCGGCGCGCTCAAAAACCCCATCGCGATCGCGGCCGGGATCGGAGACGGCTTCGGGTTCGGCTCCAATGCGAAGGCGGCGCTGATTACGCGCGGCATCGTCGAGATGGCGCGGCTTGGCACGGCGTTGGGAGGCCGCGAAGAAACGTTTTGGGGCCTCAGCGGACTTGGGGATTTGATTACGACGTGCCTGTCAGGGCGCAATCACTGGCTCGGCGAGCAGCTGGGGCGCGGCCGCCCGCTCAAGGCCGTGCTGCGATCCACCGCCATGGTGATCGAAGGCGTGGAAACCGCGCGCGCGGCCGTGGCATTGGCGCGCCGGCATGGAGTGGAACTGCCGATCATTGAGCAGGTCCACGCGATTCTGTTCAAGCGCCGTGCTCCCAACCGGGCGCTCCAGGCGCTCATGCTCAGAGCGCGCAAGCCTGAGTCGCTTGCTTGTTGACCCCACCACTTGAACAGTGGTGGGGTTGACAGCGACGAGCCGCCCTGCTAGTGTGTAAGTTCTCCTACCTGAAGGGGTTCCTCAAGGTCACGGAGTTCATGGTGCGTGTGCGAGAAATGGGGTTCCCCGCGGCCTCGCAGCGACGGGCCGTGGCTTAGCTTTCCGCCCCAGCGTTGAAGTGAAGGGCGGATCCGCCGATGGGAGGACGATACGGCGGAGGTAGAGCGCCTGCGACCGAGCCATCGACTGGCGGTAGCGAGGGAGTCCCGAGCGAAGTCGAGGGAAATGGGGTTCCCCGCGGCCTCGCAGCGACGGGCCGTGGCTCAGCTTGGTAGAGCGCCTGAATGGGGTTCAGGAGGTCGTGAGTTCGAATCTCACCGGCCCGACCATTTGGGGCCGCGGGGTAAACATCCGGTCGTGAGTTCGAATCTCACCGCCCCGAGTTTCTCTAGCGAATTTGCGGCGGCCGCCTCGCTCGGGATAAACGCGCCTGCGACCGAGCCATCGACTGGCGGTAGCGAGGGAGTCCCGAGCGAAGTCG
>CAYJWN010000002.1:49145-55620 GCA_964373835.1 uncultured Planctomycetales bacterium
AGGGAAATGGGGTTCAGTCCCTCGCCCTTTGGGCTCGGGATCGTCGCTTGAGTCGTGGCGAGGGCGACGAGAGGTCGAGAGTTCGAATCTCACCGGCCCGACCAGCGAGCCGTGGTTGCGGGGCAGGCAGGAGGTCGCCCCGCACGCTTTGTTTCGCGTTTGCGACAGCAAAACGAAGCATGCGGAGCCGCCCCGATATTTGTTACAGTAGTGAGCAGCGTGTGAGGAGATGAGCCAAAAGATTCATGTGGGATTGATCGGATTCGGCACCGTGGGGGCGGGCGTCGCCCGCGCGCTCCTCGAGAAAGGACGCTTACTTGAAGAGCGTATCGGCGCCCGGGTCGTGCTCCGCCATGTCTGCGATAGAGATCTCAGACGGTCGCGGGGCTTCCGGCTGCCGCCTGGCTTGAGCACGTCCGACCCGGCCAAGATCCTCCGGGATCCTGAGGTCCGCATCGTCGTCGAGCTGATCGGAGGGCAGGAGCCGGCCAAAACCATCATCCTCGAAGCGCTCCGCCGCGGGAAGCACGTCGTGACCGCCAATAAGGCGCTGCTGGCGCATGCGGGCGGGGAGCTGTTCAAGGCGGCGGAGCGGGCGCGTGCCGATTTGTACTTTGAAGCGTCCGTGGGCGGCGGCATCCCCATCATCAAGGCGCTGCGGGAAGGGCTGATCGCCAACGAGCTGGACGCCATTCTCGGCATCGTGAACGGGACCTCCAACTACATCTTGACGCGGATGCGGGAAAAACAGTTGAGCTTCCACGAAGCGCTGGTGGAGGCCAAGCACCACGGCTATGCGGAACGCAATCCTTCGCTGGATATCGACGGGCACGACGCCTCCCACAAGCTGGCCATCCTGGCGCTCTTGGGGTTCGGAGTGCAGACGCGACCGTCTGATATTCACGTAGAAGGGATCAGCAAGATCTCCCAAGCGGACATCCGCTACGCGGATGAGCTCGGCTACTGCATCAAGCCGCTGGCCATTGCGAAACAGGTCGACCATGAGCTGGAGCTTCGGGTGCACCCGACGCTGCTCGCCACGACCCACCTCTTGGCGAACGTCAACGGCGTCTACAATGCCATCTATGTCCACGGCGATCTCGTCGGGTCGGAGCTGTTTTACGGGCGGGGGGCCGGGCAGAACCCCGCGGCCAGTTCCGTCGTGTCCGATATCGCCGATATCGCGCGAAACATCGCCACCGGCACACACCTCCGGGTGCCGCTCACGCGGCCGGTGAGCCACGGCATCCGACGAATCCGTCGGATGGGGAACATCGAAACGCGGTACTACATGCGGTTTATGGTGAAGGACCAGCCCGGGGTGCTGGCACGCATCGCCGGCGTGCTCGGCCGGCATCATATCTCCATTGCGAGCGTGCACCAGAAGGAGCGGAAGGCGGCGCGGATCGTCCCGGTGGTCATGATGACGCACGAAGCGAAGGAGTCGCATGTACGCGCCGCGCTGCAGGCGATCGACCGCCTCGGGTTCGTGAGACAGCCCACCGTGGCCATTCGCACCGAAGCTCCACGAGCCAAGTGATCCCACGGATCGATCCATGACGCCCCGCGTGAATCGCGCAGCCACCGCTCGTCGCCCCATCTGGCCCGGCGTCATCGAGGCCTACCGGCCGTATCTGCCGGTGTCGCGGAGCACGCCGATCATCACCTTGCGCGAAGGCAACACCCCGCTCCTGTTCAGCCGGGGTTTAAGCAAGCGGATCGGGGTGCGGGCCGAGGTCTACTTGAAATACGAGGGGATGAACCCCACCGGTTCGTTCAAGGACCGGGGGATGACGGTGGCGATCTCGAAGGCGGTGGAGGCCAAGTCCGTCGCCGTGTTGTGCGCCTCAACCGGCAACACCTCGGCCTCCGCCAGCGCCTACGCGGCGCGGGCCGGGCTGCGCTCCATCGTCTTGATCCCGAGCGGAGCGATTGCGCTGGGGAAGCTGTCGCAGGCGCTCATTCACGGCGCGCGGGTGGCCGCCGTCGAAGCGAATTTTGATGCGTGCCTCGCGCTGGCGAAATCACTGGCCCAGCGCCATCCGATTACCCTCGTGAACTCGATCAACCCGCACCGCATCGAAGGGCAGAAAACCTGTGCGTTCGAAATCTGCGACGCGTTAGGGCGCGCGCCGGACTTCAATGTCACGCCGGTGGGCAATGCCGGAAACATTACGGCCCAGTGGAAGGGCTACCACGACTATCGCCACCGGGGGCTGATTCGCCATCTGCCGGTGATGCTGGGCTTTCAGGCGAAAGGCGCGGCCCCGCTCGTGCAGGGGAAGATCGTGAAGAACCCTCGGACGGTCGCCACGGCGATTCGCATTGGGAATCCGGCGAGCTGGCAGGGCGCCGTCACCGCGCGTGAGGAGTCGCACGGCCTGCTCCAGGCGGTGAGCGATCAAGAAATCCTTGCCGCTTACCGGCTCCTGGCGCAGGAAGACGGGCTGTTTGTGGAGCCCGCCTCGGCCGCATCGGTTGCCGGCCTGCTCAAATTGGCCGCGTCCGGTTACTTCAAGTCGCGCAAGCCCAGAGCCCGGCAAGGGCTCATGATCGTGTGCATTCTCACCGGACATGGGTTGAAGGACCCTGAGCGTGCGATTAAAAGCCTCCGGGTGCCCAAGCCGCTTCCGCCTTCTTTGTCTGTGATTACGAAAGCGGTGGGACTGAAGTGACGCGGAAAGAGGGAGTATAATAATAGTTTTGAGATGAAATACCTGATTGTGCGGTGCGAGGACGGCGCGCGGGCCGGCAGCAAGACGGCGGCCCTGCTTGAGGGGGCGAAGACCTCCTGCCTTCAACAGTTGGCGCACGCAGGGGCGGCGGGCGTCATCCGTCCGCCGGCGAGTCGGTCCGTCATCGACCGGTTGGCGATCCATCGCGGCCTGTTCGGACTGACCTCTCATGAGGCGATCGCCACGGCGGGAGATTGTTATGCGGCCAGCATCGATCTAACTCTCGCTGCCGGTGAGACGGCGTGGTGTTGCGAGCTGACGACCCAGCAGGACGGTACGCTCATTGACCCGACGGCCGGCCAGATTACGACCAAGGAAAGCGCGGTCTTGGTCCAGGCGCTGAACGCGCAGTTGGGATCGGACACACGGCGTTGGGTGCTCGGGGACGGGTCGCACCATCTCATGATCACCCATGATGAGTCTCTGCGGTCGGACCGGCGGCTGAGCATTCCGTCTCCTGAGCTCCTTGTAGGTCAGCCGTGGGAGCGCCATCTTCCCAAGCATCCGGTGGTCGAGGCGCTGCGGCGCGTGACGGAGCAAGCCATCGAGTTGCTTGAACACCATCCGGTCAACCGGGTGCGCGTCGACTTGGGTGAAAACCCGGCGAACTTCCTGTGGCTGTGGGGGGCCGGCGGTCACGAGGGCCATCAGACCTTCACCGAGCGCACGGGCCTCTCCGGAGCGATGCTCTCGAGCAGCTTCCCGATGCGGGGATTCGCCGGTGCGCTCACGCTCGACTGGAAGCAGGGTCCGCCGTCGCTTGGAGACCGCGCGCTTCAGCGCCTGACCACCGACGTGCGGACATTGAGCGGCAGCCATGATCTCGTATACATCCACCTGCGGATTGAGAGCGCCGACGCGGTGGAGCGGCTCTGCGCCATGGAGCGGATTGATCAGTACGTGGTGAAACCGCTTTCGGAAGGCCGGCCCGCGTCGCAACAAGGACGCCTGTTGGTCGCCGTGGATGATCTGACCAACGGGTCGGTGCCATTTGTCGCCGTCGGCAGTGGGCTGCCGCAGCACCCGGTCGCGACTCTTCATGGGCCGGCGGTCATCGAGAGCCCGCTTGCGTTCTCTGAGAGCTCGGATGTGTTCGCCTGGTTTGTGCAAAAATGAAATCATCTTTTCAGCATCACTGTAATCCCTGCTTATGAAAAAGCTCATTGTCCAAAAATACGGCGGCAGCTCCGTGGCCAATCCGGAACGCATTCAACGGGTCGCCCAGCGCGTCGTGGACACCAAGCGCACCGGCGCGAATGTGGTGGTGGTGGTGTCGGCATTGGGCGACACGACGGATGAGCTGCTGCAGCTGGCCTACCAGATCAGCCGGGAGCCGGCGGAACGCGAACTGGATGTGCTGATGGCGACGGGAGAGCAGGTGTCCGTCGCCCTGCTGGCGATGGCCATCCATGAGCTCGGGGAGGATGCGGTGTCCTTTACAGGCGCCCAGGTCGGCATTCTGACCGACGGGTCGCACACCAACGCCAAGGTCGTCGATATCAACGCCCATCGGATCGTGAAAGAGCTGGCCAAAGGGCGCATCGTCATCGTGGCGGGGTTCCAGGGAGTCAACCTGAATCAGGATATCACCACACTGGGGCGGGGCGGTTCGGACCTGACCGCCGTGGCGCTGGCGAAAGTGCTGCATGCCGATGTCTGTGAGATCTTCACGGACGTGGAGGGGGTCTATACAGCTGATCCCCGGCTGGTCCCGCAGGCGCGGAAGCTGTCGGCGATCAGCTATGACGAGATGCTGGAGATGGCGTCCCTGGGCGCCCAGGTGATGCAGGCGCGGTCCATCTTTGTCGCGAAACGGTTCAATATCCCCATCCATGTCCGGTCGAGCTTTTCAGTGCGGGAGGGCACGATGATCACCAAGTCCGTGAAAGCCATGGAAGACATCGTCGTCAGCGGCGTGACCCTGCAGAAGGACGAAGCCAAGGTGACCATTCGCGATGTGCCGGACCGGCCGGGGATGGCCGCGGAGGTCTTCCGTGAACTGGCGGCGAAAGGGATCAACGTGGACATGATTGTGCAGAACGTCAGCCGCGAAGGCTCAACCGACATGTCCTTTACGGTGGTCAAGCATGACTTGCCCGCCACGCTCCGTGTCACCCGCAGCGTCTCGCACCGCATCGGCGCCGGGGAGGTCACCACGGATGAGGGGGTCGCCAAGCTGTCCATCGTGGGGATTGGGATGCGCAGCCATTCAGGCATTGCGGCCAAAATGTTCGAAGCGATGGCGCGGGAGCGGATCAACATCGAGATGATCTCGACATCGGAAATCAAGATCTCCTGCGTGATCCGCCGCCAGCACGCCGAGCGCGCGGTGCGCGCCGTCCATCACGCCTTCGGCCTCGGAAAAAAATCAGGATGATTACACAGATTCGCCATGACGCGAGTTGAACTCTACGATACGACGCTCCGGGATGGGGCGCAGACCGAAGGGATCTCCTACTCGGTCCAGGATAAGCTGCGCGTCACGGAGAAGCTCGATGCGCTCGGAGTGCACTACATCGAAGGCGGCTGGCCGGGCTCCAATCCCAAGGACGCGGAGTTCTTCCGCAAGGCCTCCCGCCTGCGCCTCGCCGCCTCGACCCTGACGGCCTTCGGCAGCACGCGCCGCGCCGGCCATCCGGCGGCGAAGGACGCGAATCTGCAGGCCCTCCTCAGGGCCGACACGCAAGTGATCACCATCTTCGGCAAGTCCTGGGACCTGCATGTGCGCGACGTCTTGCGCATCAGCCTCGAGGAGAACCTCAAGGTGATTGAGGACTCCGTCGCCTTCTTGAAGCAGCGCGGCAAGCGGGTCGTCTATGACGCCGAGCACTTCTTCGATGGCTACAAGGACGACCCGGAGTATGCGCGCAAGACCCTTCAGGCGGCGTTGGCCGGCGGCGCGGATGCGATCGTCTTTTGTGACACCAACGGCGGCAGCCTGCCCAGCGAGATCACCGAGATCATCACCGCCTGCAAGCGCGAGCTGCCGGTGACACTGGGCATCCACAGCCATAACGACAGCGAACTGGCGGTGGCCAACGCTCTTGCGGCGGTGCAAGCCGGCTGCACCCATGTCCAGGGCACGATCAACGGCTACGGCGAGCGCTGCGGCAACACCAACCTGGTCTCGGTGATCGCGATCCTGAAGACCAAGATGGGCATCGACTGCCTGCCGGACGCCAAAGTGAAGGAGCTGGCCGAAACATCGCGGTACGTCGCGGAGCTGAGCAACATGGCCCAGCACCAGAACCAGCCGTTTGTGGGCGCGGCCGCCTTCTCGCACAAAGGGGGCGTGCACGTCAACGCCGTCATGAAGAACCCGCGGACGTATGAGCACATCGAGCCGTCGGTCGTCGGCAACCAGCGGAAGATCATCGTCTCGGAGCTGTCCGGCCGCTCATCGCTTGTCTTTAAAGCCAAAGGTTTGGAGCTCGATCTTTCCAAGGAGACGCCGCAGGCCAAGCGGTTGCTCAAGCTGCTCCAGCAGTTGGAGCACCAGGGCTACCACTTCGAGGCGGCCGAAGGGTCGCTGGAGCTGCTCCTCAAGCGGCAGCTGAAGCAGTTTGAGCCATTCTTCACGCTGGAAGGGTTCCGCGTCATCATGGAGAAGCGGGACCACCGGCTCACCTCCGAAGCCACGATCAAGCTGCACGTGGGCGGCGTGCCCGAGCAGACGGCGGCGGAAGGCGACGGACCGGTCAACGCGCTCGATAACGCCATCCGCAAGGCGCTGCGCCAGT
>CAYJWN010000003.1:0-55205 GCA_964373835.1 uncultured Planctomycetales bacterium
TTCAGCCTTCAGCCTTCAGCCTTCAGCGGCATTGGGCGTTTCTGGAGTGCGCCGCATCGCCATTGGCGCCGACCACGGCGGCTTCGCGCTGAAAGCGCACCTGATTTCCTTGCTCCGGTCCAAGGGGCTCGAGGTGGCGGATCTCGGCACGCATTCGCCGGCACCCTGCGACTACCCGCAGATCGGGTACAAGGTGGCGTCGGCGGTGGCACAAGGCCGGTTTGATCGAGGGGTTCTCTTATGCAAATCCGGCATCGGCATTGCGATCGCCGCCAACAAAGTCCCGGGCATCCGTGCCGCGGTGTGCGCCGATCCGTTCGACGCCGAACGCAGCCGCAGCCACAACGACACCAACGTCGTCGTGCTCGGTGCCGAAAAACTCAGCGACGCGCGCGCGAAACGGATTTTGGACGCGTGGCTTGCCACCCCGTTTGAGTCCGGGGGGCGCCACGAGCGGCGGGTGAAGCAGATCGCTGCGATCGAACGCGCCGTCCTCAATAAGAGGAAATTATCGCAATGACCAAGCTCCAATTTCCAAATCCCAAACAAGCACCAATGACCAAATTCCAAGCACCAAACAAGACAGTGTTTGGAATTTGGGTATTGGAGTTTGGGATTTGTTTGGAATTTGGGATTTGGGATTTGGGATTTGCGTGATGCAACGTCTGCGAGAGGTGGACCCAGAGGTTTATGAGGCAATCCAGCAAGAGATTCGGCGTCAGCACGGCCACCTGGAGCTGATCGCCTCGGAAAATTTCACGAGCCTGGCGGTCTTGGAAGCCCAGGGGTCCGTGCTGACCAACAAGTATGCGGAAGGCTACCCGGGCGCGCGCTGGTACGGCGGCTGCGAGTTCGTGGACGTGGCCGAGCGGCTGGCGATTGAGCGGGTGAAGGCGCTCTTCGGCGCCGAGCACGCCAACGTCCAGCCCCACTCCGGCACCCAGGCCAACATCGTCGTGTTCTACGCCATGCTCCAGCCGGGCGATACCATCCTCGCCATGAGCCTCGCGCACGGGGGGCATCTGTCGCATGGCCATCCCAAGAACTTCTCAGGCCGTTTCTTCAGGATTGTGCCGTATGGGGTCAACCAGCGCACCGAACAGATCGACTACGATGCGCTGGAGGCCCTCGCCAAAGAGCGCAAGCCGAAGCTCATCCTGGCCGGCTACTCGGCGTATCCGCGCGTGTTGGATTTTCCGCGCTTTCGCAAGATCGCCGACGCGGTGGGGGCGACGCTCCTCGTGGACATGGCGCATTTTGCGGGGCTGGTGGCCGCCGGCGTGTATCCCAACCCGGTGCCGCACGCGGAGTTCGTCACCTCGACGACGCACAAAACCCTGCGCGGCCCGCGGGGCGGCTTCATTCTCTGTCGGGCCCAGTATGCCAAGGCGATCGACTCAGCGCTCTTTCCCGGCACCCAGGGAGGGCCGCTCATGCACGTGATTGCAGCCAAGGCGGTGTGCTTCAAGGAGGCGCAGAGCGCTGAGTTCAAAGCCTATCAGCGCCAGGTGGTGGCGAATGCCCGGGCGCTGGCCGCCGCCTTAAGTGCGCACGGCTACCGGATTGTCTCCGGCGGGACGGATAACCACCTGCTGCTGGTGGACCTGACCCCAAAGGGGCTCACCGGCAAAGAGGCGCAAGAGGCGCTCGATCAGGCCAGGATCACCGTCAATAAAAACGCGATCCCGTTTGATTTGCTGCCGCCGGGGAAAGCGAGCGGGATTCGGCTTGGCACGCCCGCGCTGACTACGCGCGGCATGAAAGAGCCGGACATGCGCCAGGTCGCCGAGCTCATTGATGAGGTGCTGATGCGCCGCGGCGACGCGGCCGCTGTTGAGCACATCCGTTCGCAAGTCGCGGTATTGACGGCACGTTTTCCGCTGTATCCTGAGCTTGAGTAACTAAGAGCCTCTATCAAAATGACGTTCGTTCAAGGTTCAAGGCTGAAGGTTCAAGGGGGTGTCTCGTGCCTTGAGCCTTGAGCCTTGAGCCTACAACCGAGCGCCAACGGTCATTCTGATAGGCGCTCTAAGAGCTCTAAGGGATCAGATGTCAGAAGTCAGAAATCAGAAGTCAGATTTTGACCTCTGCTCTCTGACGTCTGCCCTCTGACTTCTGAACGATGAAATGTCCGTTTTGTGGTCATCAGGAAGATAAGGTGGTGGATTCGCGTGCCAGCTCAGACGGCGTGTCCATCCGCCGGCGGCGCGAGTGCCTGAGCTGCGCGAAACGCTTCACCACGTATGAGCATGTCGAAGAGCAGCCGCTCATGATCGTGAAGAAAGACGGCCGCCGCGAGCCCTTCGATCGCCACAAGCTGCTGGCGGGCCTCGTCAAGGCGTGCGAGAAGCGGCCCGTCAGCATGGATGACCTGGAGCGGCTGGTGGATGAGCTGGAGCGGGAGCTCTCCCAGCAGTTTGAGCGGGAAGCGCCCTCCCGCGAGGTCGGGGAGCGCGTCATGAAGCGGCTCCATGCGCTCGACCCGGTCGCCTACGTCCGCTTTGCGTCGGTCTATCGGGAATTCAAGGACGTCGAGCAGTTCATGCGCGAATTGAAAGACCTCCTGGCTCTCAAAGCGAAGTGATCGCCGTCGTGGACTTCGAGCGCGTATTACGGACCCTGCTGGCTGAATTCGAGCGTCTGCAGATCCGCTACGCCACCCTTGGCGGCTTCGCTCTCGGTGTCTTAGGAGTGGCACGGGCCACGATGGACATGGATTTTCTCGTGCATCGGGACGACCTGAATCGCCTGCGTGAAGTGTTAACCAAGCTAGGCTACCAACGATTCGCCCAGACAGAAAACGTGTCCCATTACCGCCATCCAGAGGCGGTGTGGGGATCTGTGGATTTCATCCACGCCTTCAGAGGTCCTTCTCTGGCTGTCCTTGAACGCGCGAAGTCCTATCCTATTTTCAATCGCACGCAGCAAATTCGAGTGATCGATCCGGAAGACGTCATTGGCTTTAAAGTTCAGGCGATGGCGAATAACCCGCTGCGACGGACAAAGGAGCTCGTTGATATCGAGGCCCTGATGGAGCTCCATGGAGCCCAGCTTCAGTGGCAGCGGATTCAGGAATACTTTGAGCTGTTTGAGCTGGGGAAGGAATTCACAGCACTGAAGGAACGTTTCGGCCATGCTCAGTGAGGAAGAGAAAAGAGAATTGAGAGCCCTGGCGCGTTCGGGGCAAGTACGGGATGAGTTTGAGTTCATCCGGAGCGCTTCTCAACGGAAGCCAAGCGAGCGGTCAATCGACGCCTACATATCCTTTCTTACCTGTATGGGTCGCTTGCCAGCAGTGCAACCCCCTCCCCGGCCTTTTCCGATTTACACCAACGTCCGCCTGTAACCATCGGGCACTCCAGCCTGCATCCCCTTCGCCAGCTGAGCCAGAGTGTCACCTATGTCTGGGAACATTCTACGCACTGTGCTGGTGCGTCTTGACGAGCAGGAAGGGTATCAGGCACACTTGAACTGATAAAGGCAAACCTCCGCCACCCATGAACCTGCGAGGGGCGGACCCGCCAAGCAATGTGGCGGGCATCGCAAGATGGGGACGTCCCTCGATACGAGGGACCTGGACCCCGCACGCTTTGCTTCGCAAAGCGAAGCATGCGGGGGACAGGCAAAGCCGCGATCCCAACCACCTGTTTTGGGTCGGCGTAGCCGACCAGGATCGCAGAGCGATCCGGCCGATGGCCGAAAACAGGTGGTGGGATGTCGGGCTGCCGAAGCATGGTTTTCAGCAGCCCTTTTTGGTTCCGTGATGCGATGGCCAGCGATGAGGGACGATGATTTCAACGATACGCCGCATGCTCATCGTTGATGATGAGCCCGATATCTGCGAGTGTCTCAAGGACTTCTTTACCATGCGGGGATTTTCAGTGACCTCCGCGTTCAGCGGGGAAGAAGCGCTCGAGCGGCTCTCCGAGGAAGCCGCGGACGTGATTCTGCTTGATATCTTGCTGCCGGGCCTGTCCGGCATCGAGGTGCTCAAGCACGTGAAGGCCTTGAATCCGCAGGCGCGGGTGGTCATGGTCACCGGCCTCGATCAGGACGATCTGCGCACGCAAGCCTGCCGCTACGGCGCAGCCGCCTACATCACCAAACCCTTCAACTTTTCCGACGAGACCTGGTCGTCGGTCCTCGCCTAATTAAACCGCTCTAGGCTGTAGGCTCAAGGCTCTAGGCGACTGCCTTTGCCTAGAGCCTCCAGCCTCAAGCCTAGAGCGTTCTAGAAAGGAGAATCTACGAAGCTGCGGAGGGTCGCGCGGGCGCGCAGGTCGGTGAGCCACTGGTTGACACGGGCCGCCTGCTCTTCAGCAAGCGTCTCCTGCCGGAGCGCGGGTTCGACGGCGGCGAAGTTGGAAACGTCAGCGGGAATAGACTCCTCAGGGCGGATCAGGACAAAGCCGATGGGGGTTTCGAGCACGTCGGTGAGCGATCCCAAGGGCGTGCGAAAGGCCTCTTCGTTGACTGCGGGGAAGGTACCGATGGGGTCAATGGGTCCGGTGCGCGTGAATGAAGCCGGCGTGATAGGGATCGTTCCGTGCGCGAGGACCGCCTCCTCAAACCGCGCGCCCGTCTTCAACTGTTCCTGAAGATAGTCTCGGAGGGCGTTCGCCCGCGCGCGGGCCAGATCCTTCGTTTGAGCCTGGATGAGCTGCTCGCGGAGCTGTTCTTCTATTTCCTCAAACGGTTGCACATGGGAAGGGATTCGCTTCGTCACGTGTGCGAGATACACACCACGGTCCGTCTCGATCACGTCGCTCATCTGGCCTTCTGCGAGTGAGGCAACCGCCTGACGGATCGCCGGATCGAGTCCTTCTCCGATCCCAGGATCGCCGACGCGGAAAGGACCGGCTTCTTCTATCAAGAGAGCGCGCACCTTGGCGATTTCCACGAGAGGTCGCTTGCTCTTCATGTCCTCTTCTAGGTCGATGGCTAAGGCGACGAGCTGCTGACGGACCTGCGCGTCCGTCAGGCGCTGTCGCACTGTCTCCCGCACCTCGTCAAACGGCTTCAGGGAGCCGTCTTCTTTGGCGAAGTCGTCTGGGTGGGTCTCATAGAACGCGCGCAGGGTCTGATCATCCAGCTGGATACGTGAGGCCAATGTGTCGTGCGAGACTCCAGCGTATTCGATGACGATCTGTTCAGGGACACGGAACACCTCAGGATGCGCATCGTAGGCAGCGCGGAGTTGGTCTTCACTGACCGCCGCGGAGGCTGCGGCATGGAAAGCGCTAGTTTCGAAGAACATCACTGTAGCCTTGAGCTGTTCATGCTGCCGCGCGTAGGCCTGCCGCACGTCGTCCTCGGTGATCACAACCGACGCCTTCACCGAGTTCACCAGCTTCTCGATGAGCAGATCGCTGCGGAGCAGCCGCTCAAACGCCTGGGGGCTTGAGCCGACGGCGCTCACGTAGCGGTGGTAACGCTCGGGGATGAATCGTCCCTCGTCCTGAAACGCGGGGATCGTGTGAATCACCGACGCCAGCTCGCGGTCGTCGACCCGCAGGCGGCGGCGTTTGGCTTCCTCGAGGAGGATCAGTCGATCCCAGGTGGACTGCGTGATGAGCGGGCCCAGTGTCTCCAGGTCGTTGCCGAACTGATTGCGCCACTGGGTGAGCAGCCAGGCCCGTTGTTCCTCAAACGTCGCCCAGGGAACCGCTTTGCCGAAGAGGACCCCGGCGCTGCCGCCGGATCCCCGGCCGGGGGAGGCCTGAAACGCGCCGAAGATGGCAAACGGCAACAGCAGGATGCCGGCGATGATCCAGCTCGTCCGCCGGCGCAGCGCTTTGGAGGCGATCAACTTTCTGAACATGGGTTGTATTGTACGCCCCGCCGTCTGCATTCCGCAATCCGAAATTCACGTCGCTGATTGACACTCCGAAAAGCCTCCTGTACAATCGTGGAACGCTCATGAACACCAAGCAGAGCAGACGAAAGTCGAGTCGTGCTCCATCGTCCTCCACAGGCCTCTTAAGCCGGCGGCCCCTCGACTCCTCCCGAGCAAGGCGAAGCCGAACCGAAGGACTCGCTCGGGGCCGTCTCGAGCGAGCGGAGCGAGTCGAGAGACGGCTGAAGATCGGCCTGCCGACAGGCAGCCTCCAAGAGGCCACGGTCAAGCTCTTTGACCGCGCCGGCTTTAAGGTGCTCATCAGCGAGCGCTCCTACGCCCCCTCCGTCGACGATCCAGAGCTGGAGCCCATGCTCCTGCGGGCGCAGGAGATGTCGCGCTACGTGGAGCAAGGGGTCCTTGACTGCGGGATCACCGGCAACGACTGGGTGCTGGAAAACCGCTCGCGGGTTGAGCGCGTGGCGGAGCTGGTCTACGCCAAGCGGACCCGCCACCCGGTTCGCTGGGTGATCGCGGTGCCGGCCGCCTCGCCCATCCGCACCCTGAAAGGCTTGCAGGGCAAGCGGCTGGCAACGGAGCTGGTCAACGTGACCAAAGAGTACCTTGCCAAGCACGGGGTGAGCGCGGATGTGGAGTTCTCCTGGGGCGCGACGGAAGGCAAGATCCACGCGGGCCTGATCGACGCCATCGTGGAGCTGACGGAAACCGGCCAGACGCTCGTGGCCAACGGCCTGCGGATTTTGGAGACGGTCTGTGAGTCGACGACCCAGTTCATTGCCAACGCGTCGGCCTTGGCAGATCCCTGGAAGCGGCGCAAGATCGACGACCTCAAGACGCTGCTTTCCGGCGCCGTCGAGGCGGACGGAAAGGTGGGGGTCAAGCTCAATGTGCCGGAGTCCAAGCTGCTCCAGGTCGTCAAGGTCCTGCCGGCGATGAAGCGGCCGACGGTGTCCAAGCTGTGGTCGAAGGACGGCGGGGATCCGTGGTGGGCGGTTGAGATCGTCGTCGAGGAACGCCGGATCAAAGCGCTCATTCCCCAGTTGAAAGAAGCCGGGGCGCAGGACATCATCGAGTACCCCTTGAACAAGGTCATCTATTGAGCGCGTTGCCGCTCTGCTCCCTCACGACGCTCGGCGTCGTAGCCCTGACGCTCGCCAGTGGGTGCGCCACCAGTCACCGGGTGATGCGCCGCGATACGGCGCACGCGGCGTACGGCGCCTACCTGCGGGGGTTGATGCTGGAGCGCTCCTCGCAGCTGCCGGATGCGCTGGAGGCCTATCGTCTGGCGCTTGAGTATGATCGCCGATCGCCGCTCCTCCATGTGCGCATGGGGGCCACGTACATCAAGCTCGGCGACATGGAGCGGGCGCTGCAGGCCTTCAACAAGGCGCTGGCGATCGATGCTCAGCAGCCGGATGCGCTGCGGTGGGTGGCGATGCTGTACGCCTCCCAGGGGCGGTTGGAGCAGGCGGTCGCCTCGTATGAGCGGCTCTTGCAGCGCGATCCAAACGACCAGTTTGTGCTGAGCACCCTGGCGGATCTGTACGTCTTGCAGGGGGAGCTGGCGCAGGCCATCGCGCTGTATCAGCGCCTCATCACCGAGACCGGCCCATCCAGCCAGCTCCATTTCAACCTGGGCGTGCTCTACGGGCGGATCGGCCGATTTGACGAGGCGGTGCAGGAGCTGTCGCGCGCCTTTGAGCTGTCTCCGGATTCGTTGGACATTCGCGTGGCGCTCGGCTTGACGTATGAGCTGAGCGACCAGTTTGACAAAGCCGCGGCGCACTACGAAGAGGCGATCCGGCTTGATCCGTTTAACCCGCGGCTGTACCACCACGCCGCGCGGGCCTCCCTGAGCGGCAAGCGCTACAGCCAGGCGGTCGCGAACTACCAGGCGGTGCTCGATCTCACGCCGCACGATACCGAGGCGATCATGGGCCTTGTGCGGGTGTGGGTGGCCCAGAACCGGTACGACGAGGCCACGCAGTTTCTCGCCAAAAAGCTCAAGGAGCTCGGCGACCCGCCGGAATTGTACGTCGCGCTGGGCATCGTCTATCGGGAAGCGAAACAGGCCCAGGAGGCGATGCGCGCCTTTGAGCGGGCCGTTGCGCTGAAAGACAATTACCCCCAGGCGCATTTCTACCTGGCAGCGCAGCTGGATCAGCTCGGTCGCAAAGATGAGGCGAGGATCCGCTTGCGCCGCACCTTGGAGCTGGAAGCGAACCACTCGGATGCCATGAATTACCTCGGGTACCTGGATGCGGAAGCGGGCGTCAATTTGGGGGAAGCCAAGGCGCTGATTGAGCGCGCGCTCCAGCTCGATCCGGATAACGGCGCCTATGTGGACAGCCTCGGCTGGGTCTACTATAGGATGGGCCGGATCGACGAAGCGATTGCGCACTTGGAGCGCGCGGGCCAGCTCCTGGATACGGACCCGGTGATCTTCGACCATCTCGGCGACGCGTATTTCAAACGGCAGGATCTCGACAGCGCCCGTCGCAACTGGCAGCGCGCCCTTGCGCTCAACCCCGACCAGGCGTCTATAAAGAGGAAGCTGGACCAACTGGCGCCGCAACATCACGAGGTCACCGTCACAGCGCCATGAAAAACCGGGGTCAGACCCCTTCAGATGATGCCTGATATTCAAGCGTTTCGGAAGCTGGCGGCGGAGCTGCGCCAGGCGATTCTACGGATGATCGCCAAGGCCGGCAGCGGCCATCCAGGCGGGTCGCTCTCTATGGTGGAGCTGCTCATCGGCTTGTATTGGCACACGCTCCGCCACGACCCGAAGCGACCCGACTGGCCGGACCGCGATCTGTTCCTGCTCTCAAAAGGGCACGGCTGTCCCGCGCTCTACGCCGCGCTGGCCTACCAAGGCTACTTTCCGAAAGAGGAACTGATGACGCTCCGCCGGTATCCGACCCGGCTGCAAGGCCACCCGGAGCGCTGGTCGGTGCCGGGCGTTGAAATCGCCGCCGGCTCGCTCGGCCAGGGCTTGTCGATGGCCAATGGGATCGCGCTCGCCGACCGTCTCGATGGGCGCCGGCGCCGGATCTTCTGCCTCCTGGGCGACGGGGAAATCCAGGAAGGCCAGGTGTGGGAGGCGGCGATGACCGCCCACCACCACCAGCTCGATGCGGTGTGCGCGATCATCGACGCGAATCAGCTCCAGCAGAACGGGCCGGTCAAAGAGATTCAGGACATCGAACCGCTGCCGGAGAAATGGCGGGCGTTCGGCTGGCATGCGATTGAGATCGACGGGCATGACATTGCGCAGGTGGTGAAGGCCTACGATGAGGCGGAGACGATCAAAGGCAAGCCGCAAGTCATCGTCGCGCGCACGGTGAAGGGGAAGGGCGTTTCATTTATGGAGCTCAACCCCGCCTGGCACGGTGTGGCCCCCAAGCCCGATGAGCTAGAGAAGGCGCTGAAGGAACTCGACGCGAGTCTCACATGAAGCAGCACAACACCGCAAATTCCAAGCTCCAAATCCCAAGCACCAAACAAGCACCAAATCCCAAGCACCAAGCACCAAACCGTTTGGAACTTGGAGCTTGGAACTTGGAATTTGTTTGGAATTTGGGATTTGGAATTTGGTGCTTGGAACGAGGTGTCTGTCATGGCCGACCTTAAACCTACACGCGACGGGTTCGGCGAAGGGCTGCTCGAGCTGGGCAAGACCCACTCCCACGTCGTCGCGCTCTCCGGCGATTTGGAGGATTCGGCGCGGGCGATCTGGTTCAAGAAGGAGTACCCGAACCGGTTTTTCTCCGTCGGCATCGCCGAGCAGGACATGATCGGCACCGCGGCGGGCCTCGCCATCGCCGGGAAGATCCCGTTCGCCTGCTCCTTCTCGCAGTTCGTGACCGGCAAGGGGCTTGAGCAGATGCGCCTGGCGGTCTGCTACCAGAAGCTGAACGTCAAGATCGTGGGGTCGCACGGCGGCCTCTCGGTGGGGGCGGACGGCGCGACGGCAGAAGCGCTCGAAGAGCTGACGGTGATGCGCTCGCTCCCGAACATGGCGGTCGTGGTGCCGTGTGACGCCCTTGAGGCGAAGAAGGCGACGATCGCCGGCGCCGATTACCCCGGACCGGTTTATCTGCGCCTGGGGCGCGTCCCGACGCCGATCATCACCAAGCCCTCGGATCCGTTTCAGATCGGCCGGGCCAATGTCCTGCGTGAGGGCGATGATCTCACCATCGTGGCGTGCGGGGTTATGGTGAGCCATGCCCTGCAGGCCGCCGACCAGCTGGCGCAAGAAGACATTCAGGCTCGTGTGATCAATCTCCACACGATCAAGCCGATTGATCAGCCCACGCTCATGACGGCGGCCAAAGAGACCGGGGCGATCGTGACCGCGGAAGAGCACACCGTGATAGGAGGACTGGGTGGCGCGGTCGCCGAGGTGCTGGTGCAGACGCACCCGGTGCCGATGCGGTTCGTCGGCATGCAGGATCGCTTCGGCACCTCCGGCGATCCGGCGGATCTCTTGAAGGCGTTCCACCTCATGCCTGATGATATTGTCAAAGCCGCGAAAGACGCCCTCCGCCTCAAACAAGCCGCCTTCTAAAACAGGTATCGCGAATGATCCGTCTGCGCGCTCCCGCCAAGCTCAACCTCTACCTGCGTGTCGTGGGCCGGCGGCCGGACGGTTACCACGAGATTGAGACGCTCTTTGAGCGGGTTGATCTGGCCGATGAGTTGGCGTTTGAACCCCACCCGACGGACGTCCGCCTCACCTGTACCGATCCTGACCTGCCGTGTGGAGAGGAGAACTTGGTGGTGAACGCCGCGCGCCTCCTCCAGCAGACAAGTGGCACAAGGCGCGGAGCCGAGATTCACTTGACCAAGCGCATCCCCATCGCGGCCGGATTGGGGGGCGGCTCTTCGGATGCGTCGGCGACGCTTGTCGGCCTCAATGAGCTGTGGGGTCTCGGCCTCGGGCGCCCCAAGCTGCTGGAACTTGCGGCCACCTTGGGCTCGGATGTCTCGTTCTTCCTTTATGATGCGCCGTTTGCAGTGGGCCGGGGACGGGGGGAGATGTGCGAACCGCTGGCCGAGGCCATCACACTGTTCCACGTCCTGGTAGTGCCTGAGGCTCGTTTGTCGACGAAAGACATGTACACCGGGACTCAATTCGACTTGACAGCCCCGAAGCCCTCCATTAGGATGGTGGAGCACGCCTTACGCAACGGCTCGCTCGGCGAGCTCGCTAAGGGGTTGTGGAACGACCTCGAACCTGAAGCGATCCGGCGTTGTCCTGCGATCTCACTGATCCAGTTACAGCTGCAACAGCGTGGGTGTCTTGCAGCCCGTGTCTCCGGCAGCGGTCCCTCCGTGTTTGGCCTGTGCCGCGACGCCGCCCACGCCGAGGAAGTTGCCGCGCGGCTGCGCCGGGATGCCACGCAGCCATGGCGTGTCGAGGTGCTCAAGACCCGTTGTTAGTTCTACCGCATCCTGGATTGGGGAGTAGTGTAACGGCAGCACAAGAGCCTTTGGAGCTCTCCGTCCAGGTTCGAGTCCTGGCTCCCCAGCGCTTCTCATGGAGACAGGATGTGAATCCCTCGATGACATGATGACCGATGACTGTCACATTCACGACATCATGTATGCAGCATAACCAGACGGGGCACAGACGATGAGAACACTGCACGCGATTATCCTGGCGGCCGGGGAAGGCACGCGGATGAAGTCGGAGACCCCGAAAGTCCTCCACCCCATCTGCGGCCGTCCGATGATCGCGTATGCGCTCAGCCTCGTCGCCTCCGTCGGCGTCAAGCAGCCGGTCGTCGTGCTGGGCCACGGCGCCGAGTTGATCAAGCCGCATCTGCCGAAAGAGGCGAAGGCCGTCATCCAGACCACACGCGTCGGGACGGGCGATGCGGTGTTGGCCGCCAAGCGTTCGCTCGGAGCGCTCATCGGCGAGATCCTCATCCTGTATGGCGACACGCCGCTCTTGCGGCGCACGACGGTCCAAAAGCTCGTGGAGACGCACTTCAAGACCAGCGCCACCTGCACCCTCTTGACGGCGCATCTCGCCGACCCCAGCGGCTACGGACGGATCGCCCGCAATGAGACCGGCCAGATCGTCGGGATCGTTGAAGAGGCGGAAGCCAACGCCGCCCAGCGCGCGGTGCGCGAGATCAACGTCGGGCCGCTCGTGTGTCACACCCAGGCGCTCATGGAAGCCCTGGCGACCGTCACGCCGAGCGCATCGAAGAAAGAACTGTACCTGACCCAGGTCATCGCGCACCTGGCACGCCAGGAGGGTGCTAAGATCCAGGCCACGCGGGTCGAAGAGGTCTCTGAGGCGCTGGGGATCAATTCCCGCGGCGAACTGGCGCGGGCGATCGGCGTGATCCGGCGACGGATCGTCGACGCGCACCTGCACGGCGGGGTCACGATCGAAGATCCCGACACCACCTTCATCGACTACGGCGTGAGCATCGGGACGGACACCACCATTCATCCCTACACCGTGATCGAGACCGGCGTGTCGATCGGCAAGCGCTGTTCCATCGGTCCCTTCGCCCGGTTGCGCACGGGCGTGACGATTGCCGATGAGGTGCGGGTCGGCAACTTCACCGAACTGGTGCGGACCAAAGTCGGGCCGCGGGTGCGGATCAACCATGTGAGCTATCTCGGTGACGCGACGATTGAGGAGGGAGCGAACATCGGGGCCGGCACGATCACCGCCAACTACGACGGCAAAAATAAGCACCCGACGCACATCGGCAAGGGAGCGTTCATCGGCTCTGACACGGTGCTCATCGCTCCCGTGAAGGTGGGCGCCGGGGCGGTGACAGGCGCCGGCAGCGTCGTGACGAAAGCGCACGATGTGCCGCCGAAGGGGCTCGTCATGGGCGTGCCGGCGAGGCCGGTGGGGCCCGACACACGGCCGAGTCGAGGGACTCGCTCGGGACGATCCCGAGCGAGGCCGAAGGCCGAATCGAGGCGGCGGGGGGCGCGAACCGTGCGGGCGAAGTCGAAAGCCAGACGGCGATAGGTGATGCCCAGAGCTTCCCAGTCGCTCGCGAAAGAACTTGCGGTGGTCGCCGGCAATGCGAACCCCGCGCTCGCCAAGGCGATCTGCCGGCGGCTCCGCCTCCCATTGACGGATTCGTTGGTCGGTCGCTTCAGCGAAGGGGAGATCCGCGTCAAGATTAACGAGAACGTGCGCGGCAAGGACGTGTTCGTGGTGCAGCCGACGTGCCCGCCGACGAACGACAACCTCATGGAGCTGTTGATCATGCTCGATGCGCTGCGTCGAGCCTCAGCCCGACGGGTCACCGCGGTGATCCCGTATTACGGCTACGCGCGGCAGGACCGGAAGGATCAGCCCCGCGTGCCGATTACCGCCAAGCTCGTCGCGAATCTCATCACGACGGCGGGCGCCGATCGTGTCCTGACGATGGACCTGCACGCCGGACAGATCCAAGGGTTCTTCGACATCCCCCTCGACCATCTCTATGCCATCACGGTGTTTGAGCAGTACATCCGGCGCAAGCGGTTGAAGTCGCTGGTCGTGGTGTCGCCTGATGTCGGCGGCATCAAGCTGGCTCGGGCCTATGCGAAACGGTTTGGGGCAGGGCTGGCCATTGTGGACAAGCGGCGCACCAGCCCTGAGGCGACCGAAGTCATGCACATCCTGGGGGAGGTGAAGGGCCAGACATGCTTCCTCGTGGATGACCTGATCGCCACGGGCAGCTCGCTGGTGGAGGCGGCCGAGGCCATCCAGCAAGCTGGTGCCACCGCCATCTACGCCTGCGTGACCCATCCGATTCTGTCGGGGCCGGCGAAAAGCCGGATCGCCTCCTCCCCCCTGAAAGAGCTGATCGTCACCGACACCATCCCCTTGGAGGCGCAGAAGCGCCACCCGAAGATGACCGTGTTGTCGGTGGCCACGCTGTTGAGCGAAGCGATCGAGCGGATTCACTACGAGCAGTCCATCAGTTCGCTGTTTGATGGCATGCCCGGCTAGCGAAAGGACCAAGTGCATGGCGAAGACGGGCGTCCAGCAAGAGCTGATTGTCACGCGGCGCAGCACGGCGGGGACCCGGCCCGTGCGACGGCTGCGTGGAGCCGGTGCGGTGCCGGGTGTCGTGTACGGTCGAGGCATGGAGCCGGTGCCGGTTACCGTCGACCATAAAGCGCTGGTGAAAGTGCTGCGCTCCACAGCGGGCGAGCATGCGCTGGTGAAGCTGCGGCTTGAGGACGGCGCCTCGTGGGAGAAGCCGGCATTGGTGAAGGCGGTGCAACACCATCCGGTGCACGGGCATGTTCTGCACGTGGATTTTCATGCGATTGCGCTCACCGAACGGTTGAAGGTCAAGGTGCCGCTGATCCTGAAAGGGGAGCCGGTCGGCGTCAAGCAGGATGGCGGTATCCTGGAGCATTTCCTCCGCGAGGTCGAGGTGGAATGTCTGCCGACCGAGATGCCCGCCAGCGTGGAGTTCGATGTCAGCGCGATGACAATCGGCGAGACCATTCATGTGCGGGACCTCACGCCCCCCAGCAACACCCGCATCACCAGCGATCCCGACGGCGCGATCGCCTCCATCCAGATGCCGAAAGCGGAGAAGCCGGAAGAGGAGGCGGCCGCCGTGACAGAACCCGAAGTGCTCCGCGAGAAGAAGGAAGAAGGCGAAGCGCCAGCGGCTGCCCGCCCAGGCACTGGCGAGGGTCGGGCCGGGGAAGGCGAGAAGGGCCAGAAGGGCGAAGCGCCCGCCCGCCACGCCTCTAGCGAAAGTCGGGTCGGGGAGCCGAAGAAAGAAGCGTGAACGTCCTTGTCGGGTTGGGCAATCCGGGCCGTACCTATCACGAGACCCGGCACAACGCAGGATTTATGGTCATCCAGCTCCTGGCCGAGCGGCACCGTGTGTCGTTGACCAATCGCCTGGTCAACCCGGTGGATGAGCGGCCGGCAGGCGTGTACGGCGACTATCAAGATGGGTCGAAGACCGTTCGCCTGTTGATGCCGTTGACCATGATGAATGAGTCCGGGGAGGCGTTGCACGCCTTGGGGGCGTCCATCAAGGACCTCCTCGTCGTCTGTGACGATGTGAATCTCCCCCCGGGCGTCATCCGCCTGCGACCCCAGGGCAGCGCGGGCGGCCATCACGGGTTGCAATCATGTCTTGAGGCGTTGGGGACGGACGAGGTCGCGCGCCTGCGCATCGGGGTGGGCATCGATCCGCTGCCGCGCGACCTGCATGATTTTGTCCTCTCGCCGTTTACCAGCGCGGAACGTCCGCGCATGAAACGCACCCTTGAACAGGCGGCGGACGCCTGTGAGGCGTGGGTGAAGGAAGGGATTGGGGTGGCCATGAACCGATACAACACAGCGCAGGACGAATGATGACACGAGAGTACGAAGCCCTCATGATTTTGCGGGCCGGCGGCACGGAGCAGGACGTGGCGCAGCACGCGGCGCGGCTGGAGGAGCCGATCAAGAAGCTCGGCGGCCGCATTGAGAACGTCCAGCCGATGGGCCGTCGCCGGCTGGCCTTCAAGATCGGCCGGCAGTCCGAGGGCTACTACTATCTGGTGCGCTTTCACGCTCCGACGGAGCAGATCGGGGAATTGGACCGGCTCTTCCGCCTCAACGAGATGATTGTGCGGTTTATCATTTTGACTGAAGAGGAGCTGGCGCCACTGCCGACGGCGCCGGCAGCCGCGCGGTCCTGACAGCCATGGCGAGCCTCAACCGCGTGCTCCTCATCGGGAACCTCACGAAAGACCCGGAACTGCGCTATACACCCAGCGGCACGCCGGTCGCCAACCTGCGCCTGGCGGTCAACTCGTCCTTCAAAGACCAGTCCGGCCAGCGCAAAGAAGACACCTGCTTTGTCACCATTGTCGTGTGGAGCCGGCAGGCCGAGTTGTGCCACCAGTACCTCAAGAAGGGCCGCTCGGTGTTTATTGAAGGCCGTCTGATCTACCGCAGTTGGGAGGCCGAAGGCAAAACCCGTTCGACCATGGAGGTGCGGGCGGATCGGGTGCAGTTCCTCGGCCCGCCCAGCGGGGCCTCACGCGAGGGCGCGGCCGGCGGGGCGCCCGAGGCAGAGTCCCGGGAAGTGTTCGGGCAGGGTGAGGCCGCCGCGGAGCCGCGTGCGGAGGAGTCCGTGTCCGAGCCGGTGCCGGAGAGCGGCCAAGACGCCGACGTCCCCTTCTAAAAATGATTACGCAGATTCGCAGAGAAAAAACGCAGATTCACTGCAGATAAAACCGGTTTTATCTGTGTAATCAGCTCGTCGAGAATCGGCTAACTCGCAATCTGTGTAGAACCCGTTTCATAAATGCCGGTAAGCAGTGATTACGGTGATTTTGAACTGAGATGACGGTGATACTGCGTCGGGAACGCCCTATCACTGTAATCATGTTCTGAATCACTGTAATCCATGCAGGGTTTATGAAACCAGTTCTAATCAAACTCATGTTGTGACGGAGGAATTCAGATGCCGCCGATACGACGGGTGTTCGTCAAAAAACCCTGCCGGTTCTGCTCCGAAAAGGTGGAGCATATTGATTACAAGGATCTGGATCGCATCGGGCGCTATGTCACGGACCGCGGAAAGATCCTGCCGTCGCGACTCACGGGCACCTGCGCCAGGCACCAGCGGGCGCTGACCCGCGCGATCAAGCGCGCGCGGTTCATGGCGCTCCTTCCCTATGTCTCGGCTTAGCGAGAAAGCGCCTGGAGCCGTGCGATGGACGTGATCCTTTTGAGGGACGTTGAGAAGCTCGGCCCCGAGGGGGCCGTGATCCACGTCAAACCGGGTTTTGCCCGCAACTATCTCCTGCCCCAGGGTCTTGCGGTGGCGGCCACGCCGCAGCAGGTCAAGGCGGTGGAAGACATCATGCGCCGGCGGCTTCAACAGGCCCAGCGGATTCAGGCGGACGCGGACGCGTTGAAACGAACGATCGAGGGGCGCTCGCTCTCGCTCACGCTCAATCTGGGCGCCGAGGACAAGGCGTTTGGATCGGTCACCGCGCATGATATCGTCGAGGCGCTGAAGCGGGACGGCATCGAGGTCGAGCGGCACGCCGTCCAACTGCCGGAGCCGATCAAAACCCTGGGGATTTACGACGTGCCGGTCCGGCTGCACCCGAACGTGACCGCGACACTGAAACTGTGGATCGTGAAAGCCTGACAAGAGATATGGATTTGACAGAATTGTCTACGATTGAACGACTGCCGCCGCAGAATCTTGACGCGGAGCAGGCGGTGCTGGGCTCGATGCTGCTCGAAGAGGACGCGATCGTCCGCGCCGCTGAACTCCTTGAGGAAGCGGCATTCTACAAAGACGCCCACCGCAAGATCTTCGCCACGCTCCTCACCCTCTATCGGGCCAGCGTCCCCGTCGACCTGGTCACCATCACCGATGAGCTCGGAAGGCGCAACCTCCTTGACGGCATCGGCGGCCCCAGCTACCTCGCGACGTTGACCAGCGTGGTGCCGACGGCGGCCAACGTCGAGCACTACTGCCGCATCGTCAAACAGAAAGCCATCCTGCGCAGCCTGATCCGGGCCTCGACCCAAATTGCCACGGACTGCTATGAAGGCGCCCACGATCCGGATCGGCTGCTTGATAAAGCCGAATCATTGATCTTTGACATCGCCTCCAAAAAACTCAAGCGCGACGCGGTCGCGATGAAGGAGATCATCAAAAGCTCCATTGAGATGATCGATGCGCTCTACCAGCGCAAGGGGGCGATCACCGGCCTGCCGACGGGCTTCATCGAACTGGATCAGCAGCTGGCGGGGCTGCAGCCGGCGGAGCTGATCGTCGTGGCGGGCCGGCCGGCGATGGGCAAGAGCAGCTTCGCCTTGTGCGTCGCCGAGCATGTCGCCCTCCTGGAGAAGGCGGGCGTGGCGATCTTCAGCATGGAGATGTCGAAGGAAAATCTCGTGCAGCGCATGCTCTGCTCGCATGCGCGCGTCAACGCCCACAGCGTGCGCTCCGGCATGCTCTCGATGAGCGACTGGCCGAATCTCACCAAAGCCGCCGGCAAGCTCTCGGAAGCCCCGATCTTCATCGATGACTCACCCAGCATCTCCATCCTGGAGCTGCGCGCGAAGGCGCGGCGGCTCAAGAGCCGGCACGACATCAGCCTCGTCATCCTCGACTACCTGCAGTTGATGGACGAGTCGGCCTCATCGGAAAACCGCCAGCAGGAGATCTCCGTGATTTCACGCAGCCTGAAGGCCCTGGCGCGTGAGCTGGGGGTGCCGGTGATTGCGGTGAGCCAGCTGTCGCGGGCCCCCGAGCGGCGCGAATCGTTTCGTCCACGCCTCTCGGATCTGCGCGAATCCGGGGCGATTGAGCAGGACGCCGATGTGGTGCTCATGCTCTTCCGCGAGGATTACTATAACCTGACCGACGAGAACAAGGGCATCGCCGAGGTGATCATCGCCAAGCAGCGCAACGGCCCGACGGGCACCGTGAAGCTCGCGTTCATCAAAGAGTACACGCGGTTTGAGATGCTGGCCCAGGCCTCATGAGGGAGCTAGCCGCTAAACCGGTACCAGGTACCGGTCTACCGTCTCGGTACCTGGTACCGGTCCTGGTCGGTGCCGCGGCGCTCCTGTTGGTGGTTCCTGCGACCGCGCGGGCCGCTGAAGGGGATCGGGTCGTCGCGGTGGAGGTCAGCGGCGCGAAGACGATCGCCACAGAAACCATCCTCGCGAAAGTCCAAACCAAACCCGGCTCGCCCTATCAGGATACGATCGTGAGCGAGGACATCCGCCGGCTGTTCGCCCTCGGCTACTTCACGGATGTGAAGGCCGATGTGGAACAGCTGCCGGAGGGGCTCAAGCTGGTCTTCGTCGTGAAAGAAAAGCCGACGATCGCCGCCATCCGCGTTGAGGGCCAGCGGGTGCTGGGTAAGGCGAGGGTGTTGGAGCTCTTCGACGTCAAGGCAGGCGCCCTGTACGACGCCCGAACGGTCAAGCAAGGAGTGGACGTGCTGAAAGCCGAGTACGCCCGCAGAGGGTTTTCGCAGGTTGAGATCGTCTCACAGGTCGAGGTGGATGCGGCGGTGAACACCGCCACGCTCTATCTCGCCATTGATGAAGGGCCCCGCATGCGAATTCGGCAGGTGCTCGTCGAGGGCAACCAGGCCTTTTCGGATCGACGGATCCGCAAGCTGCTCAAGACGAAGCGCAAGTGGTGGTTTGCCGCCGGCACCTATGACGAACAGGCGCTGGACGAGGACCTGGAGCGCGTCAGAGCCTTCTATCGCAAGCACGGCTACCAGGACGTCGAGGTCACGAAGTCGGTCTCCCGCGATCCGACGGGTCGCGGGCTCTATGTGCATCTCACAATCGCCGAAGGGTTGCAGCACCGCGTGGGCCAGGTGGCGGTCGAGGGGGCGGTGCTGTTTCCTGAGCGCGAGATTCTGCGCGTCGTGACGTTGAAACCCGGCGCCGTCTACAGCACGGAGGCGCTGCAGGACGATCTGCGGCTGATCAAGCAGTATTACGGGGACCGCGGCTACATCCATGCCGAGGCGACGCCGGATGTGCGGCTGGACCCGGAGAGCAAGCGGGTCAACCTCACCTACCGTTTGGCGGAGAAGGAGCTGGTGTCCGTCAATCGCGTCGACGTGCAGGGCAACCTGCGGACGAAGGACGTCGTAGTACGGCGCGAGCTGCGCATCTATCCCAGCGACCAGTTTGACGGGGCGAAGATCCGCAAGTCGATCGAGCGGCTCTACAACCTCGGCTATTTCGAAGAGGTGAGCGTCGACACAGAGCCCACGCCGAGTCCCGAGCACGAAGACCTCATCGTGAAGGTGAAGGAGTCGAAGACCGGCAGCTTCAGTTTCGGCGGCGGGTTTTCCTCAGTGGACCGGCTGGTGGGGCTCATCGAGCTTGAGCAGCGCAACTTCGATCTCAACGGCTTTCCGCACTTTACGGGAGCGGGGCAGGACCTGCGGTTCCGCGTCGAGGTGGGGACGGTGCGGCGCTTCTTCGACATGTCGTTCACAGAGCCCTGGGCGTTCGGCTACCCGGTGTCGGTGGGGGTGGATGCCTACAACCGGACGCGCCTGCGCAGCCGCAACCTGGGGCTTGCCTTTGAGGAAGACCAGCGGGGAGCGGGTCTTCGACTTGTGAAAGAGTTCCTCGATCTCATCAAGGCGGGCCTGAGCTACCAGCTCTTCCGCACGGAGATTTCCGACGTGGTGGACGAGGCCTCGGCCGATTTGAAAGCAGAGCAGGGGCGCAACACGATCAGCGTGGGCGGCGTCAGCGTGTCATTCGACAGCCGTGACAACCGGTTTGATCCGACGAAGGGGGTCTTCGCGTTTACCTCCTCGGATCTGGCCGGCGGCATCGTTGCCGGCGACAAGGATTTTTACCGGGCGCAAGCCGGGGCGAGCCACTACGTCCCGCACGGGGATCGGTTCGTCCTGGAATCGCGCGTGCGGGCCGGTCTCGTCAAGGCGTATGGCGATTCCGATGAGGTGCCGATTTTCGAGCGGTTCTTCGGCGGCGGCGCCGGGACGATCCGAGGTTTTGAGGAACGGCGCGTGGGCCCGCGCGATCCCAATTCGAACGATCCCATTGGCGGTGAGGCGATCTTCGTGGGCACGCTGGAAGAGGTGATGACGATCGTGAAGGATGAGCGGGGCCGCTCGATTTTGAAGGGGTCGACGTTCGTTGACGTCGGCAATGTCTGGCGCCGCGTGAATGAGTTCGGCGAGAGCTTCAAATCCGGGGCGGGGGTGGGCGCGCGGGTCAACACCCCCATCGGCCCGCTCCGGCTTGACCTGGGCTTCCCGCTCAACCAGATTGACGATAAGAAGCGCCGGCCGCGGTTTCACTTTAATATCAGCCGGTCATTCTGAGTCGTTACAACACAGATGGAGTCTCAGATGTCAGAGGTCAGAGGTCAGAGGTTAGAGGTTAGGCGTCGGATTTTCGCTGTTAGTCTCCTGGTCTGGGGATTCTGTCTTCTGACATCTGACTTCTGTCCTCTGCTTCACGCGGATGAGCTCAAGATCGGGTATGTGAGCCTGGCGAAGGTGTTTGACAGCTATGAGCGGACCAAGGCGACAGAGGCGAGCCTCGAGCAGAAGGCCAAGCAGAAAGACGAGGAGCTGCGCGGACGCGTCGCGGAGCTGAAAAAGTTGCGCGAGAGCCTGGAGCTGCTGAGCGACCAGGCCCGGGAAACGAAAGCCCGCGAAGCGGAGCAGAAAGCGGATGACCTGCAGCGGTTTCGCGCCAACACCGCACGGGACCTCACGCGTGAGCGCGACACGTTCGCCAAAGCGATCTTCCAGGATATCCAGCAGGCGATCGATGCGTACGCGAAGGCCAACGGCTTTGCCCTCATCCTGAAAAAAGAGGACACGGTCCTGTATGCCCAGACAGCCTACGATGTCACCGACGGGGTGCTGCAGCTGTTGAACAGCAAGCAACCCGCCAAACCATGAGTGAGCCACAGCGGGCCATCGCCAAAGAAGTGGTGTTGAGCGGGGTGGGCATTCACACCGGAATGCCTGTGTCCATCCGCGTGCTGCCCGCCCCGCCGGATACGGGCGTCGTGTTCATCCGAACCGACCTGCCGCACCGTCCGGCCATTCCGGTCAAGTCATCTCAGGTTGTGGATGTGGAGAAGAGCGTCCGCCGCACCACGCTCTCCAAGGACGGGGTCGAGGTGCAGACGGTGGAGCACTTCATGGCCTCATTGTGGGGGGCGGGGATTGACAACGCCTACGTGGAGGTGAGCGGCCCTGAAATCCCGGGATTGGACGGTTCCGCCATCCAATTCCTGGAGCCGTTGACCGCTGCGGGGACCACGGAGCAGCCGAAACCCCGGCGCTACTTCTCGTTGCGCGAGCCGGTCTCGGTTGAGGAAGAGGAGGCCTGCGTCGTCGTGTTCCCCAACCGGGCGCTGCGCATTTCCTATCTGCTCAGCTATCCGCATCCGCTTTTGAAATCGCAGTACGTCTCCTACACCGTGAACGGCCCCGCCTCGTTTGCGGACACCATTGCGCCGGCGCGGACCTTCTGCCTCAAGGAAGAAGCCGAGGCGCTTCGGACAGCCGGGTTCGGGAAGGGCGCCAGCTTCGAGAACACGCTGGTGCTGGGGGAACAGGGCGTGATCAACAACACGCTGCGGTTTGAGGATGAGTTCGCGCGCCACAAGATTCTGGATCTCTTGGGCGACCTCTACCTGCTCGGGGCGCACCTCTGCGCGCACGTGATCGCCGTCAAGAGCGGACATCCGTTGAACGTCAAGTTGTTGAAGAAGCTGGGACAGGCGCTGGAGCAGTGGAAGCTGGGCTCGCTGCAGTCCCCGACGTCTGAGGTGATGGTAGGACCCCAGCTTGACATCACGCAGATCGAGAAGATTCTGCCGCATCGCTACCCGTTTCTGCTCGTTGACCGGATCATCGAGCTCACCGAGACGAAGGCGGTGGGGCTCAAGTGCGTGACGATCAACGACTACTTCTTCCGCGGACACTTCCCGGGCCGGCCCGTGATGCCGGGCGTCCTCATCGTGGAGGCGATGGCGCAGGTGGGCGGCATTATCATGCTCAACAAGCGCGAGCATCTGGGGAAGCTGGCGTACTTTATGGCGGTGGACAAGGTGAAGTTCCGCAAGCCGGTCGTGCCCGGCGATGTCTTGGTGATTGAGGCGGAGCTGGGCAAACTGCGCTCGCGGACCGGCCAGCTCACCGCCCGGGCGCTGGTGGATGGAAAAGTGGTGTGTGAAGGGGAGTTGATGTTCGCCATCAGCGAGTAGACATGGCGCTCATGACCACCTCCCCTCCACGGAAGCGAGTCGCTGCAGGGCCTCAGGACGTTCATCCCACCGCGCTCGTGCACCCCAACGCGCGTGTGGCCGAGGCAGTGTCCATCGGACCCTACACCGTCATTGAGGAGCACGTTACGGTGGGCCCCAGGACCAAGGTGGGCGCCCACTGCGTGCTTGAGGGGCGGACGACGATCGGAGCGGACTGCGAGATCTTTACGGGCGCGGTGATCGGCAGCATCCCCCAGGATCTCAAGTACGAGGGGGAAGAGAGCGTGCTTGTCATCGGCGACCGGAACAAAATCCGCGAGTATGTGACGATCAACCGCGGCACCAAGGGCGGGGGCGGCCAGACGGTCATCGGATCGGACTGCCTGCTGATGGCCTACTCCCATGTGGCTCACGACTGCCTCATCGGCGATCACGTGGTGATCGCCAACAGCGCGGCGCTGGCCGGCCATATCACCGTTGAGGATCGGGCGATTATCGGCGGGCTGGTCGGCATTCACCAGTTCGTCCGCGTGGGCACGCTGTCCTTCATCGGGGGCTGCTCGCGGGTGGCGCAAGACGTCCCCCCGTACGCCACCTGTGTCGGCTATCCCGCCAAGGTGTTCGGGCTCAACAGCGAAGGGATGCGCCGGGCCGGCGTGTCGAACGAGGCCAAGCAGCATCTGCATCGCGCGTTCAAGATCCTGTTCCATTCGAAGCTCTCCATGAGCCACGCGCTGGAGCAGGCGGCACAGGATGCCAATCAGAGTCCGGAAGTCCAGCATCTCATCGCCTTCATCCGCCAATCCAAGCGCGGCGTCTGCCGCGCCTAACCCCGCTTCTCTTAAGATGATCGTCCCTCGATGAGTTCGAGTATTGCTATTATCGCCGGAGCCGGGCGGTTTCCGTTCTATGTCGCACAGGAAGCCAGGCGCCAGGGCTTCGGCGTCGTGGCTGTTGGCATCCGGGGGTGGGCCGATCCCACGTTGGCCGGACAGGTGGACGCCTATGAGGAGGTGACCGTCGGACAGTTGGGACGGCTCATTGAGCGGCTGACCTCGCACGGCGTCCATCAGGCGATCATGGCGGGGAAAGTCACCAAGGAAGCGTTGCTGGATCAGCGGACCGAGTTTGACGCCGAGGCGCTCGAGGTGCTTCGTCACGTGCGCGAGGCGTCCGTGCCGGCGCTGTTGGGGGCGATCGGGACGCGGCTTGCCAAAGAAGGGATCACGCTGCTGGACTCTTCGACGTTTTTGAAAGCCAACCTGTGCCCTGCCGGAGTCCTCACGACCCGGGGGCCCACGGCTGTAGAACAGGAGGACATTCGGGTCGGCCTCGAGGCGGCTCGGAGACTCGCGGCGCTTGACATCGGCCAAACGGTGGTGGTGAAACATCGAGTCGTGGTGGCGGTGGAGGCGCTGGAGGGCACCGATGCCGCGATTCGACGGGCGCACAGCCTCGCCGGGGATGGATTGGTGGTCGTGAAAACGGCTTCGCCGGCTCATGACCGTCGCTTTGATCTGCCCGTCATCGGCGCCGACACGCTCACGACGCTGACGACATCCGGCGTGTCCTGTCTCGCCGTTGAGGCGGACACCACGTTGCTGTTGGAACGGGACGCCCTGATCGCTTCGGCCAACGCGGCCTCGCTCTGTATTATCGGTATCGCCATGCCACCTGCCCCTGATAAGAAGAGTTCAGAGTTCAGAGTTGAGAGTTGAGAATTGTTTTTCTTAGCGTCGAACCCTGAACTCGCAACTCTCAACTCACAACTCAGACGATGATTCCCATCCGTGATACGGTTCCCTCCCGCCGCGCGGCCTGGGTGACGCGCATCGTGCTGGTGGCCAATCTCGCCGCCTTTATCATGGAGCTTCGGCAAGGCCACACGCTGGAAGCGTTCCTCTATCGGTTTGGGGTCGTGCCCGCTCATTGGCTCGTGGGAAGCGCAAGCGACTTTCTCGATTGGCCCCGCCTGTTTCTCAGCCTCGTCACGTCTCAATTTCTCCACGGCAGCGTCCTGCATGTGGCCTCGAACATGCTGTATCTGTGGATCTTTGGAGACAATGTGGAAGACCGGTTGGGCCATGCGCGCTTTCTCCTGCTGTACCTGGCGAGCGGCGTGATGGCCGCGGTCTCCCAGATCCTCGTGAGCCCCCATTCGTCCATCCCCATGGTGGGCGCGAGCGGCGCCATCGCAGGCGTCTTAGGCGCCTACCTCTTGATGTTTCCCTCGGCCCGCATTGTCACGCTGGTGCCGATGGGACTCTTCTGGCAGACCGTCGAGCTGCCGGCGTTTCTCTTTTTGGGGCTCTGGTTTCTGCTGCAGTGGGTCCAGGGGCTCACCGCGATCGGCCAGGTGGCCGATGTGGGCGGGGTGGCGTTCTGGGCGCATATCGGCGGCTTCGTGAGCGGCATGCTTGGCGTCGCCGCCCTTCGACCGCGTCGCCGGTGGTAACGATAAGTCAAAAGGCAAAAGTCAAAACGCAAAACCACAAGTCAAAATTCAAAACCCAGTTGCCTATGGACACTTTTGACTTTTGGGTTGTGGTTTTGCCTTTTGAGTTTTGACTTCCCGAGCGATGGCAGCATCGACCTTACTCACACGGGAGAAGGCGGCGTATGCGAAGGTGACGCCGCCGTGCCCGTATTTCGGGACGTGCGGCGGCTGTGCGATCCAGGACCTCGCCTACGAGGATCAACTGGCGCTCAAGCGCGAACGGCTCCGCCGCGCATTCGCGTCGCTGCCGGAGGCTCCGGCCATTGAGGTGATCGGCTTGGATGATCCGTGGCGGTATCGCAATAAGGCGGAACTCACCTTTGGCGAAACCGGCGGCCAGTTGACGCTGGGATTTCACGCGGCACGCTCATTCTGGCGCGTCGTGGATCTCGAGGATTGTCTGCTGTTGCCGGACCCGCTGGTTCCGATCCTCCGTGATCTTCGCGCGCTGGCGGCTGCGTCCGGCCTTCCGGCCTATCGGCCCCGCACGCACCAGGGATTCTTCCGGTACGTGCTCGCGCGGCACAGCCGCGCCACGCAACAGGTGCTCCTCTGCGTGATGACTGCTGCAGGATCCCGCGACGTGGTCGAACGGTTGGCTCGCGATCTGACCGCCCGTCATCCCGGCATCAGCAGTGTGTTCTGGGGAGTCACCGACAAGCTCGCCGATATTGCGGTGCCGGAGACGCTCGTCCATCTAGAGGGAGCGGAGTCCCTCGAGGATCAGATCGGCCCGTTTCGTCTGCGCGTGCATCCGCTCAGCTTCCTTCAGTCGGAGAGCCGGCAGGCGGATCGGATGTACAGGGCGCTCCGCCGCGCCGTCAGCGAGCCATCAGGCGGGATCGCGTGGGATCTCTACTGCGGGATCGGGCTGGCGGGATTCTATCTCTCGAAGCAGTTCCGGAAGATCTACGGGATCGACAGCGAGCCCCACCACCTTGAGCTCGCCCGGCTCAACGCGTCACTCAATGGGGTGGACAACATCGAGTTTCGGCAGGGCCGCGTGGAGGCGCTGCTTGCGGACCGGCGGTTCTGGCTCCAAGAGGCGGCGCCCGATGTGATCGTCGTAGACCCGCCGCGCGCGGGGCTGCATCCGCAGGCGCTCTCCTCGCTGCTGGCCGCTCGGCCCAGGATGATCGCCTACGTGTCGTGCAATGTGCAGACGCTCGTTCGGGATCTTGCGGTCCTCGTCTCGAGCTTTCCTCGGTACCGCCTCTCCACCGCGCAGGCCTTCGACATGTTTCCCCAGACGAATCACGTCGAAGCGCTGGTCATCCTTCAACGACGCTAACCCATCCTTCATCGGCGCCGTCGCAAGATCCGCAGCATCTGGTCGTGAATGAGACCGTTGGTCGCCAGCAGTTGGCCCGTGTTCAGGTTGGGTGGGCCGCCGTCAAGGTTGCTGATACGACCCCCCGCTTCTTCCACGAGCAGCATGCCTGCCGCCATATCCCACGGCCAGAGGTCCCGCTCGTAGAACCCTTCCAATCTGCCGGCGGCGATGGCGGCGAGGCAGAACACGGTTGAGCCGATGCGCCGCACCCCATGCGACCGGCACTGAAAGTCCTGGAACCATCCCAGGTACGGCTGCGGGCGCTTCCTGAAGTTGAAGGCAAACCCTGTGGCGAGGAGGCTCAGGGCAAGCCGTCGCGTCCGGGAGACCTTGATCCGCGTGCCGTTGAGGAAAGCACCCCCGCCCCGCGCGGCGGCGAAGAGCTCCCGCCGCATCGGATCGTAGATCACTCCGACAACCATCCTGCCGCGATGCTCCAGCGCGATGGAGACCCCGAAAATCGGCAGGCCATGGACGAAGTTGTTGGTGCCGTCAATCGGGTCCACGATCCAGCGGTAGAGCGAGCGTTGGTGCTCCTGCCCGTGTTCTTCGCCGAGGAAGTCGAAGTCAGGGTGCGCCCGGTGCAGGATGGCGTAGATGAGCCGCTCGGCGGCCCGGTCGACTTCAGTGACCAGGTCAATCATGCTGCGCTTGGTCTCGACCGTCTTCGGCTTTCCCGCATAGCGGACGAGCAGGCTGCCGGCTTCGCGTGCTGCGCGGGACGCCACACGGACGTAGGCGTTCAATGAAGCAGCCATGTCGACGCTACATTATAAACCAATGTGCAGGAGATTGTCGTTGCAGTTGTGAGGAAATCGTGGTATCTGAGAAAGGGCATTGCGGTCAGAGGCAGGAGGCTTGAGCGCAGAGGAGGACGTATGCGGACCTCACACGTGCGGGGAACCTATAAGCGACGTCGATTGATCGTCAATCCGGTTTTCCAGTACCGGTTCGTCGGCGTGATGCTCCTGGTGCTGCTCCTCTTGACGGCCGGCGCCCTCGCCAGCGTCTACCTGGCGCTCTGGGTCACGCTCCGGACATTCGATGTGGCGCAGGAGCCGTTGGCAGTAGCCCAACTGAGCACGGTGGGGCTGCTCGTGACGGTGCAGCTCCTGGTCTTGGCGCCCGCGGTCATTTGGATCGGCATCCGTCTGACGCACAAAGTGGTGGGGCCCCTGGCGCGCATCAACGCGGCGCTCCAACAGATGGCGCGGGGCGACTTCAACGTTCGTCTGAAACTGCGCAAGGGCGATTCCCTCATCGAGGTGGCGGATGCCATCAATGCTCTTGCCGAGGCCCTGCGGTCACGCGGGCCGTGATGCCCTCCACCCGCGGCGCCTGGTCGTGAAGCGGGGGTTGGTGGCTTCGCGCGCACCCTTTGCTCCGAGCGTCGATCATGGCCGCACTCGCGGTTTCACCCTCGTCGAGATCCTGGTCGTTGTCGCCATTCTCTCGATGCTGGCGGGGGTAGCGGTCCATCAGCTCCTGCGGGCGCGGATCACCATCCATGAGCACCTGGCATTAAATTCGCTGCGGCTCATTGCCAAGTCATGCCACTTCTTCTATCTGATGCGCCAGGAGTTTCCCAGCGACCTGACCGAGCTGGGTCCTCCCACGTCGGATCCCCCCTTCCTTGAATCGGCCCTCCTGCAGGGGAGCCCGCCGGCGAAGCAAGGCTACGTCTTCGAGTACCTGCGGCCGACGATGTCCACATTTACCTTGCGAGCCAATCCGCAGATGCATGGAGTGACGGGCGAGCGCCATTTTTTCGTTGACCAAGACCTCGTCATCCACGCGACGACTGCGGACCAGGACGCGACGGCCGCCGATCCGCCCATCTCATGACGCCTAGCGGACGAAAGGAGGAACCGCGCATGGCGGCGTCACGCAAGCCGCCGTGCCGCCGCAGGCAATGGGTCGTGAATCGGCCGCTCCAGTTTCGGTTCGTGAAGGTGATGGTGCTTGTGCTCGGCGGGACGGCGGCTGGCGCGCTGGGAGCCGTGTATGTGGCGGTGCGGCTGACGCTCTCATCGTTTGACCTCGCGCGCGATCCGGTCATTATGTCGCTCTTAGCCAGCATTTGCTGGACGATTGTCCTGGAGCTCGTCATCATGACCCCGATCGTCGTGTGGCTCGGCATCCGGCTGACCCACCGGGTGGCAGGGCCGCTGGTCAGGATCCGCGCGGCGCTCGCCAAGCTTGCAGCTGGAGATTACAACGTTCGGATCCAACTGCGCAAAGGGGATGAGCTGGTCGAGTTCGCCGACATGATGAACACCCTTGCCGCCTCACTACGCGCCAGGCGCAGACCGTAGCAGTGCCTTCACTCCCGTCGCTCGCTTCGCCCTCCCGCTTAATTTCGCGTAACGGCGCGTAAGGTCCTTCAGGTATACTTGTGCAGGGATGATTCTCTCGATCGACCAGGGCACGACAGGAACCACGGCGCTGATTATTGACCGCCGGGGTCGTGTCATCTCCCACGCCTATGCCGAGCTCCCCCAACACTATCCGCACCCGGGGTGGGTGGAGCACGACCCTCACGAGATCCTTCGAGTCACGTATGCGGTGATGAGGCACGCCTTGAAGGCCGGGCGCATTCCCGCCGCGCGCATCCTGGCCGTCGGGATCACCAACCAGCGGGAGACCACGATTCTCTGGGATCGACGCACGGGGAGGCCCGCGGCCAACGCGATCGTCTGGCAGTGCCGCCGGACAGCCCCCCTGTGTGATCGGTTGAAGGCCTCCGGTCATGGACGCGCGTTTCGCCGCAAGACCGGCCTCGTGCTGGATGCCTACTTTTCCGGAACCAAAATCCGATGGCTGTTGGATCATGTGCCCGGCGTGCGCCGGCGGGCCCAGCAAGGAGCGTTGGCGTTCGGAACGGTGGATAGCTGGCTCATCTGGAACCTGACAGGGGGGAAGACCCACGCGACCGATTTCACCAACGCCTCCCGCACGCTCCTCTACAACATTCGGACGCATCGATGGGACCACGCGCTGTTGCAGGTGATGGGTGTGCCCGCGTCGCTGTTGCCCGAGGTGCGGCCGCCGAGCGGATCGTTTGGCGTCACGAAGGGCAAGAGTCCGCTCCCCGACGGCATTCCGATTCTGGGCGTCGCCGGAGACCAGCAGGCCTCCATGGTCGGCCACGGCTGCCTGGCCCCCGGCGCCGCGAAGAACACGTACGGCACCGGATGTTTCTTGCTGCTGCACACAGGCTCTCGGCTCGTCGAAAGCCGGCATGGTTTACTGACGACGCTGGTCTATGGGGGAAGCCGGAAGCCCGCGTACGCCTTAGAGGGGAGCGTGTTTATCGCGGGGGCCGCCATCCAGTGGCTGCGCGATGAGCTCAAGCTGATTCACGCGGCTGCCGACACCGAAGCGATCGCGCGACGCCTCAAGGACACCGGCGGCGTCTATGTGGTGCCGGCCTTCGTCGGTCTTGGGGCGCCGTATTGGGATATGCAGGCTCGGGGGGCCGTCATCGGCCTGACGCGGGGTTCCAATCGGGAGATCGTGGTCCGGGCCACGTTGGAGTCGCTCGCCTACCAGACGCGCGACGTCGTCGAGGCGATGGCGCAAGACAGCCGCATCCGGCTGCGCCGGCTGCAGGTCGACGGGGGTGCTGCGCGCAATGACTGGCTCATGCAGTTTCAGGCCGACATCTTAGGCATCCCTGTCGTGCGACCCGCCATGATCGCCAACACCGGCAAGGGCGTAGCACTTCTGGCCGGCATGGGTCTGGGGTGGTGGACGCCGCAGGATCTCTCACGATTGGTGGGACAGCCGGAGCGGGTGTTTACGCCGCGCATGTCGGCCGCCGAACGCGCCCGCCGCTACGAAGGATGGCAGGAGGCGGTGGCTCGGGTGAGGACGACGGCGGGATGATCTCAACGTTGCGCGCGCAACAGCTCGCCCTCCTGGCGGGGGGTCCGTTTGATCTCCTGATCATCGGCGGGGGGATCGTCGGGGCAGGCATCGCGCGGGATGCCGCGATGCGCGGCCTGAAAGTCGCGCTCGTGGAGCAGGGCGATTTCGCCGGCGGCACGAGCTCCAAGACCTCCAAGCTCATTCACGGGGGTCTGCGGTATTTGGAGCATGGGCGTCTGCGTCTCGTGTTCGAAAGCCTGCGCGAGCGCCGCGTCTTGAGAACGATCGCGCCGGAGCTCGTCCATCCGCGTTCCCTCATGATTCCGGTGTATCAGGGCAGCGCGCGGCCCGCATGGACAGTGCGCCTCGGCCTTTCGCTGTACGACCTCCTGGCGTGCGGGCGCAACATGCGCCCGCACCGGATGGTGTCCATGCGCGGGGCGCTGGCGCTGGAGTCCGAGTTGCGCCGTGATGGATTGCGGGCGGCGGGGGTGTTTCAAGACTGTCAGATGGACGATGCGCGCCTGTGCCTGGCGAACATCCTGCAGGCGGTCCACTTCGGCGCGGTGTGCTGCAATTATGTGAGACTCCAGGCGCTGTTGAAGAGCGGCGGACGCGCCTGCGGCGGAGCGGTGGAGGATCTCATCACCGGCCGCTCCCTCGACGTGCAGGCGCGGGTGGTGGTCAACGCCACCGGCCCGTGGGCCGATCGCGTCCGACAACTCAGTGACGCCTCCGCCGCGCAGCGGTTGGCTCCTACGAAAGGCAGCCATCTCATTGTCCCCCGTCTGACACAGCAGGCGCTTTTCGTTGAAGCGCGCCAAGACCGGCGGATGTTCTTCATCCTTCCCTGGGGCGACTATTCGCTGGTCGGAACGACCGAATGGTTGGTGGATGGTGCGTTGGATGCGCTGCGCGCCACGTCGGATGAGGTCGGATACCTCTTAGAAGAGGTCCATCACGTCTTGCCGGGTCGCCGTCTCACCGAGGACGACGTGATTGCCACCTACGCCGGGGCGCGCCCCCTGTTGGCCTATGCCGGCGCGTCGAGCCGGGCGTCGCGCGAACACCGCATCGAGGTGGATCCTGCGGGCCTCGTCAGCGTCATGGGAGGCAAGTACACGACCTACCGTGTGATGGCGCAGCAGACCGTTGACCTGCTGATGCGCCGGCACCGATGGACGGGGGATCGGTGCCTCACGGATCAGGTGAGTGTGCTGGAATCCGTTCACCCGATCACGTTGGATCACTGGCAGGACGTGACGCGCATGATTGGCCCGGATCTTCTGGCGCGGCTGCTGACCCGCTACGGGACGTCGGCCACGCACATGCTGCAGCTCATCGCTCATGAGCCGGCTCTGGGCCGGCGCGTGTGCCTGCATCATGAGGACACCGCGGCCGAGCTCGTCCATGCGTTTCAGCAGGAGCTGGCCTGTACCGTCACGGATGTCCTGGCTCGCCGCACGCGGATCGCGTGGAGCTCATGCCAAGGGTTGGACCTGCTCTCCATGGTTGCCGATCTCTTTCAACGCTATGGCGGCCTCACCCAGCAGCAGGTGGCGGAGCAGATGGCGGCCTATCATCAATTTCTCGCCGCGAGCTTAGCCTTCCGCCCCTCAGTAGCCGGCTCGCGGCGCTGGGCCGGCGCAGGGGAGACTGAGTAATGTTCGCTGCGGTTCCATGAGTATTCTGGTTGTGCAGAATCCGGAAGAGGCGCGGCGGTATGCGCGCATCCGCTACCGGCTGCTGCTCATCGACCTGGCCGTCTCGCTGCTGGCGCTGGCCGCCATGCAGGCGACGGGTGCCTCGCTCGCCGCGGCGCGCTGGTGGCGCGCACGGGTCGCCAGCGAACCGCTGGTGGTGCTGGGCTATCTCGCCGTCTTCGGCGCCGTCTTCTACCTCGTGATGCTGCCGCTGCATGTGTACAGCAGCTTCGTGCTCGAGCACCGGTTTGGTCTTTCTCGCATGACGCTGAAGGGCTGGGCGATCCGCGAAGCGAAGCAGATCGGCGTCAGCGCCGTGCTGGGTGCGCTGCTCATCGAAGGGCTCTACGCGCTGCTACGTCTCGCGCCGGCCCACTGGCCGGTCTGGGCGACGGTTGGATGGGTGGCCTTCAGCGTCGTGTTGGCGCGCGCATTCCCGACGGTGCTCCTGCCGATCTTTTACAAGACGACGCCGCTGCAGGATGATCCGCTCGTGAACCGGTTGCTGGCTCTGTGTCAGCGCGCGGGCCTGTCCGCTCTAGGCGTCTTTCGGTTCAACCTGGGCGCGGAGACGCGGAAAGCCAATGCCGCGCTGGCGGGCCTGGGCAAGACTCGACGGGTGCTGTTATCCGATACGCTCCTTGAAGCGTTTACCCCAGAGGAGATCGAGGGCGTGTTGGCCCACGAACTGGCGCACCACCGCTACCGCCACATCACCAAGCTGTTGATCATCAGCGCCGTCGGATCGTGGATCGCGTTCCTGCTCACCGATGCGGTGGGGCAGCGATGGGTGGAGCGGCTGGCGCTTGGCGGCCTGTCGGATGTCGCGGGCTTTCCGATGCTGATGCTGTGGCTGTCCCTGCTGGGGCTGATCGGGCTGCCGCTGCAGAATGGCCTCTCGCGCTATTTCGAATGGCAGGCGGATCGCTTTGCGGTCGCGACCACGACGCTGCCGAGAGCGTTTGCCGATGCCCTGCGCCGGCTGGCGTCCCTCAACCTCGCCGATCCCCACCCGCCGCGATGGGTGGTGTGGCTGTTCTACGACCATCCGCCGATCGTCGAGCGGATCAACGCGGCGGAGCGGGCAGCCGCGAACTGATTTCGAGGAACCATGGACGAGCCTTCGGTGTCTCATCAGGAAGAACCCGCACTCATCGAGCGGGCCCGCAACGGGGACGCGGAGGCGCTGGACCACCTCATCCGGCGGCACCAGCAGCAGGTCTTCGCGGTGGCGCTGCGGATGCTCGGCGACCGTGATGAGGCGCAGGATGTCGCGCAGGACGTGTTCGTGCGGGCGTACCAGGGGCTGGGCGGATTCCGGCAGGAGGCGAAGTTGTCCACGTGGCTGATTGCCATTACGATGAACCTCTGCCGCAATCGGCGCCGCTGGTGGGCCCGTCGGCGCCGCGTCATTGTCGCGTCGCTGGATGAGCCTCTTGAGCACGGGGAGGGGACGCTGGGCCACCAGGTGGAGGATCCGGCTCCGCGGCCGTCGGCGGTCGCCCAGTCGCGCGAGCGGCAACAGCAATTGGCGGCTGCGCTGGCGCAGCTGGATGAGCCCTCCCGCGCGGTCGTGGTCTTGCGCGATGTGCAGGGCTACGCCTATGAAGAGATCGCTCAGGTGTTGGAGATCCCGGTTGGGACGGTGCGATCCCGGCTCAGCCGGGCGAGGCTCCAATTGCGGGCGCTGCTGGACGGGAAGCTATGATGACGTGCACGGACTATCGGCACTGGTTGTCTCCATACATCGACGGGCTGCTCACGCCGCCGCAGCGGGCTGAGCTTGAGGCGCACCTTCAGCCGTGCGCGGGCTGCCGTCAGGAGCTGGCCTCGCTGCAGCAGATGCTGCGCGCCCTGCACACGATGGAGGCACCTGAGGCGCCGGACCTCATCGCCGGCGTGCATGCCAAGCTGCATCGCCAGCCCTGGTGGCAGCGCATGCCGGCGGTGCTGCCGGTGACGGCCCCGTGGCGCGGGGCGGCGCTCGCCGCCACGGCGCTGCTGGTCGTCGCGGTGGTCGGTCTTCCACGCATGCTCCAGCGAGGGAAAGCGGACGTGTCGTCTCTCCAGGTTGCCTCGGCACCGGCGGGTTCTTTCGATCGGGTCGCACGCAAGCAAAAGGACGTGGCGCTCGATGAGCGTCGGGCGACGAACGTGTTCCTCCAGCGCGTTGAGGAAACTGACCGACTAGAACGCGATGACAAGCCCATGCAGCTCGCCAAGGAAGGCGTCCCTCCTGCCCGTGAGGATCGCGTGGCGGACGCCAAACCATCGGTCGCTGCCACCCGCGCTGCGACAGCCCACGCTCTTGGTGGGGGAGGGCTGGCCGGCGAGTCGGCTCAGAACGTCGGCGCGCTCACGGTCGCGGCGGCGCCCGCCGGAGAGCCTGCCGTATCGCAGCCCGTCACACGAGCCGATGTCCCGACGCTGATTCAGGTGCAATGGCGCGTTCCGGACTTTGGCCAGGCGGCCGCCCAGGTAAGCCAATGGGTGAGCGCCCAGGGCGGATTTGCCGTCGCGACGAATGAGCGCCATCTCTCCATCAAACTGCCCGCCGCAGCGGTGCCGGCGTTTCTCCAGCAGTTTTCAAGTGGTCCATCTGGAGAGCTGCCCACCGAACCCTACTCACCGTGGGTCAACATTTCACTCGACCTCATGTCTGTGCAGCCGGTCGATCCTGCACCGCAGGCAGGTGCCGAGCAGTTGCTTGTGTCCGCGGAGGATCAGGCATGCGACGCCGATGCCGACTGCACGGATATCCAGACCACGTGCAACGGCTGCGCGTGCAACGAGCCGGTGAACGTCATCCATAAGGCGGCCTACGTCAAACGCCTCCATGCGTTGTGCGCGGACTTTCACGAGCCGATGTGCGACTACTACTGCCGGACGCCCTACGTCCGGTGCCTCGATCACCAGTGCACCATGAGCGCCTCGCCACCCACTCCGTAACTCCTCCCGAACCCGCACGGCCAGATCGCCAGGACTGCTCCGGGAACTTTTTCTGACCTCCGGTGTCTCATTGGGCAACGGTGGACTGCCATGGGACATCAACGCAAAGGAGGAGACGATGGGACGCTGGAACCGAACTGGAATGAGCGTTGTCGGGCTCATCGGGGGATGGTGTTTGGCGGCAAGCCTTGCGGAGGCCAGCTGTGATCGCCCGACGCAGGGCGCGTTGTGTGTCTCGTTGCCAGAGAAGAACGGCACCGTCGAGGTGCCGCTGAAGCATACCAAGGTGGAGGCAGAGGTCTCCGGACTCATCGCATCGGTCCAGGTCACGCAGACATTTACGAACCCGTACGAGCAGCCGATCGAAGCGATCTACGTCTTTCCCTTGCCGGACAGCGCCGCGGTGAACGACATGGTCATGCAGGTCGGCGACCGGACGATCCGCGGGCTCATCAAGGAGCGCCGGGAGGCCCGCAAGATCTATGAAGCGGCCAAAGCGAGGGGTCACGTCACCGGCTTGCTCGAACAGGAGCGGCCGAATATCTTCACGCAGTCGGTGGCCAACATCGAACCGGGCAAGGACATCCTCATCACCATCCGCTACCTCCAGGATCTGCGATACGACCGCGGGGAGTACGAGTTTGTCTTTCCGATGGTGGTGGGACCTCGGTACATTCCAGGCGAGCCCACAGGTCAGCAGGCCGGCGGCTGGTCGCCCGATACGGACCGGGTGCCTGATGCCTCACGGATCACGCCGCCGGTCTTGAAACCGGGCACCCGCTCAGGCCATGACATCAGCGTCACCGTGAAGCTTGATGCGGGGGTCCCCATCCAGGGGATCCACTCGACGTCGCACCAGGTCGACATTGACCAGCGCGATGCCCATCGGGCGCAGATCACGCTGCGCCCCTCCGACACGATCCCGAACAAAGACCTCATCGTGCGCTACGCGGTGGCCGGCAAACGGCCGGAGATGGCGTTGTTGGCCCATCGCGGCGACCTGGGCGGGTATTTCCTGCTGATGGTTCAGCCGCAGGCGGACTTCGACCTGGGTGAGATCACGCCCAAGGAAATGATTTTCGTCCTCGACACCTCCGGATCCATGAGCGGGGAGCCGATCGCCAAGGTGAAGGAGGCGATGCGCAAGGCGCTGCGCGCCATGAATCCTAATGACACGTTTCAGATCGTTCAGTTCAACTCCGGGTTGGAGATCTTCCCGGAGCAGCCGATGGCCAACACGCCGGAGAACGTGCACCGCGGCCTGTCCTACATCAATGGGATCGATGCGCGCGGCGGCACGCAGATGCTACCGGGGATCGAAGCGGCCCTGAAGGCCCCCAAAGATCCCAAGCGGCTGCGGATCGTCTGTCTGATGACGGACGGCTATATCGGCAACGAACGGGAGATCTTCGCGGCGATCCAACAGCACGTGGAGACAGCCCGGGTGTTTGCCTTTGGCGTTGGCTCCTCCGTGAACCGTTACCTCGTCACCCAGGCGGCGAAACTGGGACGGGGAGATGCCCACGTCATCCGGCAGGATGAACCCACGGATGCCGCTGTGAGGCGCTTCTATGACCGGATTGCGCGACCGTATCTCACCGACATCGAGATCGACTGGGGATCCCTTGACGTGCGTGATCTGTACCCGGCGGCGATTCCCGACCTATTCGCGGAACAACCGGTCATCGTCAAGGGGCGCTACGAAACACCCGGGAGTGCCACGATCGCCATCAAAGGAACGATCGCCAACCGCGAAGTGACATTCACGCTTCCCGTGACCTTGCCGGCACACGACACGGCTCATGAGGCGCTCGCGAGCCTCTGGGCGCGCGCCCGGATCGACGCGCTTGAAGATGAGCAGCACCGCGGGGAGCAGGCCGACGTCGTCAAGGACATCACCGAGCTGGCGCTCACGTTCCGGCTCATGTCGCAGTACACAGCCTTTGTGGCTGTCGAAGAGCGCTCCGTCATCGACACCAATGGCCAGTTGAAAACTGTTCAGGTCCCGGTCGAAATGCCAGAAGGGGTCAGCTATGAGGGAGTCTTTGGCAAAGACGGCGCGCGGTCCGAGGGATATTCCGCGACGGACAGTCGGCTCGGTAGCGTCGCGAGGCAAGGGCTGCAACTTGCGTGGGCCAATGGACCGGGGAGGCGGGAGACCCGGGGGCAGCTCGGCGTCGGCGCCGGGGCTCCCGCGGATCACTCCACGGCGTTAGCGGCTCAGCCGGTCCCCGGCTTCAGTCTGACGTTGAGCACCGCCGGCCCTGATGGCAAGCATCGGTTCCTTGAACTCCAGTCCTCTGGTGAGCTGTGGCTCACCGAGCGAGAGTCCTCGGGGACCAGCACGCACCGGCGGCTTGTGCGCAGGTTGACGCGTGCGCAGCGTCGCGAGCTGTGGGGACTCCTCGACACATCCGGCATGGCTCGCGGCTCGAATCAGCGGTTTGGCAGCGCGACACCGGTCGCGACGCTCACGCTGGCGGTTGACGGGCGCACCGTGACCTGGGAGTTCGGAGCGCAGACTGAGCCCGCCGGACCGCCGATCGCTCTCCAAACGTTGCTCGATCGGCTCGGGGCCAGTGAACTGTTAGGGATGCCGCAGCTCATTCGGACACCGAGTGAACCCGCGCAGCTCCTGATGTACCAACCGGCACGCTGAGCAAGCGGTCGAACGCACGAGCCCCGCACCGACGACTGGTGCGGGGCTTTTGTTTGTTTTGACGCCGCCAAGAGCCGTTGGTATAGTGATGACGACAGGGAGGTGACGGATGTTGGCAGAACTCGAGGTGATTCCGATCGGCACGGAGAGCCCGAGCCTCAGTTCCGTCTTGGCTGAGGTGGCGAAATTGATCGATCAAAGCGGCCTGGACTATCGCGTGGGGGCCATGGGGACCGTCGTCGAGGGTGATTGGGACCGCATCATGCTGTTGGCCAAACAGTGCCACATGGCGGTCCTCCGGTCGGCCAGCCGCGTGATGACCTCTATCCGTATCGATGACCGGAAAGATAAGCCGGCGAACGGGCGCATCGTCCAGAAGGTCCAGTCGCTGGAAGCCAAAGTCGGCCGGCCGCTGAAACGCTGACGCGCGCCCCGCCGCTCGCCCGTCCCCGCTCTACCGTCCGCCGCCCCCTCATCCTCTGCGCCGCACTGGTGTGGCTGACAAGTTGCGGCGCCGCTCCGACCGACGAGCGTGTCATCCGCCGCGTGGTGGACGGCGACACCGTTGAGCTCTCCGACGGCCGCCTCCTCCGCTACATCGGGATCGACGCGCCGGAAGTGCGCCGCAGAGTCGGTGACCAATGGATCGTGGCTCCGGAACCGATGGGGCAGGAGGCGACGGACTTCAATCGCCGGTTGGTGGAAGGCCGTCGCGTGCGTCTGGAGTTCGACGTCCAGTCACACGACCGGTTCGGGCGGTTGCTGGCGTACGTCTACGTGGCCGACGGCGGGGCCGGCGAGGTGATGGTCAATGCCGAGATGCTCCGCGCCGGCATGGCGCAGCCGCTGACCATCCCGCCCAATGTGAAATATGCGGAACACTTCCGCGCGTTGGCTGAGGAGGCGCGCCAAGAAGGCCGCGGCCTGTGGGAGGATCGCTGAATGACGCTGCTCGATACGCTGATCTACGCCGAAGGGCTGGTCGGTTGAGGCCGTATGGCGGCGTACGATTCAAGCAGCGGTCGATATTTTGGAGATTGGCGCACGTTCGTAAGGTCCGGATCCTTCTGCGCGTGGCTCACATCCGCATAGCCGAGCTCGAAGGAGCGCCGCAGGGCCTCCAGCGCTTCATCAATCCGCTTGAGGAGCGAGTAGCTGCAGGCGAGGTTGTACCACGTCAAGGGATCGTGGCCTCGCACTTGGGTCAGCCGAAGATCGAGCTCCAGCCCCTTCTCATGAAGGCCGCGGCGGGTGTAGGCTTCGGCAAGCGGCATGAGCACGTCGATAAAATGAGGGTAGGCGGTGAGGAGTTTCTCGTAGAAGTGAATTTCAAAATCGAGGAGCTCTTGAGATTTCGAACGTCGCGACATAATGATAATGGATGTAACGATGGTGCCTATGATGCCTTCTATTGTGCCAGACCATCCCGCGTTGTCAAGTTTCTCTACGGAGTCTCGTTCCCCCGCGCTCCACACGCCATGTTCTACGCTGCGCTATAATGCATCCATCATGGTGCCGTGCGAGATGCCCTCAGCGCTGATCGAGACGCTCGCACGCGTCCAGTCCTTTGCCCAGGCGCGGGGACTGTCATGCTATCTTGTCGGCGGCTTGCTGCGCGACCAGCTGCTGGGGCGACCGCTGAGATATCTGAACGTCGACCTCGCCGTGCCTCGGCGCGCCGTGGAGGTGTCGCGCGCGCTCGCCGAGTCCCTGCGCGGGGCGTTCGTGCCGCTGGATGACGCCGCGGGCTCCGCCCGCGTGGTTGTCACGGTGGATGGCGCGCGTTGCGAACTCGACGTCAGCGAGTTTCGCGGGCCGACGCTTGACGCCGACTTGGGCCGGCGGGACTTTACAATCAACGCGATGGCGATCGCCTTAGAGGACTGGCTCAAGGATCCTCACCACCCACACCCGCTCATCGATCCCCTGCAAGGACAACAGGCGCTCAAGCGCCGGCAGCTTATCGCCTGTTTTCCCGGCGCGTTTGAAGAAGACCCGGTGCGAATTCTCCGCGCGTTTCGGTTCGCGGCGCAGCTCGCGTTCACCTTGGATGCCGCCGCCACGGCGTTGATGACCCGAGGGCTTGCGGCGCTGCCCCAGGTCTCAGGCGAGCGCGTTCGCGATGAGCTGGGCGCCATCTTCGAAACCGATCGGGCTGCCGATGCGCTCCGGGCGCTTGATCGGGTCGGGGCGCTTGACATCGTGTTCCCGGAGCTTGCGCCGGGCCGCGGCCTTGACCAGGGGGACTTCCATCATCTCGATGTGCTCGGCCATCAACTGGAAGCGGTGGCGCAGGCCGATCGGTTCCTGACTGACTTCGCCGAATTTTCCGAGCCGCTGCGCCGGCCCCTTGCGGCCTATTGCGCGGAGCAGTTGGTTGAGCGGCGCTCGCGCAAAAGCCTGATCAAGCTGGCCGCCCTCCTGCACGATGTGGGCAAACCGAGCAGCCGTCAGGTCCACCCGGATGGCGAGATCTGGTTTCTGGGCCACGAGCAGACAGGGGTCACGTTGGCGAAAGGGATTGTCGAGCGGCTGCGGCTGTCTAAGCGTGAGTCGGAGATGGTCTGCCAACTCGTGCTGCATCACCTGCGGCCTGGGTTTTTGAGCCGGGAGCCGCAGCTCACGCGCCGAGCCGTCTACCGATTCTTCAAAGAGCTGGGAGACCACGGGCCCGGGTGTCTCTTGGAGTGGTGGGCCGATCGGATGGCGACGCGCGGATCGAAATCCCGCCTCGATCAGAAGGACCAGCAGCGCCAATGTGTGGAAGAGCTGCTCAACGCCTATTTCTTCAAAGCCGAGGAGGTGGTCAAGCCGCGCCGCCTGGTCGATGGCCACCGGTTGATGCAGACGTTCCATCTCGCGCCCGGGCGCCTCATCGGCGAGCTGCTGGCGGCGATCGAAGAGGCGCAGGCCGAAGGGCGCGTCCGCACGTCAGAGGAGGCGTTGGCGTTGGCACGGGCGCATATGACCCAACAGAAGAAGGCGTAGGCCAATGCGACAGCGTGGAGACGCCAGGAATTTCGGATTTCGGATTTCGGATTTCGGAGTCCGCGTTTTTCAATCCGCAATCCGCAATCCGCAATCCGCAATCTCCCCTCTTGCGATGGCTCTCGTGTGCGGTGGTGTGATCGGGACGGTCCTCTTCCTGAGTCCAAGCGACGGGGCAGCGAACGAGGTCCGGGCTGGTGTCGCGCGCGAAGAATTCATCTTGCCGAAGGGCGTGCCGTTGGCCGGGTTCAGCCGTCGGAAAGGCAAGCCATCGAGCGGCCAGCATGATCCGGTCGGCGTGCGGGCCTTGGTGGTGCAGGACGCCGACACCACCGTCGCGCTTGTCAGCTGCGATCTCTTGATTGTGGATGAGCGGCTCTTCGAGGCCGTGCACCGCCGTCTCACGGAGCAGGGCCTCCCGCACGACCTGACGCTGATCCTCGCCGCGACGCACACCCACTCAGGGCCGGGAGCCTATGGGAAGAAGTTTTTTGAAAAAGTCTCGATGGGCCATTTTGATCCGCGTGTGTTTGACGCGATTGCCGAGTCGGCTGCGCGCGCCGTCGTTCGCGCGCACGCCGGGCTTGTGCCGATCCACATGGTCTGCCGCAGCGGCACGGCGGATCACCTCGTGACCAATCGCGTTGGACCGCATGGGCCGGTCGATCCGGAGCTGCCGGCGTGCGCGTTCTATCCGGTGGAGGAGCGCACGCCGATGGCCGTGATCGTGAGCTTCGCCGCGCATCCGACGACGCTGGGGGCATGGAATCAGGAGCTCTCGGCGGACTATCCCGGCGTGATCGTCAGGGAAGTGGAGCGCCGCTTTCCGACGGCGACCTGCCTGTTTTTCGCCGGCGCGGTGGGCGATCAAGGGCCGCTCAAGTCGGGCGAGGGATTCGAGCGGCCCGAGCGCGTCGGCCTTCCCCTGGCCCAACAGGCGATCGCCCTGCTGGAGAACGCCGACCCTGCGCCAGCGCAGGACGTGCGCGTCCTTCAAGAACGGATGAGGTTACCGCCGGCGGAGGTGCGTCTTGGGCGGCTGACGTTTCCGCGCTGGCTGGGCGCGCAGTTCGTCGATGACGATGCCACGCTCTCGCTCCTGACGATGGGCAACGCCGTCTTTTTCGGCGCGCCCTGCGACTTGGCGTCAGCCCTCGGCCAGGAGCTCAAGGCCGCCGCGCGGTCGCGTGGCCTTGAGCCGGTCATCGTCGGCTTTGCCAGTGACTATGTCGGCTACTGTGTCCCTGAAGCGCTCTACGAGGCGAAGAAATATGAGTCGTCGATGGCCTTCAACGGTCCGAGAGCCGGCGAGCTCATCGTGCATCGCCTCATAGAAATGCTGGCGCGCGTAATGACACGTGACACGTGACATGATGGACATCTGCAGGGTTGTGACAGGTAACACGAAGGTGCTCATCTCCATTGCGTTTTTACTTGTCACCTGCCACCTGCCACCTGTCACCACTGATGCGGCTCAGGTTGAATACCACGAGGGCCTGCCCATCGTCCATCTTACCGGCAGTCCCTACGAGTTGGGCCGTCAGCATGGCGAGGCGCTGCGGGAGGAAGTGCGCCGGTCGATCGGCCAGGTGTTGCGGTACTTTAGAAGCTACTTGAAGATCCCCCTCGTGCGCTCCATGGCGGCGAACTGGTGGCTCGATACCGCGTGGGCCAAGGCCGCGTCCTTCATCCCATTGGACTACGTGGAAGAGCTCAAAGGGCTGTCCGATGGATCAGGGGTGCCGCTGCGCGAGCTGTACCGGCTGCATGCCATCCCGGATCGCACCTACTCCTGCTCCAACTTTGCCGCGTGGGGGCGAGCGACGGCAGGCGGAGGGCTCATCCACGTCCGCAACCTGGACTGGAACATTGGCGCGGGCATCCAGCAATTCGCCGCCATCTTTGTCGTGCAGCCGACCGGCAAACACGCGTTTGTCAACGTCGGGTGGGCAGGATTTGTCGGAGTGCTCACCGGGATGAACGACGCGACAATCTCCATCGGCCAGATCGGCGCGGACACGGTCGATGCGACCTTCAGGGGCGAGCCCATGGTGTTTCTCATGCGTCGGGTCCTTGAAGAAGCCGATGATCTCGAGGAAGCCGCCTCGCTGATCGTGAAGGCCCGTCGCACCGTCGGCGTCAACTACGTGGTCGCTGATGCCAAGGCGAAAGGAGCCATCGCGCTTGAGACCACGCATCAGCATGCCCGCGTCTTTCGTGCCGACGATGTCGCGGAACATGCAATCCCCTACGCGCGGCCGATCCGCGACGCCGTGTTCAGAGCCGATACCGCCATCGATCCCACGATCCGCGACCGGCAACTCGCCTCTGAGGGAGATCCTGCGCGTGCGGGCTTGGAAGAGCCGGGGGGATCAGCCTACAGCATCCGCTATCTCGGCCAGGCCGCCGGGATCCTGGCCCACTACGGAACCCTTGATGCGACGACCGCCCAAGACATCGCGCGGAACGTCGCGCCAAGCTCCAACATCCAAAGCGTGGTGTTCGCCTGGCCGGCTCTGTGGGTCGCCAACGCCCAGGGCACTCAGCCTGCAGCGCAGCGGCACTACCATCAGCTTGACGTGCGGCGGCTCTTGGAACGAGCAAAGCAGTCGGTGAGGAAGGCGATCAGCTCAGGCTGATCCAACGCGCGGGACAGCGCACGGACGCTCTCCGTGAGGTAGCGCCGGTCAAGGCGAGCGGCCCTGGTGGCGCACGATCGCCCGGACGTCCTCCCGGTCTTTGGGCCGCTCCGAGACGATCTTGTGGATGACCAAGTCCTCAGGTCGGCACACCCGAACACGGCGAGTGCCCACCTCTTCGACGACCGCGCGGGCAATCGCCTTGTGTTCATACGGCAGCGTGGCCCAGATGAGGTCGATTGGCACCGCCTCGGCAGTGTCAAGAGGCAGGACGTGCGTGTCTCGGAGGAACGTGATCGGATTGCGAGGAATCACGTGAAACACGCGTGATGAGCATGTAGGGGATGCGGTGTGCCTCGAGGAAGGCGGCGAGGAGACCGACCGCGCGTTCGAGGGCGTTCATGCCGCGAGGTGCTTGAGCCGGTCGTGCAGCCGCCGGATGCCGCGCGCGCGCTCACGCAACGCCGACTCGCTGGGCGCTCGCGTCGCGACGCGCTGGCGGTGGAGCTCCGCCAGCTCGCCGACACGCGACAGCCGGGTGCCGGCTCCGAACGCGAGCGGTTGACCGGCTTGGGCCACGTAGTGGCGAAGCGCCTCCCGCACCAGCTCGCTCTTCGTCCGATGCTCCCGCCTGGCAAGCTGCTGTGCTAAGTCGCTCAGGGCCGGTGGGAGCGAAATCGTCCACGTCCTCGTCGCTCGCATTGGGTTTGATTACTTTGTCTTACTAAGTAACATACCATGCCGTCCCCTCGTTGTCAAGGCCTCAAGACCCATGTCATCTTGTGGATCACACGCAAAAATATGGCCGTCTCTTGCCTCTCTCACGGCTCCTCAGGTACACTTAACGTGTTAGGAAAGAGTACCATCTCCCGATAAGGGCAAACCCGGAGCAATCCGGGGACGCAAAACCACCGGCCCCAGACGCTTTGCTTCGCAAAGCGAAGCATCTGGGGTAGCGGGGTTACCGAAGGAGTCGCGATGGATCACCAGACGCCACGCCGAGTGGGGGGGATTCCCCTCCAGCATGACCACGGCGCGGCCTTGTTGTTGGCGGTGTACCTCGTCTCGCTGACCCTCCTCCTCTTAGGCGGCGTCTCGCTTCAGCGCACCACCACCGAAGTCCGCTCCGCCGAAGTCTCCCGCGATCTGCACCAGGCGTTCTGGCTGGCAGAGGGCGCGCTGGATAGCTATACCGCCAACACCAAGCGGGGCACGGCGGACGACCTCAAAGGTAACATCATGTCCACCCCCCTGGGGACCTGGGAGGTGAACGAGGTGGTCCCGCGACCAGATCAGCCATTTTACTCCGAGATCTTCGACAAGAACGACGGGCAGGTCATCACCTCCGGCAAACAGCGCGCGCTGAACCTGTACCAGCGCTCGACGAAACAGGTCGTTGGAGAGGGGATCGCGGAGGGCCGCACGCAGCGGGTGAGCGCCTCCGTCGTCGAAGAGGCGCCGCTGCGTGGCATCTGGGCCAACGGGACGATCGCGGTGGGCGGCGGGCGCGGGATCAACCCCGGGCAGATGTTCCTCTCCGGCGATCTCCACTCCCAGCTCGGCACGGTGGTCTCGACGATCGAATCGGCCACGCCGTTCGACAAGCTGATGTTCGACGGCCTCATTAAAGTGCCGCCGGAAAAGGCGGCAGCCCCGCTTGCAGAGAAGTTGGAGGACTGGGCCGGTAAAGCCAGCAACGAACTGAAGAGCATCAAGGAGGGGTACAAGCTCATCGAGGGGTTCCTGCAGGAGGACCTATCGGAGGTCGGCGGGAGCTACAGCGACGTCGATTTCATCTCCAGCGCGGCCACGTCGACGTCCGAGCACATCAAGGGCAGCCTCTCGGTCGGGCTGTCGGGGAAGCTGGCCTCCTTCAAGGGCTATACCCCAAGTTTGTGCGCGAATACCGTGTACCTCACGAGCTCCAAGGTGGTGGTGAAGGATAACTTTCAATGCAACAACGGCTCCAGCAATACCCCGGGGTTGAGCTGTGGCAGCGGAACGGTGTCCGATCTTGATCCAGCGATTGGCAGCATCTGGATGTGCGCCAATGCGGTCGTCCCCGCATCCCCCCGCATGTGGGTCGATACGATGATGGGCAGCGAGCCGGAGCTCGTCTTCCAGCAACCCACCACCCTGGTCCTCAGCGGCGGGGCACAGATCAACACGGTTGACCCGACGACGGGCAAGGGGACCCCGCTGGCGTCGCCCTTCTCGTTCCTCACGACGGATATCGTGGAAACGGCCTTTCACGTCCAAGCCAACTGGAATGTCAGTTTTGGGGCGAAGCTATCAGGGATGGACTACTTCGGCAAGCCCCTGCCGGTGAATCTGTACCAGCAGGAGAATAGCGTCCTGCCGGGCGTGAAACCTGGCCTGGTGTTTCTCAAGCCCGGCGATCAATTCCAGGGCTCGGTCTATGCGCCCAACTCGTTGGTCCTGGTGCGGTCCAGGACCTGCGCGGCAGCGAACACCTGCTCCGGCCTCCTGCAGATGCCGTACATCGTGGGCAACGAAGTGGTGATCGAGTTGGAGTCCGATCAGCTGCAAATCGGCTCGCAGGAGCCCAAGCCAGAAGACGTCACCACGAGCCTCTTGAGCTGGTCCAATCAATAGCCGCGCGCGCCCGTCGGCGCAGCCGCTGGGCTTCCCCCCGATCATCTTGACGACGACCCGTGTCCTGCGCCGGCCGTCAAGCGCTGCATAGCAGATCCGCTCCCACGGGCCGAGATCAAGCTTGCCGTTGGTGATCGGGAGCACGGCCTGGTGGCCGATGAGCGTGCGCTTCAGATGCGCGCTGCTTCGTGTGCTCACGGTACCAGGTACCGACCAAGGGCGTCGGTACCTGGTACCGGTTTCATGGTACCGGTTTCAGGGTGAGCTCCGCAGGCAGGCCGAAGCTGACGTCTTCGCGGGTGAGCTCCCATTCCTCCACCTGGGTGGCGCCCAGGCGCTTGAGCGCTTCCACCACTTCTTGGACCAGATGCTCCGGCGCGGAGGCGCCGGAGGTGACCCCGACGCAGCGCACACCCTCAAACCAGGCCGGGTTAATCTCGCGGGCGTCGTTGATGAGGTAGGCGCGGCGTCCGGCGTCTTCCGCCACTTCGGTCAGGCGGATGGAGTTGGAGCTGTTCTTCGCGCCGATCACGAGGATGGCCTCCGCTTCCTTGGCGATGGCCTTGACGGCGTTCTGCCGGTTCTGCGTGGCGTAGCAGATGTCGTCCTTGGACGGCGCAACGAGCTTCGGAAACCGCGCCTTCAGGACGTCGATGATGGCGCGGGTGTCGTCGACGCTGAGCGTGGTCTGCGTGATCACCGCGACCTTGTCGGGGTTGGGCACGCTGACCGTCTTGGCATCGTCGACGGTCTGGATGAGCCGGATCGCCTCCGGCGCCTCGCCCATAGTACCTTCGACCTCCTCATGGCTTTCATGCCCGATCAGCAGCATGGTGTAGCCCTCGTGGGCGAACCGCTTGGCCTCCACATGGACCTTCGTGACGAGCGGGCACGTCGCATCGATGACGTTGAGCCGCCGGGCCTTGGCCGCCTGGTGGACAGCCGGCGACACCCCGTGGGCGCTGAAAATGGTGGTGGAGTCCGCGGGCACGCTCGTCAGTTCATCGACGAAGATCGCGCCCTTTTGCCGCAGCGCATTCACCACATGCGGGTTGTGCACGATCTCTTTGCGGACGTAGACCGGACCCGGGAACCGCTCAAGCGCTCGCTCGACCACCTCGATGGCCCGCTCGACGCCCGCGCAGAACCCCCTGGGTTTGGCCAAAATCACTTTGGTGATAGCCATAGAGGCATTATACCAGTTCCGGTATCAGATACGGTCGAAACACCATGGTTATTTGGCCGTATCTGATACCGGTCGTCAGTTCGTCGGCGCGAGTCTTTCTCTAAAGAAACGCAGGCTGGCGTACTTGAGATACGGCAGCGAGCAGTAGGCGGTGTAATGGCCGAACGGCAGGAACACGATTTCGGGCCGGCCGAGCGCCCGCCAGAGCCGAAGCGAATTGGCTCTCCCAATCGTCCGATCGGCGAGGGCGATGAACATCAACAGGTTTCGGGGATCGACGTAGGGCGCCAGACGGATCGGATCGGTCTGCACGTGCTCGCGGAGCAGCCGTTCCATCGTCGCAAGATCCATCTGATTGCGGGCTAAATACGTGGTCCGGGGTTTTGTGATGAGGCGGTCTGTTGACGTGATGAGGATGTCCGGGATGCTCCCGCCGGCAAGCGCCACGACGTGCACCCGCAGGCGCGGCTCAACCGCCGCGGCCATCACGCTGGCGATGCCCCCCATGCTGACGCCGAAGCTTCCCATCCGCCGGGGATCCACGCGCTCATGGGAGGCCATCCAGTCGACCACCTGCCGAATTCGAATCACCCCCTGCCGCAAGAGCAGTTCCAGATGCGCCACCTCGTGGTCCGGCGAAATCTTCAGCGTCTTGCGGTGGATGAGTGCGACGTGAAACCCGCGGCGGGCCAGGTAGCGGCAGATGCCGCGTTCGAGCGGATAGTCACCCCCGAGAATCGCATTGAACACGATGGCAGGACGGCGGCCCGGTGCCGTCGATTCAAACCACTCCACCTCGACGGTCGGTTCCGCCGGCTCAAACCCGGAGACGGACAGCGGAAACCGAACGAGATATTCCCGAAACGCTCCGCGGTCCGTCACCAGTTCCTGCGTGGCGGCCGGCGCGTGGACTGGATAGTCATAATACGCCGCGAGTTCAGGAGGCAGCGGGTGGGGCGTGGGCGCGGTCTTCCGCAGCGGCGCGTAGGCGCAGCCATCAGCACTAAGCACCAGGCCAGCACTAAGCACTAAGCAATAAGCACTTAGAGCTCCTATCAAAATACCCCGCGGCCGCGCTGGGCCGAGATGCCAGGCCCGCAAGGCGCGAGGAGCGTGGCGTACTCGAAGAGGAGTACGCGAGCGACGAGCAACGTGGCGGGCCGACGCAGATCGGCCCAGCCTGTTGTCGACCAATGGGTTGCGGCGGCCGGGCCCGCGGCCGGCGTTGCTCCTCCTCGGCGTAGTGCTGCGACTACGCCGTCGTCGTCGCGCCTCGGCCGCGAGGCCCGGGCGCGCGCAACGCGGCTCGCGCGGTATTTTGATAGGAGCTCTAAGTAAGAGCCACGAGGGGCCTCTTTGGGAGCCGAACAACCTGACCCGCCCTCCCTTCTTAGTGCTTAGTGCTGTGTGCTGAGTGCTTGATGGTGCTGTGTGCTGAGTGCTTGATGGTGCTGTGTGCTTAGTGCTGACGGGCATTCGTTCCGTCGTGCAAAGGGCTGTCGACGGTGACCGCGGCCGGCCGGACGTAAATCGGGTTGGAGAAGATCCATGGCTTGCCGTGGCGCGCGGCCTCCAGGCGATACACGCCCGGCGTCGTGACGGGAATCCGCCACACCTGCCCGATGGTGGTCTCGATCGGCCGCCCGTCTTTGAACAACGTGAGGTTGGCCGGGGCCGGCAGGTACGTGGTGAGCTGCAGCCCAGGCGCGAGCGCCACCTCATCCCCCATGACGCCGAGCACGCGCTCGCCGTCCTCCGCGGCGAAGGAGAAGTCTTTGGCATCACCGATGATGCTCATGGTGAAATAGGCGTGCCCGCGGCGCAGCGCCGAATAGATGCCCTGAGGAGTCAGCGTCTTCGACGGAATGAGCAGGTGGGTGCGGACGAGCTGGAACATGTCCCGATAGGGCGCGAACTTCAGTCCCATGAGATGAAACTCGTGCGCGTCGGTTGAGCCGATCCCGACCACCTGCCCATGCTGCCGGATCAGCTCATCCCATTTGGCCAGCGGGTCATACGGCCGGTCGAGGATGGAAAAATAAAACGGCTCGGCCGGCGCGGTGAGCGTCCAGAGCACCAGGCGCGCGCGGTTCTCATCGAGCGTATCATGGGCCACATTGTACGCTTCGATGCCGGTGAACCCGATGACCGACCAGTTCTTCCACCGCCCATTCGCGAAGTAGGGGTGCGCGATGAAGCCCAGGCCTCCCTGCCGTGTGACCTCGTCGATGACCTGCTGGGTGGTGAGCTTATGGCGGTCGATCTCCTGCGTGACGTTCAGCGCCAGGTAATGGCCGTCCTTCGCGGAGACCTCCATACCGACCAGGACGAGGGTGCCGCCGTGCCAGCCCTGCCGGCCATCGCGCAGCGCCTGGAGGTTGTTGTGCTCGGTCACGATCACGTAGTCCAGACGCTGCGCGTTGGCGGTGCGCACGACGTCCTCAAACGTCCCGTGGGCATCATGGGAGTACGTCGTGTGGACGTGGATCACGCCGGCATAGTCGGCGTAGCCGTCATCCAGCAGGTCGGTCGCTTTGGCGCCTCCCTGGGGCAGCGGTTTTCCGCGTGGCTGCGTGAGCACCGCGCAGCCCGTTGTGACGAGGCCAAGTAGGAAGCATAGCGTCAACCAACGGACAGAAGTCAGAAGACAGAAGTCAGAAATCAGAAAGTTCTGACCTCTGACCTCTGACCTCTGACCTCTGAATCTGGCGATGGACCTCATGCTTCGGAGCGCCCGGTAAACGTGAACGTCGCCAGATGCAGCGTCGGCATGACCGTGCAGCCGAGGTCCTGGCTGGGATCGGCCACGAGCCGGCGCTCCTTCGAGATCCCCACCACCCGGCTGAACGCTTCAAGCACGCTCTGGGTAAACCGCATGGTGGTGAGGGGGCTTGTGAGGCGTCCGTCTTCAATCAGGAACGTCCCTTCGCGTGTCAGTCCGGTCATCAGCGCCTCGCGTGGATTGAGCAGGCCGTTCACGTAGTGAAAGCGGGGAATCAGCAGGCCGCGCCGACAGCGGCGGATCATCTCGGCGGTTGTCTGTTTCCCCGGGCTCATGCCAAGATGCAGGGGAACGGGCCCCTCCGTGTCATCAGCCGGCATGGCATGCCCGGTCGAGGGATGGCCGAAGCGCGCCCCGTACGTGGAATCATAGACGATATTCGCAGCCGTGCCGCGGTCGATCAACACCACCCTCTGTTTGGGGGCGCCCTCAAAGTCAAATGGCATGCGCAGGGCGGAGGGATCGTTGCCGTCGTCGTAGATGGTGATCTGCCGGTCCATGACCTGCTCGCCCATCCGGCCGGCCATGAGGCTGGTGCGCTCCTCCACGCTCTTCGCGCCAAACGCGGTAGACCCCAGCCAGCCGACCAGCTCGCCGACCGCTTCGGGCTCGAGGATGACCTCATAGGTGCCCAGCGGCAGGGTGACGGGCTGCTCTTGACGCAGCGCCTGGGTGAGCGAGCGCCTGAGCAGCTCCTCAAGGTCGAGCCGCTCCACATCCTGGTGCGTCCCGCTGGCGTAGCCGGAGAGCTTCCGGTACATGGTCACCAGCTTCGCGCCGGCCACCGTCGAGGCGGCGTAGGAGGCGACGCCGGCGGAGTTGACCACGGCAAACTCATCTTCGCCGGTGATCATGGAGCCCGCCAATGCCGCGCCGGCTCCCTGACAGAGCTGGAACAGCCGCTTGAGCGACGCCACGCACGCGGCCGGGCTTGAGCGGGCGGTGGCGGGAAGATAATCGTCGTGTCTCCGAATGCGATGCTTCGCCGGCAGCTCCGGCAGGTCGTTTTGCGGCGGGGAGTGCCGGGCGATTTCAAGCGCCGCGCCCAGGCAGCGCGCCAGACTCGTCGGATCCAAGGTGTCAACGCTGGCGACCCCGGCGCGCTCATCCTCAATGACCTTCACGGTGATGTTGACGCTCTCTTGGATAAGGTTCTGGTGGATGGCCTCGTAGGCGAAGCGAAAGACGCGCCGGGCTCTTGCGTGCGCGCAGGCGCTGACGCCGTCGGCCTTCGTCCGCTTGACCAGTTTGGAGAGCGCCGAGAGCAGCGTTGCTTCACCGACCCTCGCTTGTGGCGTCCCCCGCGCCCCGCGCCCCACGCCCCGCGCCCCGTGCTTCATCGAGCGGCGGCGACGGTGACGCCGTCGAACTTGGCGTAGGAGCTGCCGTGGCCGACGTGCATCAGCTGCATCGGCTCGCCCTTAGCGCAGTTCGACACGCCCCACAGCTGCCAGTCTTCCCGGCGTCCCACGCCGGTGCAGCGGCCCCAGAACGCCGGCGTGATGCCGGTGTAGAGGGGGTTCTTGACGATCGCACCCCGCCGGCCGTGTTCAATCTCCCAGCCGATTTCAGTGGTGAACTGAAAGTTCAAGCGCCGGTCGTCGATGGACCAGCTCTTATTGGTCGACAGGAGGTAGCCGTGCTTGACATCGCGCATCAACTCCTCCAGCGTGCCCTCGCCCGGCTCAAGATTGACGTTGGTCATCCGAACAAGCGGCGGGACACTCCACCCCTCGGCCCGCATCGCCCCGCCGCTTGCGGGCAGATTGAGTCGAGCGGCTGATTCGCGTGAGCTCAGATAGCCGACGAACAGACCGTTGCGCACGAGGTCAACCCGCTGGGCCGGCACCCCCTCGTCGTCGAATCCGAAACTGCCGACGCCGCCGGGCACGGTGGCATCCGCCACGATGTGCACGAGCCGCGATCCGTAGTGCGTGCGGTTGAGACAGTCGGGGGTCAGGAAGCTGCCGCCCGCGTAGCTCAGCTCCTGGCCGAGGGCACGGTCCAGCTCGACCGGATGCCCGCATGATTCGTGGAGCTGCATCACGACCTGCGTCGGATGCAGGATGATCGTGGTCTCTCCCGCCTTCGGGGGATCGGCCCGCAGCAAGAGCCGTACCTCCTCCTGGGCGGTTTTGGCGCCACCGACGAGATCTAGCTGCTTCACATACTCAAACCCTGCTTGGGCCAGCGCCCCATGGTGCGAGTTGGGGAAGCTCCGGTGCTGCACATCCCCGCCGTTTTGGGCGACGACTTCAAGACCGGCGCCGCTTTCAATCATATGTTGCTCGATCTGGGCGCCCTCGGTGGAACAGAACAGCTGATGGCGCTTGTGGAAGTCCATGTGGCTGGTCGCCCGCTTGATGGCATCGGGTCCCATCAGTGCCGTGTTCGACCACAGGAGGTAGTCGAGCTTTTTTGACAACGGCACCTCGAACGGATCGATGGTGAACGGGGAGGTGTAGCGCGCCTTGACCGGCTTGACAGGCGCGAGCGGTCGTGGCTGCTTGTTGATCGCCGCGGAGGCCTTCGCCAGTCCGATCGCCTGGCTGACGGCACGCGTGAGGTGGGGCCGCGTCAGGTGCGGCGTTGACGCGAAACCCCATGAACCCTTGATGAGCACCCGGATGCCGATCCCCGCGCTTTCGGAGAGGCTGATGGAGGAGGCGCGGCCCTGCTCAGCGACGAGGCTTTCATGCAGCAGCCGCTCCACGCGGACATCGGCATAGTCGACCCCGCGGCGTTTGAGATCGCGGATGAGAGACGCGGCAAGGTCGCGAGGGAGGGTCCGGTCAGCCATGGACGCTCACTTTACCACAATCGGAGTTCAGGCCACAAGCGCAGGCTTCAGGCGTTTGGGTGCAGCCTGCAGCCAGTGGAGAAGTTTGTGTCGCAGGCACACCTTAGTATAAAATGGCGCCTGATGGATTACATCCCTCGCTCGGTGCTTGACCGCGCGTTTGGCCGTCTCGGACGCCGCACCCTGCGCGACCGGCTGCACGCCATGCGCGCGCTGGCCGAGGTGCGGGGCGTCCGGTATCTCGATGACAGCGGGCGGCCCCGCACGATTGAAATCGCGCTCAAGCCCTGGGTCCTGACAAGCGAGCAGCTGTGGTGTTTTCACCACATGGCCCAAGACCTTACCGGCGCGCTCCTGCGGGTGTCCCAGCTCTATGCCCAGATCCCCGCCATCCGGTCGGTCGTGCCGTTTGAGCCGGCGCGGGAAGCGTGGATGCGATTGACCACGCACCCTCGCAGCCATCCGCTCGCGGTGATCGGTCGGCTCGACTCGACGGCGATTTACGACCACGCCGGCTGGCAGCGCGCGTTCCGGATGCTGGAGCCCAACGCGGTCGGGGTGGGCGGCGTCCACTACGCGCCGACCAGCTGCTCGATCACCATGGATGTGGTCGGGGACGTGCTCATGGACGCCTTGCCGGGGCGCGCCATCACCGCAACCCCGGATCCCAGGCAGCTGCTCGTCGATGAACTGCGCGCGGTCGCGCGGCGGCTGGGCCGTCCGCTGCGCGGCATCGCGCTGATTGAGAATACCGACTACACGACCGGCACCGACGAGTTTCAAGAACTGGCGCGCTATCTCATCAGCCGCGGCCTGCGGGCGGTGGTGGTCGATCCGCGCGCGCTGCGCCTGTCGCGCGGACAGCTCCTGGTCGGGCGCACGCCGGTGGATCTGCTCTACCGCGACTCGGAGCTCGCGGAGTTCGTGGAGATGGAAGCCGGTGGCCATCGACTGACGGCGCTGCGTGAGGCGATTCGGCAGGGTCGGCTCATTTCAGGCCTGACCTGGGAATTCGATCAAAAATCGGCATGGGAGATTTTCACCGACCGGCGCTACGCTCGCCATTTCACCGCGTCGCAGCGTCGGCTCTTCCGCAACCATCTCCTCTGGACGCGATTGGTCCGTGAGGACAAGGTATCTGATCCCGCCGGACGCCTGGTGGATTTGCCGTCGTTCATTCGCCGCCACCGCGCGCGGCTGGTGCTGAAGCCCAACACGCTCTTCGGCGGGGAAGGGGTGGTCATTGGGCGCACCGTCAGCCAGCGCGCCTGGGAACAGGAGCTGCATCGGGCGCTGCGCGGCCGCAAGCGGTATGTCGTGCAGGCGCTGGCCAGGATCCCGTCAGACTATTTTCCATCGTTGGCCGATGGCGGCGTGCGATGGCACAAGCGGCACGTCGTCTCCGGCTTCTTCTTCAGCTCCTCAGGGATCGGCCTCATCGGGCGGTTCTCCGGCCGTCCCGTCGTGAACGTCTCGCAGGGCGGCGGCCTCATTCCTGCGCTCTGGGTGCATTAAGTGCAGTGACTGGGTGACTGAGTGACTGCGTAACTGGGTGACTCCTGCTACGATGAGACCATCAAAGAGACGGCCACGTAGGTTCCGGGCCGCTCTCCGTCGTGTCAACAAGCGGCATGGAAGGACCCTCCAATCTCTCGCCGGCTTTCAAGCGGAAGTAAGACGCCTTCTCATTCAGGATGAGAAGCTCCTGAGGCGGCCCACGGAGGAACGCCTCCGGAGTCCCCAGTTAGGACGGCACCGGTTTTCCGGGATGCTGACAGGGCAGGGCTGATGCGTGAATGATTCATTTACTAAGCCGACCCGCGGCCGCGCAGCAGATCAAGGAGATGCTCGAAGTCCACAGCTCCTACGTCAAGCTAGCCGTCGATATTCGGCGAGGCGTGTTGGCAGGCGGCGGCGAGTTTCACGCAGATTGTGAGGCGGTCCTCATTGAAGACGGCAGTCGGAAGGAAGATATCTGGGGTGCTGACTGGATTCCTGAGCAGAAGCAGGTTCGTTGCTCAGCCCTCATCAATATTCGACCTCGGCTGAATCCAGCGATGGAGATCCAAGATCACACTACCCAGGCACGAGTCGAGGAGATCACCCGAACGCTGTTGGGACAGGCATGAAGGACGTGGCGGCGCTCAAAGCCCGTTACGAACAGGACGAGCCCGCGGTGCGGCTTGGGGGATTGGCGTCAAACCTCTCGCGGATCGCCTGGTTTGCCGACCAGGCGAAGCTGGCCCACGCCACGCCAGTCTTCAGGGAAAGCAAGTACTTTGCGGAGTGGGCCGCCCCAGGGTGCTCCGCGGACCTGCAGGGGTTGCTCGCAGAGCTTCAAGTTGAATTAGCCCTGTGGGAACGACGCTGGGAACGTGGCAGCCAACCTTCACGAATAGCCCAAGACGCTCAACACTGGTCGGCCACATTACTCGAAGCCTCCGGGTTACTGAGCCGCTGAAAATGGGCGAGAAGCTGGTATTGGATCTAGAGACGCAGCGGGATTTCAACGAGGTCGAGGGCCGCAAGCCGGAGCTGCTTGGCGTCTCGGTCGCGGGCATCTACAGCT
>CAYJWN010000004.1:0-49607 GCA_964373835.1 uncultured Planctomycetales bacterium
CGGCCGTCAGCTATATTCGGATCGGAATCCGCGTCCTCGGCTGACGCCTTCAGTCCGTTCCTCCAATGTCGCCACTGAGCTCAAGACGCCGATGACACAGTCGCTCTCCGCGCGCCGCACCCCGCCCGTCATTGCGATTGTCGGACGGCCCAATGTGGGCAAGTCCACCCTGTTCAACCGGCTCATCGGCCGGCGCAAGGCGGTCGTCTCCTCCTTGCCAGGCACGACGCGCGATCGCATCGAGGGGACCCTCGAGTGGCGGGGCATGCCGCTGACGGTCGTGGACACGGGGGGCTTTCAGTTGACGGCGCAAGGGGACCTTGAGATTGCGGTGCAGCGCCACCTTCGCGTCGCCCTCCGTGAGGCGCAGGGGGTGCTCTTCCTCTGCGATGCCCTGCAAGGGCTGTTGCCGGCGGATCAGCTGATTCTCGACTCGTTGCGCAGGATGGGGAAACCCGTCGTCATCGCCGTGAATAAAACGGAGCACAGCCGGCTTGTGCCGCCGGAGTTTTTTGCCCTGGGCGCCGCGACCATCTTCCCGGTGTCGGCGCTGCATGGGTTGGGGATCGGCGAACTCCTCGATCACCTGGCGGCCCTCGTGGCGCCTGCCGGCGCGCCACGGTCGAATGGCTCGGCGCACGCCCGCGCGGCCTCGGATGAGGGATGCCTGTCCGTGGCGATTATCGGTCGACAAAACGTCGGGAAATCGTCGCTCTTCAACGCGTTCCTGCGCGAAGAGCGGGTGATCGTGAGCGAGATCCCGGGGACCACGCGCGATGCGGTGGATACCGTGCTGAGCCTCGGTGAGACGCCCCTTCGGTTGATCGACACGGCCGGCCTCCGGCATCGTCGGAAGGTGAAAAGCCCCGTGGATCTGTTTGCCATGGCGCGGACGGCTGAGGCGATCACTCGCGCGCATGTGGCCCTCGTGGTCCTCGATGCGACCCAGGGCGTGACGACGGACGACCGGCGCATCGTCACGCAGGTCTGCGAGGCGGGCTGCGGGCTCGTGCTGGTGGTCAACAAGTGGGATCTGGTCAAGGGTGTGAGCGAGCGGACGCTCGCGGCCTCGATGAAGCGCGCAGCGCCGTTTGCCGCGTTTGCCCCCGTGGTGGCGGTTTCCGCGACAACCGGTTTCCAGGTGGCGGAGGCTCTGGCGATCGCGCAGCGCGTGTTTGCGCGGATTAGGCGCGGGGTCTCCGAAGAAGCGTGTCGCTCGGTGCTCGTGCGCGCCTGGAACGCGCACTTGCCGCCCCGCATTCGCGGGCGGGCGATTCGACTGCGCAACGCGCGCTGGATCCACGGCCGTCCCTGCCGCATTGAACTCGCCACGGCGCCTGTGGGGCGGCTGCCCGTGCCGTACCAACACTATCTCCTGAAGCAGCTCCACGCGCATCCCGGCTTCCGTGGCGTGCCCATCAAACTCGTGGTGACGGCGGCTGCCCCGAGCCCCCCCGGCCCGCCTCTCGTGACCGCCGGGGCGGGCAAACCCCGAACCCCGACCCAACACTAGCCATGGGGCCACTGGCGATTGCGCTCATGAGCTCCTACCTCATCGGGTCAATTCCCACCGCCTATCTCCTCGTCAAACGGCTCAAGCGCGTGGATATCCGAACCATCGGCAGCGGCAACGTGGGCGCCACGAATGTGACGCGGGTCGCCGGACGAGGAGCCGGCGCGGTAGTCTTTCTCCTCGACCTGGCGAAGGGGCTTGTGGCGGTTGGCGTCCTCGCGCCCTGGCTGGTGCAACCGGTCACGGCAGCGGGGCAGCTTGGGTGCGGGCTGGCAGCCGTCATCGGACACATCTTCCCGTTATTTTTGAAGTTCCGCGGAGGCAAGGGGGTGGCCACGACCATGGGGGTACTCCTCGGCGTGACGCCGCTGGTGGCCGCTGCCTGCATGGGGGTGTGGGCGTGCTGTGTCCTCCTGTGGCGGTACGTCTCGGTGGCGTCGCTTGTGGCTGCGGTGACCATTCCGATCACGCAGGCGCTGGGGCACCGGAGCGGTGGGGAGATCATCGTGGGCGTGGTGCTCGCCCTGCTGATCGTGGTGAAGCACCGGCAGAATATCGACCGGCTCATGCATGGGACAGAGCATCGGTGGACGCGAGGATCATGAGAAACGCTGTTGACGGATCACGCTCGGTTTCATACAATAGAGCATTCGATGGTGCCTGACAATCGAGAACATCAGCTCGAGCTGTTTGACCTCTCGAATCAGCCTGTCGCTCGGCTGCAGCGCGAGACGTTTGGACGGTTGCTGATTCATCTGCGGTATGATCAGCTGGTGCTGGGCGGCATTGCGACGCTGCTTGGCGTGACGGTGGTCTTTGCGTGCGGCGTCGAACGGGGCAAGCAGTTGGTGAGAGGCGAACGGATGATGGTGGCCCGCCAGCAACCGGCCGCCTCCGACCAAAAGACAGCGCCAGCGGCGCCCGAACAGAAGGCCGCAGTCGAACCGCACAAAGCAGAGAAGAAGACCCCGTCAACGCCGGAGGCACCGGCGAAAGCAACGGGCAAGGGCGCATCCCGGTACGCGGTTCAGGTCGTCACGTACAGCCGGCCGACGCTCGCCAAACGGGAAATGGAGCGGCTGAAGGCGCGGGGCGAGCGGGTGTTTCTCGTGATGCGCGACGGGCGCACGATGGTGTACGTCGGTCCGTTTCCGTCCAAAGTGAACGCCAGCGAGAAGCTGACCAGCTTGAGGCCGCACTACCAAGACTGTTTCATCAAACCCTTGTAGGGACGCCTCCACAACAATGTCGGTTCACTCCTCGCTCCGAACGGCCAAAGGAAGCCTCGGCGCGCTTCGCAACGTCATGAAGCGGCATGAGCGCGTGCGGCATCTCATGACGCAGGGCCTATGGACAGAGGGACGCTCTGTGCTGGCTCTTCCCAAGATCAAACAGATGAAGATGAAGGGCCGGAAAGCGGCGGCAAAAGACAAAGAAGAGGCCGCCGCTGAGACACCCGCTACGCCGCCACCAGCTGCCTGAGGCAGTCGCCACCCCTTGAACCAGCCTCCGTCGCCGACCGACGCCGTTTCCAACCCGTCGCAACGCCCTCCACGAGCCGTCTCCGTGGCCCAGATGCAGACCATTGACCGAGCGGCCATCGACACGGTCGGCATTCCACGACTCCTCCTCATGGAACACGCGGGGATGGCCATCGCGCGTGAGGCGCAACGGCTCCTGCCGGATCCGACGGTCCCGATTCTGATCTGTTGTGGGACTGGATTGAACGGAGGCGATGGGTTGGCTGCGGCCCGACATCTGCAGGCTTGGGGCTACCCGCTCCACCTGATCGTGACCGAACGGATGGATCGTCTGCGCGAAGAACCCGCCGTGTATGCGCGCATCGCCACGCGGCTGGGCCTGCCGCTCGCGGAGGTGACGGTTGTTGGCGACGTCGCACAGGGAGAGGCGTGGATGGCAGCGTGCGGTCTTGTGATTGATGCGCTGTTAGGCATCGGCGCGCACGGTCCTGTGCGTGAACCTGCCGCGTCGCTCATAGATCGGATGAACCGCTCCGGCAAACCCATTCTGTCCGTCGATACCCCCTCAGGGTTGGACGCTGATCACGGCCGCGTGCAGGGCATCGCCGTCAAGGCGACCGTCACGGTGACCTTCGGCCTGCCGAAGCAGGGCTGCTTCGCGGCAGAGGGGCCGGCGCACACCGGTCTGCTGGTTGTGGATCCCATCACGATCCCGCGCGCGGTGCTGGAAGGAACCTTATGAGGATTCCGGTATCGCTCGGCGAGCGATCGTACACGATTGAGATCACGGATTCCTACCGACGTTTGCCGGAGCGCTTGGCGGCGCTCAAGCTGCCTCGGGAGGGATGGGTGATTTCACACCGAACGGTATTGGCGCGTTATGGCTCGGAGCTGCTGGGTCCGCTCCGTCGAGCCGGGTGGCGCCTCACCACGCTCACCGTTCCGGAATCGGAACTGTCAAAATCATTGGCCATGGTCCAGCGCGTGACCGGGACGCTGTCGCGTACGGCGACCATGCGAGCTCCGCTCCTCGTGGCGTTCGGCGGCGGCGTGGTGGGGGATCTCACCGGGTTTGTCGCGGCGGTGTTCCGTCGAGGGGTCCCCTACGTGCAAGTGCCCACCACCCTGCTGGCTCAGGTGGATTCCGCCATCGGGGGCAAGGTGGGGGTGGATGTGCCCCAGGCCAAGAATATGGTCGGCGCGTTCTACCAGCCCCGTCTGGTCTGGAACAACCTCGCGCCGTTGCGCTCACTGCCCATGCGCCAGCGGCGATCAGGGTTGGGGGAGGTTATCAAGTACGGCATCATCGCGGATCGGTCGCTCTTCGCCTTTCTCGAAGAGCATCTCGAGGCCTGCCTCTCCCTGGAAGGCCGTGCGCTGCGGGTGATGGTCGAACGGTCCTGCCGGGTCAAGGCGCGGGTGGTCTCGCGCGATGAGCGGGAAACCCGAGGGCTGCGCACCCAGCTCAATTTCGGCCACACCGTCGGCCATGCGCTGGAGGCGGCCACGCACTACAGACGATGGACGCACGGCGAAGCGATCGCCATTGGCATGTGCGCGGCGGCGCAGATCGGGCTTGAGGCGGGCTTCTGCGGGAAGGGCGACGTCATGCGGATCACGGCGTTGATCAAGGCCGCGGGGCTGCCGACGCGCGCCGCCGGCGTGTCGCGCAGCGCGGTGTGGCGGGCGCTGGCGCATGACAAGAAGTTCATCTGCGGCCGTCCCCGGTGGGTCCTGCCCACGCGGATCGGCCACGTGGTGGTGACGGAAGAGGTGCCGCAGGCCGCGGTGCGGCGCGTCCTTGCGCGGTGTGTCAGCCCCGCTTAGCGGGGGATTTTCAAGACCGTTTCCTTGCCGTTCGGGAGCTGAATCGTCACCGAATCCTGCGCGATATCCAGCAGGGTGGCGTTGCCAATCCGATCTCCCCGCCCGACAATCTCGCCGTTGATCACGGCGTACGGCTCCCCCACGCCCACCACGATGCCGCTGAGGACCATCTCCTGCCACGCCGGCTTCTGAACGGGCGTCGGGGCTGCCTGGGGCGTCGCGGCTTGTTGAGCCGGAGCGGCGACCGGAGCCGGTTCAGGCGCGGACGCGGTGCCGTTGCGCGTCCGCCCTAACCAGATAATCCCGCCCAGCAGCAGCACAGCCGTGAGTCCCACGATCGCCACAGCGACCGCGTTCAGCGCTCGAGGCGTCTGCGGGGACGTGGCCGTCGGGGAGGCAGGCGCGGTCGGCCACGAGTGCGCTGGCGGTGGTTCCTGCGCAGGGGCTTGGGGATTCTGGGGTGTCGCGGTGGCGCCGCCCTTTGGTATCGACGGATCTTGGATGCGGCGGAGCGCTTCTTCAATTAGACTCATGGTGTGACCCTCCCTAAGAGACCAGGACTTGTCCAGCCAGCTCCTGGTAACTACGCCGGACGATCTCGCGGTCCACCCGCTTGATCCGAAAGACGTAGCAGGCAAGCAGACTTCGATCGCACACGAGGTTGATGAGCCGCGGGATCCCTTTGGAGCACAGGTGGACTTCTTCGATCCCATCGGGCGTCCATTCGAGGGTGCCGTCCGATCCTGCGATGCGCAGGCGATGCTCAATATAGGTCCGCACTTCATCCAGGTCCAGCGGGGTGATGTGGTAGCGCACGCCGATCCGCTGACGCAGCTGCTCAAGGGCCGGCGAGGCGAGCTTTTCCCGCAGCTGCGGCTGGCCGACGAGGATGATCTGGATGAGTTTGTCCTTGTCCGTTTCCAGATTGGAGAGCATGCGGATCTGTTCCAGGATCCGCAGGCTCAGGTTCTGCGCCTCATCGATCACGAGCACGATGTTGTTGCCCTGCGTCGCCTGTTCCAAGAGAAACCGATTGAGCTGATTGAACAGGCCGAGGCGGTTGCGTTGCATTGGATTGAGCCCGAAATCCTGCACGATCGCCTGCAGGAGCTGCAGTTCGGACAGATGCGGTTGGAGGAGCAGGGCCGTTTTGGTGGCCGGGTCCAGATGGCGCAGCAGGGCTTTGCACAGGGTCGTTTTTCCGGTGCCCACTTCACCGGTGATTTCCACAAAGCCTTTGCGTTCGCGGATGCCGTAGATCATATGCGACAGGGCTTCGCGGTGTTTCTTGGACAGGTAGAGAAACGACGGATCGGCGGTGATGGAAAACGGTTTTTCCTGCAGGCCCAGGAACTCAAGATACATCGTCGATTCCTCATTGTAGCGCACGACCCCGCACCGCGCAAGCGAATCATCGGTCATGTCCTAAGTTCGCATGGAATCTCTTGACAAGGCAGGGGTTGATTGGTAGCCTATTCCCATGGGCGAGGAACGGCGAGCGACCCCACGCATTCGGGCGTATCAGCCCGTGCGACTCCACCATGCGGGCATCCCACGTGTTGTCGAGACCTTGACCAAGGATCTCGCCGTGGGAGGATTGCGCTGTGTGAGCCAGGTCCTTTTTCCGGTCTCGACAGAGGTGAATGTCGAGCTCATGCTGTCGACCGGCTCAGAACCGCTGACGACGCGAGGCCGCACGGTCTGGCTTCGAACCATCCCCCACAGTGAGCAGTTCGACCTCGGCATCTCCTTTTTGGATCTCCACCCTGCAGATAAGAGACGTTTGTCTGTCTATCTTGATCGACTCTCCAGTCAATCTTCCTTCGCGCTTGTCCTCTAGAATTCACCAAACCTATTGAACAACAAATAGTTATATCATATGACTATCTTATACTTGACCACCAGACAAAAATATGGTATATTCTCCTTGAGAGTGGCTCGACTGCTTGGAGGAAGTCGGCGCTCTCTATCTAGACGTTTGTCTAGAGGGGGAGGTGATTACGAGATGAAGCTTGAAAAACTGTTTGATGTACACATCCTGACGGGTGTGGTACTAGGCGCGCTGATCGGCCTGTACTTCCCCCTGGATGCGTATAAGGCGATTCTCGTTATCCTAGGCGTGGTGATGGGGCTAAAGGTCGTCACCACGAAGTAACAGTCCCCTCAGGATAGCGAACGATTGGCTCCCCCACACCCGCCATGGGTGTGGGGGATTTTTTTGCTTGCTCCCCGACGGGAAACCTCCTACAATAAAGGCTCTTGTCGTCGGAGGCATGGCACCGTGTAAGGGAGGGAACGTCGGTGTTTCCGTTTCTCCATCCTCGGGTTCCGGATCTCGTGCTGGGCTTGGTGATCGGCCTGTCCTTGTCCCTGGCATGGCACTGGGTCGCCTGGGCTCTCCACTCATAGAATAAGTGGTATCGTTGCGCCAGATTTACACGCGGCTCTCTCGAGCCTTTGGGCCGCAGCACTGGTGGCCGGCGAAAACCCCCTTTGAAATGATGGTGGGGGCCATTCTCACGCAGGCCACCACGTGGCATCATGTGGAGCAGGCCCTTGACCGCCTGCGACAGGCTGGAGCCTTGGCACCACGGCAGCTGTTGGCAGTGCGGCCTGCGCGTCTTGAGCGGCTCATTCGGCCAGCGGGCTCTTATCGCCAGAAGGCAAAACGGCTCAACGGCTTCACACGCTGGTACGTCAGTCGCTACCGCGGCCGCGCTGCACGGATGTTTAGAGGGCCCCACGCTGCGCTGCGGCAGGAACTGCTCCAGCTGCCTGGGATCGGTCCCGAGACGGCCGACGCGATCTTGTTGTATGCAGGCGCGAAGCCCGTGTTCGTGGTGGATGCCTACACGCAGCGGATCTTCCGCCGTCACCGTTTGATCAGGCCGGGTGCGACGTATGACGACGTGCAGCGGTTTGCCATGCAACGATTGCCGGCCGATGCGGCGTTGTTCAATGAGTTCCACGCCCTGCTGGTCGCGGTGGGCAAGCGCTGTTGCCATCGGAGGGCGCCTGACTGCGCGCGCTGTCCGTTAGGGGATCTGCCACGAACCCTTGAGGTATCAAGTGATGGGAAAAGGTGATCGTCCGGCAGCCTGTGCCGTGACGGGGAAGCGTCTGCGGGCCAAGTCGTGGTACTACCGCGACGGGAAGTACTTTTACAATAAGGGGGTCTGGCGCCAGGAACACGCCAAGCTCACGAGCGAGGCGGCACAGGCACAAGCCGAGGCGAAGAAGGCAGGGGCGGCGCCGGCTGACGCCAAGCCGTCCTCATCGTAGCCGGCGGGGGCGATGACCGACGCCGAATGCTTGTTCTGCCGCATTGCACAGCGTACCGTGCCGGCTGATATCGTGGCCGAAGGTGACGGCCTGCTCGCCGTCAGAGACATTCATCCTCAAGCTCCCACGCACCTCGTGATTATTCCCACCGAACACATCCCCACGTTGGCCGAAACCACCGACGCCCATACTCGATTGCTGGGAGAGGCGCTGCAGTTTGCCAACCGCCTCGCGCGGCAGTATCAACTCACCCAGGCGGGCTACCGGGTGGTGATCAACTGCGGGGCGGGCGCGGGCCAATCAGTGTGGCATCTGCATGTTCACCTGTTGGGCGGGCGGGCGCTGAGATGGCCGCCGGGATGATCCCACGCCCTGCGGGTTTTCGCCGTCGGGCGTCTTTGCGACCACTGAAGGCGAAACGTCCCGCCTTGGCGGGACGGCCTTCGGCCAGCCCGCAGGGCGGTGGGATGATCCCCCCACCTGCGCCTCACGGCAGCCCACTCAGCTTACAACTTCGAGCTGCCGTGCTGGACGCTGCCACCCTGTGTTCATGGAGACGCTCTGCAACGTCCCGGCTTGCCTGCGGCAAGCCGGCGCAGGTGGGGGGATGACGATGCGGGAGCGGCGCCGGCACCCACGGGCGTCTGAGCGGATCCTCATCGCCGTCACAGGGGACGGCACGATCCTCCAGACGCACACCAAGAACCTCAGCGCCTCGGGAGCGTACTGTACCCTCGACCAGTTCGTCCCACCCATGACGAAGTTGGACCTGCAGTTCGATCTCGCCGACGGCTCACGGCGTGTCGCGGTCCGCTGTTCCGGTGTGGTCGTGCGGATTGAGCCGGCGCCCACGGCAGACCAAGCCCGCTACCACGTCGCGATCTTCTTCACCGAGCTGTCCGACCGCAATCGTTCCGCGATCACGCGCTTTATCCGTCGGCGGCTCTCCCAGGCCCCATCAATCCCCTGACCGCCCCTCCAAACGTGTCATGCCGTTGTGGTTTCCTGTGATGAAGGATCACCGCTCCGGGGCGATCGCGCTCTTGACCGATTTCGGCACGCGAGACTGGTATGTCGGGGCGCTCAAAGGGGTCATCGCCTCGAGGGCGCCGGGGGTGCCGCTCATCGATATCACGCACGAGGTGCCGCCTCACGATGTGATGGCCGGGGCCTTCACGCTCGCCGCCGTCGTGCCGTGGTTTCCCATCGGCACGGTGTTCCTGGCCGTGGTGGATCCGGAGGTGGGGAGCCGCCGGTCGCTCGTGGCGGCGCGTGTGGACGGTCGCTACCTCGTCGGCCCTGACAATGGCTTGCTGGCGCTGTGCATCGCTGGAGGACGGCACGTCCGCATCATCAGACTCACGAACAGTCGCTATTGGCTCACACCTCTGTCCCGCACGTTTCATGGGCGGGACATCATGGCGCCGGTGGCGGCGCATCTGGCCACGGGCGGCACCCTCGCTTCCCTGGGGGTGCCGATGCGGCGGATCATCCCGCTTGCGCTGCCTTCTGTCGAACGGCGGGGCCGGACCATGCGCGGGCGCATCGTCCACATCGATGCGTTTGGCAACCTCGTCACGAACCTGCGACCCCTCGACTTTGGCTACGGCCTTGACCGGGAAACTTTCGCTCGGAGTCGTCCCGAGCGAGCGAAGCGAGTCGAGGGACGCCTGCCCGCTCACGCCGGCCGCGGCCGCGCCCCACGGTGCCGGTACAAACGACGGGATATCCGTGTGGTATCATCGTATGCGGAGGGGAGCGCAGGAGAGCTGATCGCCATCACCGGATCGCTGGGGATGGTGGAGTTGGCGGTTCGAGCGCGCTCGGCACAGCGGTTGGTCCACGCCAAGCGGGGCGACCCCGTTGAGCTGATCGGCTAGAGACGATGGCAGCCCCCCTGCTGATTGCCCATCGAGGGGCCTCCGCGGTGGCGCCCGAGAGTACACAGGCGGCGATTCGTGCGGCGGTCCGTGCGGGGGCCGACATGGTTGAATTGGATGTGCAGATGAGCCGTGACGGCCGGCTCGTCGTGTTTCACGATGACCGGCTTGAACGGACGACCGATGGGGACGGTCGCCTTGAGGAGACGTCTTATGCGCGCCTTTCGCGGCTCGATGCAGGGGTGTGGTTTGACCCTCTGTTTTCAGGAGAACGCATCCTGTTGGTGTCCGAGGCGCTACACCTCATTCCTGCGCGCATGCTGGTCAACCTGGAATTAAAATCCACCCCGCGCCATCGGCTCGTGCTGGAGCGGCTCGTGCGACTCGTGCATCGCATGCGCATCGGCCGACGGCTCCTTGTCTCGTCGTTTGACGCCGGTCTGCTTGCGCTGCTCAGGCGCACGCGTCTTCAGCGGGCGCTGATTTGCCGTCGGCATCCCGACCGTTCCTTACGGACCGCGATCAGGCTGGGCTGCGCGGCCTGGCATCCCCATGTGCGCGTGGCCACGTCTCAATGGATCCGGAGGGCTCATGCGGCGGGGTTGCGCGTGCACGCCTGGACCGTGGATGACCCCTCGCGCGCGCGCCGCCTGGTGCGCTGGGGCGTGGACGGCCTCTTCACCAACCACCCGGCCAGGCTTCGGGAGTCGCTCTCATGACCACCTTTGAGCCTCCGCGGCCGCAAGATAAGGTCCTCATGCTCAAACGCGTGCCCGTCTTCGCCTCGTGCACGGACGAGCAGCTGCACCTCATCGCCGACCGCACCCGTCTGGTGGAATACAAAAAGGGAGAGACCATCTACAAAGAAGGCGATGCCGCAGAAGCCTTTTATATTGTCAGCTCCGGGCGGCTGCGCATGTTCAGTCGGGACGGGGAGCAGGACCGGACCATTGCGATTCTCCATAACGGCGATGCCTTCGGCGAGGTGTCCTTGCTGACCGGCGAAACCCACTCCGCCACGGCCCAAGCGATTAACGATACGCTGGTCTTGGAGTTGGAAAAAAAGGATTTCGATGAGGTCATCAACCGCATCCCGTCACTCGTGTTGTACCTCAGCCGGCTGCTCTCGCGGCGCTTGCGCACCAAAGAGCACGGGGCGGGCGCTGCGGAAGCGACGATCCTGGCTATTTACAGCGCGGCCAAGGGGGTCGGGCGGACCTGTTTTGCCCTGGCGCTGGCGTTGAGCCTGAAGCGGGAGACGGGCCAGCCGGTTGTCATTGTGGATTTCACCACCGCCGAAGAGGACCGCCGCCGTCTCTACGGGACGTCAGGCACGCCTGCGAAGCCATCCGCGGACGCCGCCGAAGACCCGTTCGATATCGCCGTCAGCGAGCACCCGTTGGGTTTTAGCGTGCTCTTTGTGGGAGAACTGCTGAGCGCATCAAAGGGCGAGCAGGCCATCGCGCCGATTTTGAATCTGCTGACGAGGCGGTTTCACTACATCCTGGTCGATCTGCCCATTGACGTGAATCCACCGGTGCTCAAAGCGCTGATCCAGTCTGATCTCATCTATCTCGTCACCGATGTCACACGGGAGCACATCATCCGGACGCGCGCGCTCATTCACCAGCTCCAATCGTCCATGGGCGGGGTGGAGCAACGCATGAAGATCGTCCTGAACCAACTGGATGCGGCGTCAAAAAATCCGGAGGACCTCACGGAAGTGACCCAGCAGCTCGGCCAGCCGGTCGCCTTTACACTCCCCTTTGCGGCCTCGCTCTCCGGAGACCTGAGCACGGAAGCATTGGCGCATCTGTTGGAGAGTCGGACGTCCCCCTATGCGATGACGGTTCGTCACATCGCGCGGGAGCTGGGCGGATTGCTGGTGGGGCTGGCGCTCGGCTCCGGCGCGGCATTGGGATTGGCGCACATCGGGGTCCTCAAGGTGCTTGAACGGGAGAAGATCCCCATCGACGTGGTGGCCGGTTCGAGTATCGGCGCCCTGGTGGCCGGCCTGTGGGCCTCCGGCCGCTCCGCGGAAGAATTGGAGCAGATGGCGCTGCGGTTCAAGAACCCCTGGGACATCCGCGCCCTGTTTGTGTTTGACCTGGCCATCCCGTGGTTCAGCGTCGTCATCGGCCTGACCGCCGGCGTTGCTGTTGGGTGGCTGGCGGGTTTCTGGGCCGGGCTGCTGTTCGGGTTCATGGTGTGTTTGCTCGTGGGCGTCATCCTGGGTCCGCTCGCCGGCGGGCCCATCCAGGGGGCGCGCCTGATGCAGCGGCTCCAGGAGGACTTCGCCGGCAAAACCTTTGCGGAGACCTGGTTACCGCTCAAGATCGTGGCGGCCAATCCTCTGGCGCGGGAGGAGATCGTCTTCGAATCAGGGCCGCTCGTGGAGGCGGTGCGCGCCTCCGTCTCGATCCCGGGAATTTTCAAGCCGGTCCGGTACAAGGGCAAGATGTGCCTGGATGGCGGCGTGGTGAACCCGGTGCCGGTCAATGTGCTCAAACGGGCCGGGGTCAATCACGTGATCGCCGTCAACGTGTTCCCCACGACCCCCGAGTTTACCGCCCACCTCCAGGAGCTCCAGCACCGGCGCGCGGAGCGCGACGCCCATCTCGCGTCTCGCAGCCTGCCCGTCCGGCTGCTGTACCGCATCCGCCAAGAGCTGATCCGTTCCATGTCACCGCTCGTGTTTGATGTCATCATGCGCTCCATGCAGTCGATGGAGTACCAGATCGCCGAGGTGGCCTGCCGGGAGGCGGACATCACCCTACGACCCACCGTCCCCGGCGCCCACTGGCTCGAATTCTTCAGCCCGGAGAAGTTTATCCGCCGCGGCGAAGAGGTCACCCTAGAGCACCTTCCGGAACTCAAGCGCATCGCGCGAGTGGGCGGCGTTGACAACCCCTAAGCCGCCCAGTACGATGGGAGCCGGCTCCTAACATGCAGAGGACGATCCGATGACGCGCGAGGCGGTCATTGTCGACGGGGTGCGGACCCCGCAGGGGGTCTTCGGGGGGGCGCTCAAGCAGCTCACAGCCCAACAGTTGGGTGAGGTGGCCATGCGCGAGCTCTTGAAGCGGACCAACCTCACACCGGCAGATGTGGAGGAGGTGATTGTGGGGTGCGTCGGCCAGGGGTCGGATGCGCCCAATATCGCCAGGGTCATCGCCTTGCGGGCCGGCGTGCCCATTCAGGTGCCGGCCTACACGGTGCAGCGCAACTGCGCCTCAGGCCTTCAGTCGATCGTCAACGCGGCGCAGAACATCATCTGCGGCGATCGCGATGTGCAGATCGCCGGCGGCACCGAGAGCATGAGCGCGGCTCCCTATGTCAGCCGCGATCTGCGCTGGGGCAAGCGGCTGCGCCACTCCGAGATGATCGACTCGGTCTGGGAAGGGTTGACCGATCCCGTGTGCGGCCAGATCATGGGCCAGACGGCTGAACATCTCGTCAAAGAGTTCGGCATCAGCCGGGCGGACCAGGACCGTTTTGCGCTGTTGTCCCATCAACGGGCGTTTCGCGCCACCCGGGAGAATCGGTTCAAGGAGGAGATTGTGACCGTGATGGTGCCCAAACGCGCGATGGGCAAGGAGCTGCCGCCCGAACCCTTCACTCAAGACGAGGGGGTTAATCCCGGGCTCAATGAACAGTTGCTCAGCCAGTACCCGGCCGTGTTCAGCGAGGGTGGCTCGGTTACCTCGGGGAACAGCTGCTTCAACGCCGACGGGGCGGCGATGGTGCTCGTCATGTCGGCTGAGAAGGCCAAGGCGCTGGGCTATAAGCCGCTGGCGAAGGTGCGCGCGTATGCGTTTGCCGGTCTTGAGCCGGAGCGGATGGGATTGGGGCCCACGCTCTCCGTCCCCTTGGCGCTCAAGAAGGCAGGGCTTTCGCTGAAGGAGATCCAGCTCATTGAGCTGAACGAAGCGTTTGCCGCCACGTTTCTTGCCTGCGAAAAGGTGTTAGGCTACAGCCGCGAGATCACCAACGTCAACGGCGGCGCCATCGCGCTGGGACACCCGGTGGGGGCCACCGGCACGCGGCTCACCGTCACCCTCCTGCATGAGATGAAACGGCGCAACACGGCGCTGGGCCTGGCGACCGCCTGCATCGGGGGAGGGCAGGGGGCGACGATTATATTCGAACGGACTGCGGACTAACGAAATCACTGTATGTATATTTACAAGACCGCGGTGATCGGGGCCGGGGCGATGGGGGCGGAGATCGCCCAGGTCATCAGTTTCAGCGGCGTGCCGGTGGTGCTGAAAGATGTGGATCAGGCCCGCGTCGAGAAGGGGCTGGAGACGATCCGGAAGATCTACCAGCGACGCGTCGACCGCGGCAAGATGACGCAGGATGAGCTGGAGAAAAAACTCACGCTGGTCACGGGCGCCACGAGCGATGACGCGTTGACGGAGGCGGATCTCGTGATCGAGGCGGTTCCCGAGCAGATGCCCTTGAAGCAGCAGGTCTTCCGCGAGCTGGATCGGCTGCTGCCCGCGTCGTCGATCATGGCCTCCAACACCTCGTCGCTGTCTATCTCGGCGCTCGGCGGGGTCACCCAGCGTCCCCATAAAGTCATCGGCATGCATTTCTTCTACCCCGCGCACATCATGAAGCTGGTGGAGGTGATTCCTGGCCTTGAGACCTCTGACGAAACGGTGGGCGATATCCTCTCATTCGCCGAGAGCCTGCGGAAGCTGCCGGTCCGGGTCAACGAATGCCCAGGGTTTCTCGTCAACCGGATCCTCATGCCCTACCTGAATGAAGCGGCGTATTGCGTGCAGGAAGGCTCGGCGGAGGCTCGGCAGATCGACGACGCGATGGTCGCGTTCGGCTTCCCGATGGGGCCCTTTACGCTGGTGGATCACCTCGGGTTTGACGTGTGCCGTGAAGTCGTGAACGTGCTGGTGGAGGCCTATGGCCCCCGCATGGCCCCGGCCGCGATATGGGAAAAGCTCTATGGCCTGAAGCGGTTCGGCGCAAAATCAGGCGCCGGCTTCTACCTCTACGGCGATCGGGCCGGTGAGTCCGATGCTGAGCTGGACGCCGTCATCAAGGAGTTGCGGGCCGCGCAGCAGCATCCCACTGAATTTTCCGTTCATCGTCTCGTCCTTCCCATGATCAACGAGGCGGTTCGCTGCCTGGAAGAGCGCGTCTGCACGGCGGCAGACGTGGACCTCTCAGTCATTGCCGGGCTGGGAGTTCCCCAGACAAAAGGCGGGATCCTGCATTACGCCGATGAGGTGGGGCTGGATAAGGTCTTGGGGGAGCTGCAAACCTTCGCGAAGCGGCACGGCGAGCGCTTCTGGCCTTCCCCTCTGCTGAAGCGGATGGTGGGCGCCGGCCATCTCGGCAAGCCGTCCAAGCAAGGCTTCTTCACCTACGCGGAATAGACAGGAGATCACATGGCGCTCACCTCGGGCCAGAATGTGAAAGTGGCGGTGGACGATCGAATCGCGATTGTGACCATTGACCATCGACCGGTCAACGCCCTGGACCGGCAGACCCTGCGGGAATTGGGGCAGCTCGTGGACGCCATCAGCGCGGAGCCATCGGTCAAAGTCGTGATCCTCACGGGGGGCGGTTCGCTCGCATTCGTCGCAGGGGCGGATATCAAGGAAGTGTCCCAGCTGGCGTCCGTGGACGCGGCGAAGGAGATGGCGGCGTTGGGGCAGTCGGTGTTCCTCAAGCTCCAGCGGCTCGGCAAGCCGGTGATCGCGGCCATCAACGGGGTGTGTCTTGGCGGCGGGCTTGAGCTCGCCATGTCGTGCCACCTGCGGATCAGCGGGGACCGGGCGCGTTTTGGCCAGCCGGAAATCACCCTGGGTATCATCCCGGGATGGGGCGGCACCCAGCGCCTGCCGCGGCTGATTGGCACGGCGAAAGCCGCCGAGTGGATTTTGACCGGCGATGTGTTCATGGCTCAGGAGGCGCTGCGACTGGGACTCGTGAACCAGGTGGTGCCGCAAGATCAAGTCCTGAAAGTCGCCAAGGATCTTGCCAGGAAAATCGCGTCAAAGGGCGTGGTGGCGATGAGCCAAGCGCTTCGAGCCATTGAGGACGGCTGCGACCTGTCACTCGAAGCGGGGCTCGCGAAAGAAGCCGAGGCGTTCAGCCGCGTCGCCGAGACCGAGGACAGTCAAGAAGGGGTCCGAGCCTTTTTAGAAAAACGGCAGCCCCAATTTAAAGACAGGTGACCCCTTGAGAGCAGTGTTTTTTGAGACGGCACCGTGGGAGCGCCGATACCTCAAGCGGGCGCTGGCCCAACAGCACGTGCGTGTCACCTTTATTGCTGACCCCCTCACCGATGAGACCGTCCGGGTGTCGGCCGGAGCGGACCTCCTGTCCGTGTTCATCTATTCCACCCTCACCGCGGCGGTGCTCCGCCGGCTGCCGCGCCTGCGTCTCGTCGCGACCCGGTCGACCGGCTTTGACCATGTGGATCTCGCCGCCTGCCGCAGGCGGCGGATCGTCGTCTCCAACGTCCCCTCCTATGGGGAGAACACGGTGGCGGAGCATACCTTTGCCCTTATCCTCGCGCTGTCGCGGAACATCCACAAGGCATACGTGAAGACCATCAAGGGCGATTTTTCGCTCACCGGGCTGCAGGGATTTGACCTCAAGGGCAAGACGCTCGGCGTCATCGGGGCGGGGCATATCGGCCTGCATGTCATCAAGATGGCCAAGGGGTTCGGGATGGACGTGCTCGTGTGCGACGTCTACAAGAACGTGTTTTTGAGCGAAGTGCTGGACTTTCGATACGTGCTGCTCGAGACCCTCTTGCGGTCCTCGGATATCGTGACCCTGCACGTCCCGTACATGCGCTCGACCCATCACCTGATGGACCGAGAGACGTTCGGGATGCTGAAGCGCGGCGCCCTGTTCATCAACACGGCCCGGGGCGGACTCGTGGACACCCAGGCGCTGGTGCGGGCGTTGGATGAGGGAATCGTCGGCGGGGCGGGACTGGATGTGCTGGAGGGGGAGGATCTCGTGAAGGAAGAACGGCAGCTACTCTCCAAGGACTTTTCGAAGGAGAAGCTGGCCACGGCGCTGAGAAATCACATTCTGCTTCATCGGGAAAACGTCGTCATCACGCCACACATCGCCTTCGACAGCCGGGAGGCGCTCCAACGGATCCTTGAGACTACGGTGACTAACATCGCCAGTTTCATCAACGGCGCCCCCCTCAACGTCGTGGCAGGCCCACCGCAACGCGCATGACGCCATCCCCTGATCCCCAAGCCTTCTTGGCGAAAGGCGCTCCAGAGGCGCTGGAGGTGACCGAGGCCGCTCGAGAGACCGAGTGGCACCGCCCCAGTTTTATCGCCGAGCTGTTCATGGGGCGGCTCCGGCACGACCTGATCTTTCCGTATCCTGAACAGAGTGCAGGCGACCGCCGCCTCGGTGATGAGTTCATCGCGCGGTTGGAGTCGTTTCTCAAAGAGCATGTCGACCCGGATGAAATTGACCGCACCGGTCAGATGCCGCCCCAGGTGATCGAGGGTCTGGCGCGCCTTGGCTGTTTTGGGATGAAGATCCCTAAGGAATACGGCGGGTTGGGGTTGTCCCAGACGAATTATAACCGGGTTATTGCGCTGATCGGCAGTTACTGCGGCTCAACCGCGGTGTGGCTCAGCGCTCATCAGAGCATCGGCGCCCCACAGCCTCTCATGCTCTTCGGCACGGAGGAACAAAAACGCCGCTATCTTCCCAGGCTGGCAAAGGGCACCATCTCCGCGTTTGCCTTGACCGAACTTGGGGTCGGATCCGACCCGGCGAACATGCTGACGACGGCGACACCGACCGACGGGAGCGCATGGTACGTGCTGAATGGAGAGAAGCTGTGGTGCACCAATGGGCCCGTGGCTGAGGTGGTGGTCGTGATGGCCAGAACCCCCTCCGTCACTGTTGGAGGAAAAGAGCGCAAGCAGATCACCGCCTTTATCGTGGAGCGCTCCATGCCTGGCTTTGAGGTGGTGCACCGCTGCGACTTCATGGGGCTCAAAGGGATCCAGAACGGGGTGCTCCGCTTCACGAACGTGCGGGTGCCGACCACCAACATGCTCTGGGGGACGGGGCAGGGGCTGAAGCTGGCGTTGATCACGCTGAACGCCGGGCGCATCGCCATCCCCGCAGCCTGCGTCGGGACCGCCAAGCGGTGCCTCCAGATTACCCGGCAGTGGTCCAAAGAGCGAAAGCAGTGGGGCGGGCCGATCGGCAAGCACGAGGCGGTCGCCACAAAGATCGGGGAGATGGCCGCGACCACCTTCGCCATGGATGCGATGGTCTGGTTGGCCTCGGCGCTCGTGGACCGCAAGACCACGGATATCCGGTTGGAGGCCGCCATCGCCAAACTGTTCTGTTCTGAAGCGTGCTGGCGCATCGTGGATGACACCCTCCAGGTCCGCGGGGGGCGCGGCTATGAAACCGCCCTGTCGCTGCGGGCGCGCGGCGAGCCGGCCCTGCCGGTTGAACGGATCATGCGGGATGCCCGCATCAACCTCATCATCGAGGGCACGAGCCAAATCATGCGGCTGTTCATTGCACGCGAAGCACTCGATGCGCACATGCGGATCGTCGGGACGCTGTTGAATCCGCACCAACCCGTTCCGAACAAAGTGAAAGCGGCGTTCGCTGCAGCTGCGCGGTACACGGTCTGGTACCCGCGGCAATGGATCTTTTGGAGTTGGTGGCCCCGCCACGACATCCTGGGGCCTCGGTTGGCCGGGCACGTGCGGTTTATCGAACGGACCAGCCACCGGTTGGCGCGCGCCTTGTTCCATAGCGCGATGCGTCATCAAACGCGCTTAGCGTACCGCCAGCAGCTCCTGGGACGGCTGGTGGATATCGGCAGCGACCTGTTTGCGATGGCGGCCGCCTGCTCCAAAGCCCATGCGATGGCGCGGCGTGAGCCGTCGGACCACAGCCCGGTTGAGCTGGCGGATCTGTTCTGCCGGTTGGCGTGCCGGAGGATCACCCTGGCCTTCCGGCAGCTGGGGCACAACGATGATCGCCAGACCTATCGAGTCGCCCAAGATGTCCTGAGCGGTCGGATGGGGTGGCTTGAAGAGGGGATTGTCTGACTCAGAGTTCGGTGCATGACGGAAACGATTCCCGCCTTGTTTGACCGACAGGCGCGCACGCTGGGGCGTCGGACGCTCTTTCTGGTCAAGCGGGAGGGCTCCTATCAGCCCATCACCTGGCAGCAGGCGCAAGAGCGCGTGCTGGCCCTCAGCGCGTTCTTGCTGCACTATCAAGTCAACCCGGGCGATCGCGTGGTGATCCTGTCCGAAAACCGTCCGGAGTGGGCCCTCGCGGATCTCGCCATTCAATCGGTCGGCGCCTGGACGGTCCCCATCTATCCCAGTCTCATGCCCGATGAGATCCTCACCATCTGCCGCGACTGCCAACCGGCGGTGTGCGTCGCGTCGAACAGCGACCAGGCCAGCAAGTTGGTCGCCGTCGCCGAGCAGGTGCCCTCCATCCAGACGATCATCGTCGCGGACGGCGGCCCGTCCCAGGATCGCCGCCTGGTGAGCTGGGCGAGCGCTGAAGCGGAGGGCAGGGAGCTGGCGCCGAAGCTCGCCAGCCTGCTCCAGCGGCGGAAAGAGCAGCTGAGGCCCTCCGACACCGCCACGTTGATCTACACGTCTGGCACGACGGGCGAGCCGAAAGGGGTCATGCTGTCGCACGGCAATTTTCTCTCCAACGTGGAAGCGTGCCTGAAGGTGATTCCGATTGCGGGGGCGGATGTGCATCTGTCGTTTTTGCCGCTCTCCCACGTGTTTGAACGCATGGCCGGGTGGTATCTGATGCTGCGGGTGGGCGCGTGCGTGGCGTACGCTGAACACATGGACAGCGTTCCGCAGAATATGCTGGAGGTGCGCCCCACGGTCATGCTCGGGGTGCCGCGATTCTTTGAAAAATTGTACGCGCGCATCCAGGAAGGGGTTCGCCAGGCTCCCCCTCTGAAGCGCCGGCTGGCCGAATGGGCCATGAGGGTCGGGCAAGCTGCGGCCGCTCGGGTGGCAGCCGGTCAGCCGCTGCCCGTTCCGCTGCAGCTGAAGCGGATGGCGGCTGATCGGCTGGTGTTTCATAAGGTCAAGGCACGACTCGGTGGTCGGCTGCGGTTCTTCGTCTCAGGAAGCGCGCCGCTGGCCAAGGAGATCGGGGAATTTTTCTATAGCCTCGGGGTCACGATCATCGAGGGATATGGCCTGACCGAGACGTCGCCGGTCATTACCGTCAACCGCCTCTCCCATCCGCGCTTCGGCAGCGTGGGGCAAGCGGTTCCGGGTGTTGAGATCTGGATCGCGGATGACGGCGAGATCCTCACGCGAGGACCGCACGTGATGCAGGGCTACTATAAAAAGCCGGACGCCACCGCGGCGGTGATCGTCGATGGCTGGTTTCACACCGGCGACATCGGGCATATCGACGGCGATGGCTGTCTGTTCATCACCGATCGGAAAAAAGATCTCATCAAGACGGCTGGCGGAAAGTTCGTCGCCCCGCAGAAGCTCGAAGGACTCTTCATTACCGACCCCTACATCAGCCAGGCCTTTGTCTACGGCGACCGGCAGCCCTATTGCGTGGCGCTCATCGTGCCCAACGCCGAGCAGTTGCGTGGCTTCGCGCAGGAGCAGGAAATTGTCGGCCGCTCCCTGAAAGAGCTGGTGAGCCAGCCCAAGGTTCTCGACTTGTATTGGAGCCGCGTTCAAGCCAAACAGCAGGGGCTGGCCAGCTTTGAGCAGGTCAAGAAGATCGCCCTGCTCGACCAGGAGTTCTCCCAAGCTTCGGGTGAGCTGACGCCCACCCTGAAAGCCAAACGCGCCATCATTGCCCAGCGATACGAGGCGCTCCTGCGCGCGCTGTATCAGACCCCTCAGTGATCACATTCGGCACTCCTCCATGGCTCACGCGCTGCTGATCGCCCTGTTCCTCGTGGGCTCCATCTGCTGGCAGCCGATGGCATGTGGAGAAGAAACGGATACGACCGACTGGCCGATGGTGATTGCGCAGCTCCAGCAGGAACTGTATCGACGGCCCGGCCACGCCTCTACGCGCCAACAGCTTGCCGTTGCGTATAACAACTATGGGGTCGGCCTGGGCAACAAAGGGAAGTGGGACCTGGCGATCCAACAGCTACAAGAAGCCCTGAGGCTCGATGAGGCCAACGCGCAAGCTCGTGACAATCTCAGTCGAGTCTATTTGAATCAGGCCCATGAGGCGGCCAGGCGCCACCAAGGGCAGGAAGCGCTGCAGGCGATTGACCAGGCGCTCAGCCTGAATCCAAACCTTGCTCAGGCCTACGCCCTGCGAGGGGAGATTGAGTACCAGAGCCAGAAACTGAAAGAGGCCAAGGCGTCCTGGAAACGGGCGCTGGAACTTGATCCCACGCAGACCGACTTGAAGAAGCAATTGGATCAACTCACCCAGGAGCTGCCCGTTGAATCAGATTTCGAGCGGCTCCCCCAGGCCTATTTCGACATCAGGTATCAAGAGGAGCTGGAGCGGGCCATTGGGTTTGACGTGCGGGACGTCCTGCTGGACGCGCGGCGCGAAGTCGGCTCGGACTTCGCCTACTGGCCGAAGCACCGCCTGGTGGTGCTCGTCTACAGTTGGGAGAGCTTTAGGGCGCTGCGGCAGGAGACACCGGACTGGGTCGGCGGGCAGTTCGACGGGAAGATCCGCATGCCGCTGCCCAACGGCCAGGTGCAGGTGGCGCTGGTGAAACAGATCCTGTTTCACGAGTACACGCACGCGCTCGTCCACGATCTCACCAACGGCCTGTGCCCCACGTGGCTGAATGAGGGGTTGGCCGAATACGAAGGATGGACGCAGCACGCAGGGCCGCTCACTCAGCTCATCAACGCCCATCGCGACGGGCGGCTGATTCCGTGGGCTGAGCTTTCGAATCAATTCTCAATGGCGCTGCCCGCGGAGGCGGTCGCCTTGGGCTATCAAGAGTCCTACAGCGTGGTGCGATACCTCACGGACCGCTGGGGCTTTTGGCGGATCCGGCGTTTGCTGAAAGCCGTCGGGGATGGGCGGCCGTGGGATGCCGCCTTGCCTGAAGAGTATCGCCTCAAACTCACCACCCTTGAACACAACTGGCGCAACTGGCTGCCCGAGCTCCTCAAACAAGCGCCATGAAAGAGGTCATGGCGTGGGCGCTATTCGATTTGGCGAATACGTTCTTCGCGGTTGCGATGCTCTCCTTCTATTTCCCCTTGTGGGTGGTGGAAGACCGGGGGGGCAAAGAGCTGTTGATCAGCGTGGCGCTCGGCCTGTCGATGGCCGTTGTGGCGATCCTGATGCCGGTGTGCGGGGCGCTGTCTGATGCCACGGAACACCGCATGCGGTTTCTCCGGTGGACCACCTACGGCTGCCTCCTTGCGACCTGCGCGATCGGGCTCACCTCCAACCTGCTGGTCGGGCTCGGGCTGTTCGCCGTGGCGAATATCTGCTACCAACTGGGCACGGTCTTCTACGATGCGCTGCTCTGGAGGGTGGCTTCTCCCGGCCGGCTCGGGCAGATCTCCGGGTTTGGGGCCTCCTTCGGGTATCTGGGTAGCATGCTGGGCCTCCTCTTGCTCTGGCCCTTTCTTCGTGTCGGAGGGCCGCAGGCGACCTTCATCCCCTCCGCGCTCTTTTTCCTGCTGTTCGCGTTGCCGAGCTTTCTCACCCTCCATGATCCTGGACGCTCGGCCCGGCTCATGTGGCGTGACGTCGCCAGGACCGCGGCCTTACGGCTGGCGATGACGTTGCGATCCGCGCAGGCCATCGCCGGTCTCTGGCGCTACCTCTGGGCCGCGTTTTTCAGCTCCAATGCCATCAACACGGTGCTCATCTTTATGGCGGTCTATACGCGGAAGGTGCTGGGATTTACGCAGGGTGAGCTCATCCGGTTTTTCGTCTTCAGTCAACTGTTTGCGGTTGCCGGATCGCTGGTGTTTGGCGGCATCACCTCCCGCGTGGGCGCAAAGCGCACCCTGTCGCTGATCTGGTGCGGGTGGATGGGCGCCCTGGGGCTGGTGTGGCTGAACCCCTCGAGCCAGTGGCTGTGGGTGGCGGGGCCGATGATCGGGTTTTGCCTGGGGTCCACGTGGGCGACCTCGCGCGTCCTGATCGTGGAGCTCTCACCGAAGGATCAGCTCGGCGAGATGCTCGGTCTGGCGGGGCTGTTCGTCCGCGCGTCGTCCATTCTTGGCCCCCTGCTGTGGGGATGGCTCGTGTGGGATCCTGCGCGCTACCCGCAGGCGGTCCTGGCGCTCATCGGACTGTTGGCCGTGGGCGTGTGGCTGCTCCACGGCGTGCCGTATCCGGCAGCGGCTCAACGATGAAGCAACACGAGATTGCCGCGCTGTTTTCCCAGATGGCGGATCTGTTGGAGGTGAAGGGGGATAACCCCTTTCGCATCCGGGCCTACCGCCGCGCCGCGCAGAACCTCGAGAGCTTCAGCGGGGACCTGGAACGGTTTTCCAAAGAGGGTCGGCTCAAGGAGCTCTCAGGCATCGGCGAGGACCTGGCCTTAAAAATCACGGAGTATGTGTCGACTGGACGGATCGCAGCGGTCGAGCGGCTCAAGCGCGACGTGCCGCGAGGCGTGCTTGAGATGCTTGAGGTGCCGGGTGTTGGGCCGAAGACCGCCAAGCTCCTTGTGGAACGGCTTCGCATCACCAACATGGATCAGCTTGAAGAAGCCGCCATAGCCCACCGCGTGAAGCGCCTGCCCGGTTTTCAGGAGAAAAAAGAGCAGAACATCCTGAAGGGTATTGAGATTGTCAAGCGAGGACGGCAGCGGATGCACTTGGGTCTTGCGCTGCCCCTCGCCAATGAGCTCCTGGCGCTGCTGCGCAAGGCGCCCGGGGTCACACGCGTGTCAACCGCAGGCAGCCTGCGCCGGATGCAGGAGACGATCGGCGATCTGGATCTGCTCGCCGCCTCGACGCGCCCCGCGCGTGCCATGGATGCGCTGCGTCGTTCGCCCGTGTGCGCACGGGTCCTGGTCTTTGGGTCGACCAAGATGTCCATCCTCACGCGAGATGGGGTTCAAGTGGACCTCCGCGTGGTGGAGCCGAAGAGTTTCGGCGCGGCGCTCCAGTACTTGACCGGGTCCAAAGAGCATAACGTTCGACTCCGAGAACTCGCCGTACGGCAGGGACTCAAGGTGAATGAGTACGGCGTCTTCAGGGTAAAAACAGGCAGGCGGCTTGCGGGCAGGGAAGAAGCGCAGGTCTACCGCGCGATGGGCCTGGCGTGGATCCCTCCCGAACTGCGGGAGGATCAGGGAGAGATTGATGCGGCGAAGCGGGGACAGCTCCCGGATCTCGTGGAGGCCGATGACCTGCGGGGCGATTTTCACATCCACACGAGATGGTCTGACGGGAGCGATTCGCTGGAACAGGTGGCTCGAGCTGGAGCGGCCCGTGGGTATGAGTACCTGGCCATCTGCGACCATTCGCAGTCGCTCAAAGTGGCCCACGGGATGTCGGTCCAACGGTTGCGGCGGCAGATGCGGGAGATTCGCGCCCTCAACACGCGCCTCAAGACGTGCCGGCTCTTGATGGGTGCGGAGGTGGATATCCTGCACGACGGCGCGCTCGACTACCCGGATGCGGTGCTGGCTGAGCTCGACTTCGTCATCGGGTCGATTCATTCCGGGTTCAGCCAGAGTGAAGCGACCTTGACGCGCCGCATCATCACGGCCATGCGCCACCCGTCTGTGACGCTGATCGCTCATCCGACCGGGAGGCTCATGGGCCAACGGGAGCCGTATCCCGTCGATCTTGAGGCGGTGTTCAACGCCGCCAAAGGCACGCGCACGGCGCTTGAGATCAACGCGTATCCAAAACGGTTGGATCTCTGCGACACCGCCGCCAAGCAGGCGCGGGAGCGTGGGGTGATGCTGGCCCTCTCAACGGATACCCATAGCCTTGACCAGTTCGACAACATGATCTTCGGATTGGGGCTTGCGCGCCGGGCCTGGGTTGAGCCGCGCCACCTGTTGAACTGTTTCACGCTGAAGCAATTGCTGGAGTGGATCAAACGGAAACGCCATCAGCCGTGAGCGCCCCCTACCGTTCTGGGTTTGTGGGTATCGTGGGGCGTCCCCACGTCGGAAAGTCGACGCTGCTCAACCGCTATCTCGGCGAGAAGGTGGCGATCACCTCTCCGCGGTCCCAAACCACCCGCCATCGCATCCTCGGCATCTTGACGCAGGAAGAGGCCCAGATCATGTTCCTGGATACCCCGGGCCTGCATCAGCCGGAGCACGCGTTGGGCCGCTGCATGGTGGAGGCGGCCAAGGCGGTCCTGGACGAAGCGGATGTGCTGGTGGTGGTTATGGACGGCCGTGTCGGAATGACGCGGGACGATCAACGGGTGTTCGCGCAGGTGAAGCGCGCCCTGCACGAGGCCACCCAACACCCCTCGCCACGGGCCGCGCTGCTGGCGATTAACAAAGTGGATCTCGTCAAAAAGCCGCGGCTCCTTCCGCTCCTGGAAACCGGCGCCAAGACGGGCATATTTTCCGAGTGCATTCCAATCTCCGCGCTGACCGGGGAGCAGACCGATGTGCTGCTGAGAGAGATCATTGTTCGGCTGCCGGTGGGGCCGCGATGGTACGAGCCTGACCAGCGGACGGATCAAACCACGCGCCAGCTCATCAGCGAGCTCATCCGTGAACAGGCGCTCCTGGCTACCCGCCAGGAAGTGCCGCACGCCGTTGCGGTTCTGGTGGAGCAGATCGAGGAGAATGAGCGGGTGACGTCAATTCAGGCCACGATCCTGGTGGAGCGACCGGGGCAAAAGGCTATTCTCATCGGGCGGGGCGGTGCCATGCTGAAGCAGATCGGGCAGGCTGCGCGGCGCGAGATCGAACGATTGCTGGGCCGCAAGGTGTTTTTGGGGCTCTGGGTCAAGGTGGCCGAGCGCTGGCGCAGCGACGAGCACATGCTGGAGCAACTGGGTTATCGAGGGCAGAGCGCCTGAACATGGCGCGCATCCGGGTCATCACGCGCCGCCGCATCTATCAGGGGCGGATCATTCAACTGATCTCCGAGGTCTTGGAGGTCGGAGGCCGCCGGATCGTTCGTGAAACGGTGCAGCATCCCGGGGCGGTGGTCATTGTGCCCATGCTGGATGCGTCGCGGATCGTGTTCGTCCGCCAGTACCGCCGCGCAATCAATCGAGAGCTCCTTGAGCTGCCGGCCGGAACGCTTGAGCAGGGCGAGCGCCGGGACGTCTGCGCGCGCCGTGAGCTGGAGGAAGAAACCGGCTGGACCGCCGCACGCCTGCGGCGGATCGGACAGTTCTACGCGGCCCCCGGCTTTATCTCGGAGCAACTGACCATCTTTCTGGCGGAAGGCCTCACACCGGTGCCCGCCAAGCCGGAACCTGACGAGTTGGTGCGTTCGGTGATTGTGCCGATGCGGACCGCGCTGTCCCGGATTTATTCCGGGGCCATTTGCGACGCGAAAACCATTATCGGGGTGCTCTTTGCCCATCGCATCTTTGCTTGAAGCAGCGAGTCGAGTTGTGTAGACTACTCTTGGAACGGCCGACGGCTCAAGGAGTAAAAGAGTGTCCATACCGACACTGACGGAACGGTTGGAAGCGGATTACAAGGCGGCCTTGAAAGCGGGGGAACGGCTGCGCGTGGATACCCTGCGGTTGATCAAAGCGGGGATCCAGCACGTCGCAATTGAAAAGCGAAAAGCAGGCCTGGATGACCGGGAAGTAATCCAGGTCCTGACGCAGCAAGCGAAGCAGCGGCGCGAGACGATCGACTCGGCGAAACAGAGCGGCCGGGACGACGTCTTGGCGCAGGCCGCGCAAGAATTGGCGATGCTCAACGCCTATTTGCCGCCACCGCTGTCTGAAGAAGAGGTCGCGCGATTGATCGAGGAAGCGATCGGCGCCGTGGGGCCTCAGCAAGGGCCCATCATGAAATACGTCATGGGCAAGGCGTCCGGCGCAGTCGACGGCACGCTGGTCAGCCGGCTCGTCGGGGAACGCCTGAAGAAGGCGTAACGGGCCTCTCAATGGCGGCACCACCTCCACCACGAAAAGGGCTTCCCAAAGCGATCATCAATCCTGACAGCTGCACGGGCTGCGAGGTCTGCATAGTGGTCTGTCCCGTGGACTGTATTGATAAGGTGCCAGGCCCGGAGCATCCGGGGCTGCTGGCGACGTGCATCGTCGATCAGCCCAAGTGCATCGGGTGCTGGCTGTGCGAAAAGATCTGTCCCTGGGATGCCATCACAATGGTCCCTCCCCAGGAGGCTCCAGTGATCTCGGCGGCGCCGGCCTCATGAGCGAGGAAGGGAAGGAGCCGCAGGAGACGCAGGTTTCAATCGGGGAGTTTCAGCGGTTTGCCTTTCGCGTCGGGGTCGTGACCGCTGCGCAGGATCACCCCAATGCGGACCGGTTATTGGTCCTGACGGTTGACATCGGCGAAGGGGCCCCGCGACAACTGGTTGCCGGCATCAAGGGGTCCTATCAGGCCGCCGGCCTGGTCGGCAAACACGTGGTCGTCGTCGCCAACATAAAACCAGCAGTTCTTCGAGGTGTCGAAAGCCAAGGGATGGTGTTAGCCGCCTCGGAGGGTGACACCATCGTCCTCGTGAGCCCTGAGCGGTCCATCCGGCCTGGCAGCACGGTCAAGTAACCTCGTGATTGTCCTCGAAGTTGTTTTCCTCGCCGTTTTTTGGGCGTGGGTGTTTTCCGCTGTCCTGTTTCTGCGCAATACCGTCCTGCCGCGTCTTGCGATGACGCGCACGCCCGAACTGTTCAGCCTCCCGGCACACACGGTCCATTTCGTGGCGACCGATGGCATGCCGCTGGAAGGCTGGACCATCGCCGCTGATCCGTCCAGGCCATGGATTATCATGTGCCACGGATTGGGGTCCAACCGCTCCGACCTCCTGGACATCGCCGCCGGCCTTCATCGAGCCCGGTTCAACCTGTTCCTGTTTGACTTCCGGGGCCATGGAGGAAGCCAGGGCCGGGCCACGTCGTTCGGATGGCAGGAGCAGCGGGATCTGGAGGGCGCCTTGGCGTTTCTCGGCGAGCAGCCGGAGGTGGCCGCGCGACCGTACGGGATATACGGTATTTCGATGGGAGGCTCCGTCGCCCTCATGGTTGCCGCCCGGGACGAGCGGCTGGGGGCCATTGCCGCGGACAGCCCCTATACCAATCTGGAAGAGTCGATTGGCCACCACCTGGCGTTGCTGTACCCGGCGGTGCCACGGATTCCGTTTCTTGGGTTCATCCTGTGGACGTACCGCCTGCGATTTGGCGTGTGGCCCGGCAGTCTTTCGCCAGAGCGCTGCGCCGCCGAGCTGAGCTCCCGGCCGCTCCTCTTGATTCATGGGGCTGCAGATCCCCGCATGCCGCTTGAGGGCGCCAAAAGGGTCTTTGACCGTGCGTCACAACCGAAAGAGCTCATGGTGGTGTCTGGGGCCGGCCACTTGGAGAGTTTTGGCTTGGATCCGGATACCTATGTGAAGCGTCTTGTGCAGTTTTTTGAGGGCGGTCTTTGAGGTTGGTTGGTAAGATGTGTGGTGGGAGAAGGTGTCTTCTATTATTTAACAGAATATATCTTATAAGACATTTATCTATCCTTGAATCCAGTCGAAGCGGCAGCGATAGAAGATTCGTCAAGCACGACGCTCATGGCTCCCCACGGCGTCGTGGCTTTGACAAGCAGCGGCAAGCGATGGGCATCGGCGGTGAGATAGGCCCAGAGGCGCCCCCGCCTCACGAGGATCCCCTTGAAGGACGCCTTGGGTTCGACCACCACGCAGGCAAACGTCCCCCGTTTCAGCAGCTCGAGCATGAAGAGCTGTTGGACGAGAATTGCGGTCTGGTAGATCTTTTCATCGGTGTAGAGATTAACGGTCAACGTTTCATTGGGCTGAATCGGCTGGGCGCGGAACCAGTAGAGGGCGCTGATCAAGTCCTGGAACTCGCTCGGAAGCGGGATCTCCTTCACGGACTGGTTCAGCAAGGAACGGTAGGTGGCCGTTGAACTGGCGTGATTGAACGTGACCACTTCATCGGCCCGGTAATGCCCTTCCCGTTGGTGTTTCTCAAACCGAAGCGGTGTGAGTGTCTCGACATCGAGGTAGGACTCGATCACGTCGTGGATCGGATAGAGCTTGGAAAGGATCTCGTTCGTGTGGCCTTGCGCTTCGATGTGGTAGGCGCGGCGTCCCTCGTACTCGACGATTCCTTTCACTTCGATCCACCCATGCCCAACCGGAATGCCGAACCACCGGCCGTGAAAGCTCAAGCGCTCGCCCACCACGGGCTGGGCATGCGGCGGCGCAATGTTGATATCCTGGGCGGAGCGCTCCGCGCTCTCATCACCTACGGCAAGCTGGGCGGGGACGACGAGGAGGGTTAGGAACCAGATGCCCGCGGCATTATTCCCACGCGTAATCGGGCAACTCCATCTGTTCATAGGGTGAGGCGAATGTCTCAGCGAGCCAGGCGAATCGTCGTGTTGTCATGCCCTCCTCCTTGGGAGTATACTAGTGCCTCGACTATTTTGACTTGATCGATTGGTCCGCTCGGCACTAGTGCTGAGCCCGATTCGTCAAATCAATCTGGTCGAAGCACTAGGTACTAACAACACGAAAGGAGTCAGCGGCGCATGCCTCTCAGTTCACGTGATCGGCGGTTTCTTCACACGATTGAACGCGTGAAGGTGCTGCTGTTGCTGCTGGCGGTGAGCGTCTTTCTCTATCTCCTGCTCATTCCCTCGGAAGAAATCCAGATGGCAACCTCGATCCTTGGGATGGCGCTCTGCGGCGTCTTCTGGCTGACCCAGCGCCTGCTCACCTTCATCACGCAGCTCGATCACGAGCTGACCCGCGTGGTGAACGTGCTGCGCCGAACCGTGCCGGCCGATCAGCAACAAGAGCTGCTCAGGTAACAGGCGGCCTATTCGTCGTTCTCGGCCCAATTGCCGTTCTTCCAGACAAATTCCGGTTTCACGATCGGCCTGAACCCCGCCGGGATCGGCGCGTAGAAGGTGGCGATTTCATAGACCCCAGTCACGCCGCGCGCAATCGTGTGCCACGCGCCCTGCACCAGCCCCACGGTCAGTTGCGCGAACACCCCATCCTCGCGGCCCACCAGGGTCGGCGTCCGAATCAATTCCAGGGGACACGTCGCCACGTTCGCAATGCCCCGGCCGAGCTTTCTGAGCGACCCATCCATGTAGGAGCCGGAGGATTGCTCGGCCCACACTGGCGAGGCCAGCCCGACCACCAGACCCGCCGCAACGATCAGCTCGTTCCATCCCTTACGTCTTCCCATGCTGCGCACCCCCTCGCTGTGACCACCGCGTCCACCACCAGACGATCCCTCCGATGCCAAGCAGGGCTATCCAGCCCGCCAATCCATTCACAAGCCGGCTCGTTCCTGCAAGCCACGAGGCCGGGTCCGGAAATGCGAGCAACAGCTTGTTGATCCGCGCCCCGTAGGCCAGCGCCGCGTGCAGCCCAATCGCCAGCCAGAGGTTCCGTGTTGACAAGTACGTATACGCCAGCAGGATGCCAAACAGGAACAGTCCCCCCAGCTCAAGCCACAGCGCCGGAGTCACGGACAGGCTTTTCAGGTGGATGGCGGCGTAGAGGCTGCTGCTCCCGATGAGGCCCAGGCTTTTCGAATGGGTCAGCAGTTGCTGGAGGATGAAGCCGCGGAAGACCAGCTCCTCCAGGAGACCGACCAGAAAGGCGGCGGGAATGAACGTCACCGCTGTGCGCCAGAGCCTGACGGAATCGGGGATGACGTCAAACCAGCAGGCGCCGCTCACAAGCCCGATGATGAGCATCACGCCCAAGGTGCCGATACCCAGCACTATCCCAAAGACGAGGTCGCGCTTCCCTTCCCTCGGAGACGTCAGGCCATACGAGCTGAGCGAGCGACGCTGCACTTTTCGAATGAACAGCCAGAGACTCAGGACGGCGGCAATGGAGACGCACCGTCGGAAGATCTTCCACCAGGACAAGTCAATGAGTTCCTTCCACGGAAACACCATGAGGCTCAGCAACAGACTCAGGAGGACGACGCTCAGTCCGAAGCCGAGGACGGATTTCAAGGCCGTGGAGGTGTCCGTGCGGAGGTTAGCGATCGCTGGATCCGTTGATAAAGGCTTCGATGAGCTGGCGAGCGTGCTCGTCCGTCATGGGTTTCGGCGGATGCTTCATCGTCCAGGCCGAGACAGAATGGATCGGTCCGCTGAGGCGGCGGTCGCGCGCCAGGCGCAGGCACCGAATGGCGTCGATCGTCACGCCGGCGCTGTTCGGCGAGTCTTCCACCGAGAGCCGCGCTTCGATTTCGATCGGGCAATCGCCGAATCCCCTCCCCTCAATCCGCAGGAAGCACACCTTTCGGTCATGCTGCCAAGGGATGTAGTCGCTCGGGCCGATGTGAATCTCCGTGTTGTCCAGGCGCTTGTTCAGGACGGTTTGCACCGCCTCCGTCTTTGAAATCTTTTTCATTTTCAAGCGGCGCTGGTTCAGCATGTTCAGAAAATCGGTATTCCCGCCCACATTGAGCTGGTAGGTCCGGTCGATGACGGCGCCCCGTTCTATGAAGAGGCGCGCCAGCGTCCGGTGGAGGATGGTGGCTCCCACCTGCCCCTTCACGTCGTCGCCCACCACGGGGATGCGGCGCTTCGTAAACCGCGCGGCCCAGGTCGGGTTTGAGACGATAAAGACGGGAATGCAGTTGATCAGGCTCACCCCCGCCTCGAGACAGGCCTGGACGTAGGCTTCCGTGGCCCGCTGGGAGCCGACCGGCAGATAGTTGAGCAGGATCTCTGCCCCGCTTTGTTTCAAGACGTTGACGACATTGACGGGACGCGCCTTGGCCGGCACGAAGGTTTGCGCGGTCGGGTAGCGGCTCATGTGGGGGGCCACGCCGTCAAGCACCGGCCCCATCTGGACGCGCACGCCATACCGCGGAAACCGCTTCAAGAATTGCGTGGTGCAGTTGGGATCGGCCCCGCAGGCTGCTTCAAGCGGCTTTTCCACTTTTCGGGTGTCGATGTCAAATGCCGCCACAACCTTGATGTCAGAGGGCGCATAGCCGCCGATGCGGGGGTGCAGGAGACCGGCCGCCTCCCGCCCGTTGTTGAGGTGGGGGTTGGTGTAATACTTGAGCCCCTGCAGCAGGGCGCTGGCACAGTTGCCGACGCCGGCAATGGCAATCCGTATCGGTGTCATCGTGTTAAACACTCATTATAGGGGAGCGCCGTCGGTAAATCAACCTCAAGAGGGGTCGCGCGTTGACTCACATTAAATGTTACCGAAGGATAGCTGAAAACGATTCGTTGACTCACAATCCCTGTTACCCGGCAAGCGGGTATGTCTGGCTTCGCGGGTGACACGGAGCCAGGGCTCCCACACGCCCGCAGCCGACGACGCCGATAGTGCGGCGCGGCGAGGACGTGTGGGATGGCGCAGTGGCAGGCCCCGCGAAGCCCTCATCCTCGACGGCGTTACTCAAAGCCAACAGGTTCTCCGTTCGGTAACACTTTATTCTGAGTCAACGGGGTCGGGGACGCTAGATGGGCCACGCATGGCTGGCCAACTCCTCGACGGAGGCGAGGAGGCTGAAGGAGCCCTGTGTTGGATAGCGTTCCACCAGCTTGCCGCCGTCCTTCAGCGCAACCGCCAACGGGAGCGGTTCGCCGGCCGGCAACCCCAGGAAGTGGAGGGGAATGGCCAGCTCCAAAATGTGGTGAAACGCGCAGGGTAAGACGGCAGGCGCGGGCGTTGTGGACCCCCGCTTGGGACTTCGCACTTCCGCACGAATGCTCTCAGCATCAGGCTTCACGTGAATCTCGATCTCGCCTGAGACCTCCAGGTGAATGGACCAGGCGGAACGCTGCGCGCGCAGATGTGGGTCAACATCGAGGCGGACATAGAGCGCTTCCTGATCCACCCCGTAGAACAGGCGCCGCAGACACTGCCCGCTTCGTTGGATCGCGGCGTACTGCTGCGTCAAGTCGATGCGACCGGCATACAGCCACTCATAGTAGGAGGTTTCCCGTCCATCAATCGTGGGGTGGATGAGCCCGGTCGGCTGGTGGAGCGCTTGGGCCGCCGCCCTGCGCCGGATGGGCGACTGAAGCGCGGCCGGCGGCTCAAGGCCGGCGAGCCGGTAGCTGTTGGACACATGGGCGCGGAAGAGCCGGTCAAACTCATCCGCTTGGGCGCTGAAATGGGTGGCCCCGAACCACCACAGCCAATCGCTGCCTTCAGCGGCGCCCAGGCTCTTCCACGCCTTGGCGTGGGCTGGGTCTTCCCTGCCAAGCGGTGCGAGGGCCTCCCGGGCGGCGGCTAACCGGATCCATGCGGCGTTTTTTTCCGGATGCCCGATCCAGGTGGCGAAGTTGCCGTCAATCCATGAGCCGCTGAAGAGCTCCGGCAACGATTCGGCATGCTCCAGGGGGCACTGCTGAAGAAATTCAGTCACGGTGACGCACCGGAACCGGTCATCCTGTTCCAGCGCTTGGTACAGGCCGGTCAAAAAGTCATGCCCGTCATTCGGGTAGAACTCCCAGGCGTTTTCTCCATCCAGAATAATACTGACCAGGGCCGGTCGATCGGCCGATCGGAATTGCTGGTGGATGTCGCCTAAGCGACGCAGGAAGTCCTCAACGGCGATCTTCGGGTCCCACTGGCTGTAGACGAAGCCAATGAGGTCAGACAGCTCCCGGTCACGGAAGACCATGGCGAGTTGCCCTCCCTTGCGCCGGAGCGCGTGCGGCCGGTACAGCACGGAGGGTGCGCGAGCGATGTTGAGCGTGCGCCACAGGATTTCCTCATCCGTGGCCATCCAGTGAATCTTGGACTCCAGCGCCAGCTTGACGACCTCTTCGCTGACGCTGCCCTCTGGAGGCCACAGTCCAAGAGCCGCTCGCCCAAACGCCTGCTGATGGCGCGCCAGGCCCTCCTTGAGCTGCCATCGGGCATCCTCAGGGTGGCGGAATGGCATCTCAGGCAGCGGCGCATGCGGCAGGCCGGCGAGGGCGGCTTTTGTGTCGCACAACAGCGGCAGGATGGGATGGTAGTACGGCGAGGTGGTCAGCTCGATCTGGCCGCGGTCGGCGGCCGCCTTGTACGCCGGAATGATCTTGGCCACGTACTGGAGGTGCATGGTCAGGACATAGCCCTTCTCTTCCTCGGTGAAGTGGCTGCCCTTGGAGACGAGCGTGGCCAGCTGCAGATCCTGAGTGCGCAGCCAGGGGTCGATCCAGGCCAGGTTAAACCAGACCTGCAGGTCGAGATAGTCCTGCGTCCTGAACCGCTTCTGGATCGTGGGCCACTCGGATTCCTGCACGCGAAGCCCCCGCTTGGCCAAGAGGTCATGGTAGCGCGGGTAGGGCTTGATCATGCGCTCCGGGTTGGCCATGAAGAACCACTGGAGCACAAACCGCTGCTCCTCTTCGGAGAGCTGCGCGGCCGGCTTTTTCGAGAGATCAAGGAAGGCATCGCCGCGCTCATGGGGCGGCAGGTATTCCTCCAGCTGGTCCAACAGCGAGGGCACCATGTTGAACGTCTGATGGATGTTAGGAAACGGCTCAAGGCGGGTGAGCATATCCACGTAATCCTTCGCGGCATGGAGCCGGACCCACGGCATCGTGCACGCGCCCGTCACCATGTCACGGTAGTACGGCTGGTGCATGTGCCAGATAAACGCGAGGTAGAGTGGATGAGACATTAGTATGGATTACACAGATTCGCAGAGAAGGAACATCATATCCCAAAAAAAGGCCCCCTGCCTCTTGCGAAGCAGGGGGCGGAACTTCAACCGACGACCGGCCTTAGAACTTTACGCTGACCGAGGTGATCAGCTCCTGCGCCGTGTTGTCCGCATTAGTGGTTCCAGCGCTTGGCGTGCGGAAGACACTGCCAGGGAAGAAGACCCCGTAGATCACCCCGAACTGGACATCATCGGTATAGTTATACGACACAATGGTATCCCACTCGGTTCCGAGAAAGCTGTGCCGCGTGGGGCTCCCAGCTGGTGAGGTTGGGTTCAACGCGCCAACCGGCAGGAAGAACCAGGAAAGACGCTGGTCAACATTGAGGTCCTCTCTCGGCTTGAGACCTCCGATGAGTGCGAGCTGGTGCTGATTCGTTTGGCTTGAAGTCACACCCGTCTGAGAGTTCGGGTAGAACCCCGTAATGGTGCTACGAGTCTGAAACTCTCGAAGCGCCGTGGTGAAGTAGCCAGGGGCCAGCGCACGCCAGCCGCTGACCGCTCCATCCACATCCTTCCCTGAGTAAAATCTCCACTCTGCGCCGACCTTCGGTGACATCGCCACATCGGAGAGCGTATAGTCAGAGCCGAGATTGGCAGCCCACGCTTGCTGAGAGTCGCCGCTGGGGATGATGCCTTCGAGATCTGTCGCGCGCTTGCCGGATTGATACGCAAGCTCACCCCACACGGAAGAACCTTCCACCGGCCGAGCGCTTCCGCGAACACCAATAGTGCTCACAGAACCGTTCTTAAAAGTGCTCTTATCACGGTAGTTCAAGTAGTACGTCTCAAGTTCGGAGCTCATCGCATCGAAGCGCGTGCCCAGGTTGATGCCCTGAAGCGTGACATCATCCGGGTGACCCGTGAGGTTTTCGTCCACCTTGATGTAGACGTAGTCAGCGGTCACAGGGAGGTTGAGTCCGCCCGCTCCGGAGAGATCAAGTGTCGCACGAAACGCATCAAACGCCGTGAAGTCCGTGAACTCATTGGCCGTAATGGCCTTATTGCGATCCCCTCCCCCAAGGAGAGTGCCAGGCAGAAGATTGCTGCCGAGGACAAACCCGCGGCCCCAGACGATTGGTTGTTGACCAATGCGGACCGTAAGCGGTGAGTAGAAGAGCTCCTTCAGCGTCACGTAGGCTTGGCTCAGATCAAAGTCGCCTGTTGCGGTACCATCAACGTTCCAATCGCGCTCGCTCGCCAAGCGAATGAACGCTGAGACGTTCTCGGTGAGGTCTGCACCCACATTGACTCCGACCGTGCTCATGAGGAAATCATCTTCAGAGTCAAGAGCTTGTGTTCCTTCACCGGCCGTCGCGACGTTGGTGCCGTCGTTTAAGTCAAGGTTCTCACGGTGAAAAGTACGGACGGTGAGGTCTCCGCCCACCTTCACGTTCTGCACTTCGGCAAAGCTCGGCATGCTGGTGATCAGCATCCCGACGGCGACCAGCCCCAGAAGGACTGCGCTTCTACGCGTAGCCTTCAACATCGACTGCCCTCCTTGTTGTGCGTCCCCCCATGCCACGTGCACGTACGCGTGCTCAATTCGGTGTCCTCAGACTGCTCAACGATTGGGCTCCGTCTTCCGAGCACACCTCCTTTCGATTTGGCTTACTATAAGCAGGAGAAGAAGCGTTGTCAAGCACATTTTTGAGCTCTGATGGCATTCTCTATGTGATTTTGAGCCCTTTTAGTGGACTCTTGTGGACTTGGCAGCGGGCGATGAAGAAATGCCCCAGCGCCGATTCGAACGGCGGACACGCGGTTTAGGAAACCGCTGCTCTTCCATACTGAGCTACTGGGGCTCGCTCACTATAAGAGAGGTGATGGTTCGCTCTCCAGCAACAGTTTGTTCAGCGGCGGCTGTGAGCTCTCTTCTTCAATCGTCCGTTCGAGGGCGGTTTTTTTGTGGTGGTTTGTTGAGCGGGAACTTGCGGAATGGCGTTGGTCTGCGCTTGTTCTTCCGCGGCGATGAAGCCGCGGAGTTTGCGCATGGCGGCGACCTCGATCTGCCGGACGCGCTCCCGGGTAATGCCGAAGAACTTCGCCGTCTCACCCAGAGTGCGGCTCACCCTATCTGCCAGCCCGTAGCGGAGCGTCAAGACGCGCCGCTCGCGCTCGTTCATCTTCTGGAGGAGTGCGACGATGCGCTCATGCTGCAGGAAGCGGGTGATGTCCTCCTGCGGCGAGGGGGTCGTCTCATCCTGCAAGAGATCGATCATCTCCGTCTCGCCTTCTTCCCCGATCGGCGTTTCAAGCGACGTCGTCTGGGACGCGGTCACCAGCTCCTGCAGCCGCTCGATGCGCTCAACGGGTAGGCGCATGCGCTTGGCGATCTCCGTCGCGGTGGGCCGGCGCCCGAGCTTCTGCGAGAGCTCTTCGCTGATGCGCTTGAACTTCGAGATGAGCTCAGTCATGTAGACCGGGATGCGCACCGTCTTGCCCTGGTTGGCGATGGCGCGGGTGATGTACTGCCGGATCCACCAGGCGCCGTAGGTGGAGAACCGAAAGCCCTTGCGCGGGTTGTACTTCATCACCGCCTTCATCAAGCCGAGGTTGCCTTCTTCGATGAGATCCAGCAGCGGCACGCCCAGATGGGAGTAACGCTTGGCGATGTTGATGACGAGGCGCAGGTTGGAGAGCGTCATCTGCCGTTTCGCCGCGGTGTCGCCCCTCTTGATCTTTTTTGCGAGCTCGATCTCCTGCTTGGCGCTCAAGAGCGGGATGGATTTGATGTCTTTCAGGTAGGAGCGGATGGGATCCATTAGAAAATGATTACACAGATTCGCAGAGAAGGAACGCACATGAACTGCAGATTACACAGATAGAACCGGGTGTTATCTGTGTAATCATCTCTTCGACGGTCGGCTGACTCGCACATCTGTGTAATCAGGTTATGATTTCTTCTCGCGCAACGAGGCTTGGGCGGCGGCCAATCGAGCGATGGGCACCCGGTAGGGCGAGCAGGACACGTAGTCCAGGCCCGCCCGATGGCAGAACTCGATCGAGGCGGGGTCCCCCCCGTGCTCCCCGCAGATGCCGACCTTCAGCGTTTTGCGGGCGGCGCGCCCCTTTTGGATGCCGATGCGGATCAGCGCGCCGACTCCTTCCTGATCGAGCGTCATGAAGGGATCGGCGGACAGGATCCCTTGCTTGAGATACTGCGGCAGGAACTTGCCGATGTCATCCCGCGAAAAGCCGAAGGTCATCTGCGTGAGGTCGTTGGTGCCGAAGCTGAAGAACTCCGCCTCCTGCGCGATGACATCGGCCACCACCGCGGCCCGGGGCACCTCGATCATGGTGCCAACCAGATACTTGAGCGTAACCTTGTACCGGGCCAGGGTCCGTGCGGCGACCTCGTCGATGACGCGCTTCGCCACGCGAAATTCCTGGGGGTGGCCCACCAGCGGGATCATGACCTCAGGGATCACCTTCAGCCCATCTTGCGCCAGCTCACAGGCCGCCTCGAAGATGGCCTGCGCCTGCATCTCGTTGATCTCAGGATACGTGATGCCCAGACGACAGCCGCGGTGGCCGAGCATGGGATTGATTTCGTGGAGGCTGCTGACCGTCTCCCGCAGCTCGCGCAGGTCGATGCCAAGCTGCGTGGCGACGCGCTCCTGGTCCTCGGGGGTGTTGGGGAGAAACTCATGGAGCGGCGGGTCCAGCAGGCGGATCGTCACCGGCAGGCCTTTCATCACCTCAAAGATGCCGACGAAATCCTGCTTTTGAAACGGCAGGAGCTTCGCCAGGGCCGCCTTACGGGCGTCCACATCCTTCGCGAGGATCATCTGGCGCACGACCGGCAGCCGCTCTTCCCCAAAGAACATGTGCTCGGTGCGGCAGAGGCCGATGCCTTCCGCCCCGAAGTCCCTGGCGATTTGGGCGTCCTTGGGCGTGTCGGCGTTGGCGCGCACAGCCAGCCGCCGGGTCTGGTCGGCCCATTCAAGGAGCTGTTTGAAGCGTCCGGTGAGCTGCGGCTCAACGAGCGGGACTTCTCCCAACATCACCTCACCGGTTGAGCCGTTCAACGTGATGTAGTCGTGTTCGTTCACAACAAGCTCACCCGCCTTGAAGTGCCCTGCCTCCTCCCGCACGGTGATGTCGTTGCAGCCCACGACGCAGCACTTGCCCATGCCCCGCCCGACCACTGCGGCGTGGCTTGTGATGCCTCCGCGCGCCGTTAAGATTCCCTGCGCGGCCGCCATGCCTTCAATGTCTTCGGGCGAGGTTTCTTCGCGCACGAGGATCACGCGCTCGGATGCTTCCTCTGTCAGCTCAACGGCCCGATGGGCGGTGAAGACCACTTTGCCGACCGCGGCCCCCGGGGAAGCCGGCAAGCCCTTGGCGATGACGCGCGGCTTCGCCTTGGGATCGATGGTCGGGTGGAGCAGCTGATCGATCTGAGCGGAGTTGATACGCAGCAGCGCCTCATGGCGCGAGACGAGTCCTTCCTTCACGAAATCACTGACGATCTGAACCGCAGCGCCTGCGGTGCGTTTCCCGGTCCGGGTCTGGAGCATGTAGAGCGCCCCTTCCTCAACCGTGAACTCCATGTCCTGGACGTCCTTGAAATATTTTTCCAAACGCTGACCCACTCCATGCAGCTGTTGATACAGCGGGGGGAATTCGGTCTTGAGTTCTTCGACGGGTTTGGGGGTCCGGATGCCGGCCACGACGTCCTCGCCCTGCGCATTGACGAGGTACTCGCCGTAAAAGAGATGCTCGCCGGTTCCGGGATCGCGGGTAAAGCAGACGCCGGTGAGCGACTTCGTCCCCATATTGCCGAAGACCATGGACTGGACGGTGACCGCCGTGCCCAGGGAATGGGGGATGTTGTTGAGCCGTCGATAGACGTTGGCCCGCTCGTTGTTCCAGGAGGAGAACACGGCGTTGATGGCCAGCCGCAGCTGCTCCATGGGATCGTCGGAGAATTCCCTGCCCTTGTGCCGGCGGATGAGCTGCTTGGACTCCTCCACGAGCGCCTTCAGCGCATCGGCTGGAAGCTCGGCATCCGTCTTGACGCCGGCGTTGAGCTTTTTCTTTGACAGGAGATCCTCAAACAGTTTGTGCTCGACTCCCAGCACGACATTCCCGAACATGTGGATGAACCGGCGGTAGGCGTCGTAGGCGAAGCGGGCGTTGTTGGTCTTGCGCGCCAGCCCTTCAGCCGTGTCGGGGTTCAGCCCGAGGTTGAGGATCGTGTCCATCATGCCCGGCATGGACACCGCCGCCCCTGAGCGGACGGACACCAGCAGCGGGTTGCGCGGATCGCCAAAGCCCTTCTGGGCGACGCCTTCCAGCCACCGCAGTTTCTGCTGGAGCTCCGCGTCCAGCCCTTGCGGCCAGCGCTCGCCCAGCTCGTAGAACTTCCGGCAGGCTTCGGTGGTGATGGTGAGGCCCGGCGGCACCGGCACGCCGAGGTTGGTCATCTCGGCAAGGTTGGCCCCCTTGCCGCCGAGGAGCTCCTTCATGTCTGCGCGACCGTCGGCTTTGCCGTCGCCGAAGACGTAGATGTATTTCGCCTTTGCCCGTCCATCGCGGGACACCGCTTTCAAGGGGGCGCGTCGTTTAGGCGTCATGGTGCCGGCCACTTTATTCATGAAGACTCCTCGCGTTAACGTGATTCCAGTGGTTTAATCATTTCTGTTGCAAGACGGCAAGTTTCGAGAGGTCGGCGATGCGCTCAGTATACAACGCATGGATCGCCCGCATCAAGGCGAGCCGGTTTTGCTGCAGCGTCTCCTCGGGCGCATTGACGAGGACTTTGTCAAAAAACGCATGCAGCGGTTCGAAGAAGAGCTCCCCGAAGAGCGTCGTCGCCTCGGTGTACGATTTTTGCTGCGTCAGGCGGACCACCCGCTCTTCATTGGCGCGATACAGCTCCCAGAGCTGCCGCTCGAGGGGCTCTTGGAACCAGCCGGGATCGACGTCCGGCTGGCGCAGGGCGGCCCCGCGGAGAATGTTGCGCGTGCGCTCGATCACCTTGGCGGCTTTGAGCAGGCTGGGATGCCCGCTGAGCCGCTGGAGGCTGACGATGCGGTCCATCACATCCACCAGGTCATCGCAGGGGCCGGCGAGGACGGCATCGATACAATCCGTCGGGGTTGCGGTGGGCCAGGCGAAGGTGTAGAGCCGCTCAAGGAGATAGCGCTGGACCTGATTGCCGGCGGTGGCGACATCCTTCGGCGGCCCCATGCGAAACGGCGGCAAGGAGCCTCGAACGCGCAGCAGGGGGCTCAAGGGGAGCGGGCGGTGCACCTTCCACGCCACTTCCACGATCCCCTGCGCCGCGCGCCGCAGACCGAAGGGATCCTGGTCGCCCGTCGGCACAAGGCCCAGGCCGAAATAGCTGGTGAGGGTGTCGTATTTGTCGACGATCGCCAGCGCACTGCCGATTAACGTGCCGGGGAGCCGGTCGCCCGTTGGAAGGTACTGTTCTTCAATCGCGTGTGCCACCGGCTCCGGTTCCCCGGCATCGAGCGCATAGTACTTGCCGACCACCCCCTGCAGCGTCGGGAACTCTTTGACCATGGTGCTGACCAGGTCGGCCTTGGCAATTTGACAGGCCCGGCGCAGGTGCTGGCGCTCTTCCTCGGCTAACTGCCACGCCTCCGCGAGCGGTTCGCTGAGCGCGCGCAGCCGCAGCGTCTTATCCGCCATCGAGCCGATGCGCTCATGGAAGACGACGCCGGACAGGTCCTTCGCCATCTGCTCAAGGGGGAGGCGCTTGTGGTCCTCGGTCCAAAAGAGCAAGCTGTCGGCCAACCGGGCGTTGAGGATCCGCTCCAGCACCTTCCGGACGGCGGCGGGCTGCCGTGGTCTGCCCTCGAGGATGGCGATGAAGCGCGGCAGGATGGCGCCGACATGGCCTGGCTCGCGCCGCTCCGACGAGGACTCAATGGCGAAGACGCGTTGATATTTCGCCATGCTCGCCAGGAGCACTTCGCGCGGCAGCGCCAGGTAGCGCGGATCCCACTCGCCCACCAGGGCCGCCGGAGACTCCACGAGATGGGCGACCTCATCGAGCAGGCCGTGACTGACCATCTCGGGCGAGGTGACGCCGCGACATTGTTTGGCGGTCTTCGCCACGGTCTGGGCAATCCACCTGCGGCGCTCATGCTGATCGAGCGTGACGCCGGCGCGTTTCAGCGTCTGCAGGTAGTGTTCGACCGAGGTGATGCGGGTCTCTTGCAACTGTTGCGGCCGTCCCAGGCGGGTCCTCAAGCCGCTCGTGACGTTCCCAAAAGCGCATCGGATGGGCGTGGAGCCGTACAGGGCCAAGAGCCACCGGATTGGCCGTGCAAAACGCACGCCGCTTGCGTCCCACCGCATCGTCTTGGGGGAGCGCAACGCGCCAATCAGCTCCGGGAGGAGGCTCGACAACACCTGGCCTGTTGGCGTCGTGGTCGGGGGCTTGACCAGATACACGTACTCGCCTTTAGGTGATGAGACGAGCTTCGTCTGGGTGAGCGCGCCGCGCTGCGAGCGGAGAAAACCCACAAGCGCCTGCGTCGGCTTGCCCGCGCCATCATAGGAGACCGCTTTGGATGGGCCGCGAATGTCCTCGGCGGGTTTATGCCGGAACGCTGCGAGCCGGCGGACGATGAGCACAAGACGCCGCGGCGTGCCGAAGCTCTGAATCGTCTGATGCGAGAGATGGCGGGCTTGGAACAAGGCGCCCGCTTCCCGGCTGAGCTGTTCGATGAGCCCGGGAAGATACGCGGCTGGAAGCTCCTCGGTGCCAATTTCGAAGAGAAGGTCCGCAGCTTGGCTCGGGGCTGAGGGCTGAGGGCTGAGGGCTTTTCGGCTTTTACCCAGAGCCCCCAGCCCGGAGCCAGAGCGCCCATGGTCTTTTTGATAGGCGCTCTTAGTTCTTCTCATCTTGGTGGCGCTCGAGAGACAGTTCCGCGCAGCGCTTCGCGAGCGTCCGGATGCGCAGGACGAGCCGGGGGCGGTCGGATTGGCTGATGGCCCCGCGCGCATCCAGCATATTGAACGTGTGGCTGCATTTGAGGAGCTGCTCATACGCGGGCATCAGGAGCTTCGCATCCAGCAGCCGTTGCGCGTCTTTCTCGAAGCTGGTGAACAGCTGCTGGTGGAGGGCGACGTCCGCGTGCTCAAAATTGTAGCTGGACTCTTCGCGTTCCTGCGCCAGATGCAGATCGCCGTAGCTTGCCTCAGGTCCCCAGGCCAGACCATAGACATCCGCAGCGCCTTGAACGAACATCGCGATACGCTCAAGCCCATAGGTGATCTCGCAGGAGATGTGCTGAAGATCAAGCCCCCCCACCTGCTGGAAGTAGGTGAACTGCGTCACCTCGAGGCTGTCCATCCACACTTCCCAGCCCAGGCCCCAGGCGCCCAGCGTGGGCGACTCCCAGTCATCCTGGACGAACCGGACATCGTGGTCATCGAGCTTCAGGCCGCAGGCGCGCAGGCTGTCCAGGTAGAGCTGCCGCACGTCATCGGGCGTCGGCTTGAGGATCACTTGGTACTGGTAGTACCGCTGCATGCGCAGCGGGTTCTCCCCATAGCGGCCGTCGGTCGGACGGCGTGAGGGCTGGACATACGCGGCCCGGCTCGGCGTCGGGCCCAACGCTCCGAAAAAGGTCGCCGGATGGAACGTACCCGCACCCACTTCCAGATCGTACGGCTGGAGGATGCAACAGCCCCGCTGCTCCCAGAACGTATCGAGTGTCCGAATCAAGCGCTGAAGTTGCATCATGGCAAGTGTCGAGTGTCGAGTGTCGAGTGTCGAGTACGGGTTGATAACCCACCGCCACTGCTACGTGCGCGGGCAGTCCGTTTTGACGCCACAGTGATGGCGATGAGCTCATTTGCTTCTTGTTTCAATACCTGTATTTCTCGAGAGTGACAGACATCCGCTTCTTCGAGAAGCTCAAGCCAGTACATCGCCTCATCAGCTTCTTCTTCAACGATGGATAGCTTTGCGAGGAAATCTCGAGTAGATCGCGCGCGACATACCGCGCGGTAGTTGGCTCCAACAGAAGAGGCGCAGCGAATCAACTGGTGAGCCAAGACGCTGCTCTCGCGTGTCTGTGGTAGTTGGTGACAGAATCGGATGACATCAAGAGCAAACTGCTTCATCCGTTGTTTGAGATTGTCGTATTTAGAAGTTCCGTTTTTCATTCGACACTCGACATTCGTCATTCGACATTTCCAATAGCTGTTAGGGTCTTCAGGGGATGGTCGAGCCGCCAGCGCAAAAAGTCATCAAGCCGCCGGCAGAGCCGTTGGGTCACCTGCGGGTCAAGGATACGTGGTCGATCGCTCTCGGAGAGCTGTGCCAACGCCTCCAGCGTCTCGGGCAGGGCCGGTTCAGCGTTGGGGTCCTCGTGCAAGCACTGCGGGCACAAGAGGCCCCCGTGGCGGGCGCTCCAGTAGCCGGCTGCATGGACCGACCCGCTGCACCCGGTGCACTCATCAAGCTGCGGCTGGAACCCGGCCAATCGCAACAGGCGGAGGATGAAGTGCGCCCGGAGAGCGGCCCGATCGCTGCTCTGAAGCGCCAAGCGTTCCAAGGTGTCCTTCAGCAGGTGGTAGATGGCCGGCTGCGGTTCTTCCAGGGGCACGACCGTGTCGACCAGCTCCACACAGAGGGCCGCGACTTGCATGGTCTTCAAGTCGCGCTGCAGTTCAGACAGCGGCGCCAGCAGCTCACACTGGCTGATCAGGTGGAGCTGGCTGGTCTGCGTATCGTAAAAGACGATGCGGTTCACCGTCATGGGTTCCATCGCGCTTCGGTGGCGGTTCGGCTGCGCCCGCAAACCTTTCACCAACCCCTTGAGTTTGCCGTATCGATCTGTGAGGCAGGTGACAATGACGCTGGTTTCTCGAAACAGGTGCCGCCGCAAGACGATCGCGTCGGTCGTGTGGACGCCCATCAGTAACGCGTGGGGCTGTGGGTTCTGGGCTGTGGGCTCTGGGCAGTGACCCTGAGCCCGGAGCCCGGAGCCCGGACCAACACTCCGCAGCGAGCAAGCAGGTCATCTTCAAGAGCTCGTATACGGCGTTGCTGGGCCGGCGTGCGATCATCATAGCCGAGCCAGTGGAGCAGCCCATGCACGATGTAGCGGGACAGCTCGACGGTATAGGCAACGCCATGCCGCCGTGCGTAGACCTGCGCTTGCCGCGGAGCGATGAGGATCTCGCCGATCACCTGCCTGCGCCCCCGCGGCTTCGCTTGGCGAAGCCAAGCGTGCGGGGGCAGGCAGGCCGGCTCGTCGTGATAACGAAAGCTCAGCACGTCCGTCGTCCAATCGTGACGCATGAAGCGTTTGTTCAGCGCGCGCATCCGGTGTACCTCAATGAAGGTGATGGCGATCTCGCCGGCGGCGCGGATGCCCAGCCGCCTGGCGGCACCACGCGCCACCGCCCGCATGCGGGCCAACGAGACGGGGACGGAGCGCTGGGCGTTGGTGACGCGGAGGCGCACCTCAGTGACGATCGTGCTGCTCATAGGCCTGGATGATGGCTTGCACCAGCTCATGGCGCACGACGTCCTGGCCGCTGAACAGGGTGAACGTGATCCCGGGGATGTCGGCCAAGAGCCGACGCACCTGGATCAGGCCGGAGGTTTTCTCAGACGGCAGGTCGATCTGCGTCACATCGCCGGTCACGACCACCTTCGAGTCAAATCCGATCCGCGTCAGGAACATCTTCATCTGCTCGCTGGTGGTATTCTGCGCCTCATCCAGGATGATGAAGGAGTCGTTGAGCGTGCGCCCGCGCATGTAGGCCAGCGGAGCGACTTCGATGATCTCGCGGTCCAGGTAGCGCTGGACCATGTCCACTTCCATCATTTCATAGAGCGCGTCATAGAGCGGACGCAGGTAGGGGTTGATCTTCTCCGCCAGATCCCCTGGCAGATACCCGAGGCGCTCCCCTGCCTCGACGGCCGGGCGGGTGAGGATGATCCGCGAGACTTCGCCTTTGGTGAGGTTTTCGACCGCCATCGCCATCCCCAAATAGGTTTTTCCGGTGCCGGCCGGCCCGATCCCGAAGACGATATCATCGCGGCGCATGGCCTCCACATAGGCTTTCTGCCCCGGGGTGCGCGGGATGACGAAACGGCGTTTTGAGGGGACTTCGATGCGCTCCTGGTAGATTTGGCGCAGCTGGATCAATCGGGGATCCTGCAGGGCGCGCACCGCGTAGTCGAGGTCCTCCTTTCGCAGCGGGGCCCCGGAACGGACGATCACCAACAGATCGTCGAAGAGCCGCGCCGTCTTGCCGATGGCTTCCTCCGACCCGCTGATTTTGAGTTCCTCTGCGCGCAGGACGATGGACACCCCGAGCGCCTGCTCGATCTTCCGAAGGTGCTGGTCGTGTTTGCCAAAGAGCGCCTGGGCTTCCTGGGCGCTCCGCACCGCCAGCAACTGCTCAGCCATTCTCAACGTCTACTTCTTGAACGTGACGCCTTCATCGTCATAGGTCGTGGAGCCTGCTCCGCTGTCTCCGCGCGGGATCTTCAGCGTCATGCCCGCTCGAAGCCGATCCGGGCTGCCCTTCAGCAGCTCGCGATTGGCGTCGAAAATCCGCCGCCACCGGGTGGCTTTCCCGTAGATTTCCGGTTTGGCCGCAATTGACCACAACGAGTCGCCCTTTTGCACCACGTAGGTGTCATACGACGTGACTCCTGCAGCAACGCGCACCGGTCCCGCCTCGCGTGCCGCATCCGTTTCAGGAGCCGCAATGTCATCCAGGCGGACTGTGACGCCTGGCGGTTTCGGCTGATAAAAGCTGGGGATCTCGACATCGGTTTCGATCATCTGCCGCGTGGTCTTCAGGCGTTTGGGCTCTGGCGGGGTGCCGACGAGGTAGCCCCGGTTGCCGCCGCTGAGTTCGAGGTCGACGCGCGGCACCTCCGTGATCCGTGTCGCTATGCGGGTCGGGGTTCGACATCCAACCGCCAGCAAGATGCCGCTGATTCCACACAGTACGAGGCTCAAGGTTCGCATCGGCCTCCTCCTTTTTCTCGAACCCATCCCATCGGTGTTGGGATGGGTTCTCCTCTGTTAGCTCATCCCTTTAATACGACGATGCCAAGTTCCTTTAACTGCGCGTCCGTCACCGGCGAGGGGGCGTCCGTCACCGGATCGGCCGCTTTCTGGGTTTTGGGAAACGCGATCACGTCGCGGATGGAGGGCGCATGCGTCACCTGCGCGATGAGCCGATCAAGCCCCAGCGCGAACCCGCCATGGGGCGGCGCCCCGTACGAGAAGGCCTGGAGCAAAAAGCCGAAGCGTTCCTGCACCGTCGCGTCGCTGAGGCCCAGGACCTGGAAGATCTGGCGCTGAAGCGGCTCCTGGTGGATCCGAATGCTGCCGGATCCCAGCTCGAGGCCGTTGAGCACGAGATCATACGCTCGCGCGCGGACCGAGCCGGGATCCTGCCGGAGCCGGTCCACATCGTGCGGGTGCGGCGCGGTGAATGGGTGGTGCTCCGCGTCCCAACGCTTCGTCTGCTCATCCCGGCGAAAGAGCGGAAACTCCGTCACCCAACAAAACGCCCAGGGGCAGGCCTCCGTGCGCAGGTTGGGTTTGTCCGTGCCGTAGCGCTCCTGAGCTTCGCGATAGGTCAGCCGCGGAAACGGGGTGGTGAGCGGGACGTTGAGCGTCTCACTGAACACGCGGCTCAGGACGCGTTCCATGACCGCATAGATGTCCTCTTCCTCGACGAACGACATCTCAAGGTCAAGCTGCGTGAACTCCGGCTGGCGGTCCGCCCGCAGGTCCTCATCGCGAAAGCAGCGCGCCACTTGGAAGTACCGCTCCACACCCGCCACCATCAGGAGCTGTTTGAAGAGCTGCGGCGACTGCGGCAGCGCGAAGAACCGGCCGGGGTTGAGGCGCGACGGCACGAGGTAGTCGCGCGCGCCTTCCGGCGTGGATTTCGTGAGGATCGGCGTTTCAATGTCAAGGAACCCCAGCGCATCCAGCTCCTGCCGCATCTGATGGATGACGCGATGCCGGAGGAGCAGCTTCTGCTGGCTCACCGGGCGCCGCAGATCAAGGTAGCGCCACTGCATGCGGACATCCTCCGAGGCGTCCACCTGGTCGTCGATCTCAAACGGCGGTGGGGTGGCCGGATTCAGCACCTCGACCGCGCTCGCGGAGACCTCCACCACCCCCGACGGCAGCTTGGGGTTCTCGGCGCCCTTGGGCCTCGCGCGCACCGTGCCGGTGATGCGCAGGACGTACTCCGGCCCCAGGGTTTTGGCCTGTTGATGCAGCTCCGGGTTGGTCTTCGTGTTGAACACGACTTGGGCGATGCCGGATCGATCTCGAAGGTCAAAGAAGGTCAGGCCGCCGTGATCGCGCCGTCGATGGAGCCAGCCGCAGAGCGTCACGCTCTGGCCGATGAGCGGCTCTTTCAGCTCGCCACAGCCATGTGTTCGCATCATCACAGGACAGTGCGTCGGGCCACTTCGCCACCCAGCCACTTCGCCACTAGAGATTGCCTGAGGAACATCTCGCCTTCCCCTGCCGACTGACTTCCTCGACGAAGGCATCGAACGCAATGGTGCGCTGGGTGCCCTGCGCCAAATCCTTGAGCGTCATCGCGCGCTGCTGGAGCTCCGTTTCTCCCAAGATCGCCACCAACTGGCAGCCGGCTTTGTCCGCTTCCCGCAGCTGCGCCTTGAGGCTCTTGCCATCATAGTCCATGAGGGCGCAGACGCCCTGTTCCCGCAGCCGCCTGACAAACTGGAATCCCTGGCTCACGAGCCCTGGTTGGGCCACGGCGAGATAGAGCCCGCCCCGGCGATCGCCATCGGCGGGCCGGGGGCCTCGCTGCGACTCAGCGGCGGCAGCCATCAAGAGTCGTTCAATGCCCGCCGCACACCCCACCGCGCCCACGGACGGGCCTCCAAGCTCTTCGACCAGGTGGTCGTAGCGTCCGCCGGCCGCCACCGCATCCTGCGCCCCCAACCCCTTCACGCGCACCTCGAACACCGTCCGCGTATAGTAGTCAAGACCCCTGGCGAATGTCTTGGTGTCGTCGAATGCCACGTCAGATTCGCGAAGCCCGCGCCGCACGCCGTCGAAATGCGCGGCGCAGTCGTTGCAGAGGAGAAAGGGGGAACCTTCACACCGCCACGCCAGGCCGTGGCAGGCGGGATGCTTGCAGTCAAAGACGCGGAAGATATTCTTGTCGAAGCGGGCCTGACAGTCCTTGCAGAGCTTCGCGCGATCCGGTGCGAGCCGCTCCCGCAGCCGCGCGGCCGAGCGCTCCTGATCCTGCCGGCAGCCCATGCTGGCAAGCCACAGCGACAGCTCCGTCAGACCGCACGCCTGCAGGATGCGCAGGCACAAGACGATCACCTCCACATCCACCCAGGGGCTGCTCGAGCCGATGGCTTCCACGCCGTATTGGTGGAACTGCCGAAAGCGCCCGGCCTGCGGCCGCTCGGCGCGAAACATGGGGCCGAGGTAGAAGAGCTTCGCGAATCCCTGCGTCTTGTGGAGGTTGTGCTCCAGATACGCCCGCACGACCGAGGCGGTGCCTTCCGGCCGCAGCACGATCTCATGGCCGCCGCGGTCCTCGAACCGGAACATCTCCTTCTGCACGATGTCGGTCGTTTCCCCGATGGACCGCAAAAAAAGGGCCGCGTCTTCAATGAGAGGAGTGCGGATTTCCTGGTAGCCGGAGAGCCGCGCGAGACGCCGGACGGTGTGCTCAACCGCCACCCACCGCTTCACCTCACCCGCGAGCACGTCGGCTGTGCCCCGAACGGCTTGGAGTGCCATCACGTTATTGTAACACGGTCGTCCATTGTGGATTGCGGATTTCGGATTGCGG
>CAYJWN010000005.1:0-39335 GCA_964373835.1 uncultured Planctomycetales bacterium
AGACCTCAACCTCAAACCCCTGCTCCGCCAAGGTCGCGGCCGCCGAGGCGCCGGCCAGTCCGGTTCCCACGATGATGACGCGGTAGTTCCCCGTCGCCGATGGACTGGGCGATTTCAGCGTGCTGCGGTACGCGTCCCATTTCTGCGGCAGCGGGCCGGAGGGGATCTTGGCGTCGAGCATCACAGCCTTCCGCGCATGGCCACGATCCCCAGCCACACCGCCAGTGGAATCGAGCTGTAGCCGACAAATAGCGCGGCCGCGGTGAGCCGGCTGATGCGCTCAAGCACTGGCAGGAAGCGCTCGTCATTCAAGCCGAGCGACTGAACAAAGCTGGCGATCCCATGGCTGAGGTGCATGCACAGCAGGGCCATGGCGATGACGTAGCCAGCGACGAGCACGGGGTCCTGGAAGCTCAGGACGACCATGGCATAGACGTCGTCGCGTCCCAGCGCATCCGTCAGATGCAGAAGCTGCGGATGGGTCACGCGAAACGTGAAATGCAACAAGTGATAGACGATGAAGGCGAAGAGCAGGAGCCCGGAGAGCATCATGGTGCGCGCGGCGTACGTCGTGCGCGCCGACCGCTGCATCGCGTAGCCGATGGGCCGGGCCGCGCGGTTTTCCCTGGTCAAGACGATCGACAGCCAGATATGGACTACGACCGCGGTCAACAGCACAAGGCGGACGAGCCACAAGAGCGGTCCCAAGTCCCGCAATTTTTTGGCGTAGGCATTCAGCGCCTCCGGACCGAGGTAGATCAGCAGATTGCCCGACAGATGCAGGATGACGAAGCCCACGAGCAACAGCCCCGTCAGCCCCATGACCGCCTTTTTACCAATTGAAGATCGGAGCCACCCCACGCACATCAGGCATACCTCGTGGGATCCGCCACGCCGGCGGCGCGAAACGCGCGACGCCGCTCGGCGCACTTGTTGCACCGACCGCAGTGACGGTAGCCGGCGCGCGGCTGCAGACAGGAAAACGTCAACCCCAGCGGCGCACCGGCCGCCTGGCGGATGAGCTGAGCTTTGGCGTGTCGGCGCAGAGGGGCGAGAATGTGAATCGGCCGGTGCAGCGCGTGCGTCAGCGCGCGGCTCATGTGGGAGAAAAAGCGCGGGGTGGCATCACCGAAGGGGTTGCCCTTCAGCACCCCCAGAGCGATGGTGGAAATACGGCGCTGCGAGGCGACGATTGCGGCAAGGCTCAGCAGGAGCACGTTGCGACCGGGCAGATAGACAGCCGCGTCAGCGCTGCGCGCGCCGGGGACGCTGCCGCCGGCAACACTCCAGTGAATCCCATAGACCTGCCGCAGCGGCAGGTCGATGACCTGAAGGGCGCGAAGGTTGGGCCGCCGGACGGCTCGGAGGAAGCGCTTCACCCAGTACAGCTCAGCCGTCTCCCAGAGGAACCCGCACCGGACATACAGAGGAAGGACTCGACCATGGACGGCCAGCAGTCGGTGCACCAGGAGCGCGCTGTCCAAGCCGCTGCTGAGGAGCACGCAGATGGGACCCTGTCGAATGCGCATGCTTCGTGAGCCTAACAAAGCATGGTGGAAAAGTCAATGCTTCGATCCCTCGACTCGCTTTGCTCGCTCGGGATCGTGGTGAGCGAAGTCGAACCACGACTCGCTTCCAGCCGAGTCGAACCATCAATGCATCTGCGGCAAATCTGCCGATGCCACTTGACATGACGAAAAATATGCTATACTAGCTCCGGTCATGAGTCCAGAGACACCCTATAAACGGAAACAGTACCTCGTCGATCGCGGCTACCAGCTGCGGTTCGTCACGCGTCTCTTCATGGTCGTGCTGGCCGTGGCGGCCGCCAGCTCCCTCATTGCCACCGGCCTGCTCTGGAAGTATATGTACCAGCCGGAGTTGCCGCAACAGACCTTGATCTACTGTTTTATCGCGATCGCCCTCACCCTGCTCGTTGAGCTCCTGCTTTCCATTCCCATCGTGTTCATCCTGGGCATCCGGCAGAGCCACCGCATTGTCGGCCCGATGAACCGCATCAGGCGCATTCTGGAAGCCATCGGCGCGGGAGATTTCTCGCAACGCATTACCCTGCGACAAGGCGATGCGTTGGAGGATCTTGCCAAAGCCATCAACCAGATGGCCGAAGCGCTCCAGCAGCGCTCCCCCAGACCTCCCGGCTGATCCGTTGTGTGACTCATCTCCATGACCCTGCAGGGCCGCACTGTCCTTATTACCGGCGGCGCCCGGCGCATCGGCTACGCGATTGCGCTGGCGCTGGCTGAACGCGGCGCCAAGATCGCGATCTCCTATCGCACCTCGGCGCGAGAGGCCGCGTGGGCTGTCAGAGAATTAGAACGCCTTGGGACGGAAGCGGTTGCGATCCGCGCGGATCTTGCCCGCGCCGCCGATGTCAAAAAGCTAATGGACCGCCTTGCGCGCCGCTGGGGCCGCCTGGACGTGCTGGTGAACTGCGCCGCTAACTTCAACCGCACCCCCTTTGCGATGCTGTCCGAGCGCGACTGGGATCACGCGATTGACGCTAACCTGAGGGGTCCGTTTCTCTGCGCCCTCTACGCCAGCCGGCTCATGCGCCAACACGGAGGCGGCAAGATCATCAACTTCGCAGACTGGGCTGGGGTGCGCCCCTATCGCGACTACCTGCCCTACTGCGTCTCGAAAGCGGGGGTCATCGGGCTCACCAAGGCGCTGGCCAAAGAGCTGGCGCCGCGCATCCAGGTCAACGCCATTGCGCCGGGACCGATCCTGCCTCCGGCCGACATGAGCACCGCCGCGCGGGCCCGCGTGGCCCGGCGCGTGCCGCTCAAGCGGTGGGGTAGCCCTCAGGATCTCGCGAACACGGTCGTCTTCCTGATTGAAGGGACGGACTTCATGACGGGTTCGACCGTGTTCGTGGACGGAGGATCGCTCATTGCTTAACGGACAGAGGTCAGAAGTCAGAAAACAGATGTCAGATTTTCTGACTTCTGTCTTCTGACATCTGACTGCTGAACACATCATGTACTCAGTCACCAAGGTCATCCAGTTTTGTTACGGCCATCGCCTCCTCAATTACGAGGGCAAGTGCCGCTACCTCCACGGGCACAACGGCACCGTGGAAATTGAGCTCAGCAGTAAGCGGCTTGATCGGCGAGGGATGGTGCGGGATTTCGATGAGATCAAAGAGGCGATCCAGTCATGGATCGACCGGGAGCTTGATCACAAGATGCTGCTCTGCCGCCAGGATCCGGCCCTGCCGGCGCTGCAACGCCTGGGCGAGCCGGTGTTTCTGCTCGATGACAACCCCACCGCTGAGGCCATCGCCGAGTTGATCTTCAACTACACCGCCTCCCAGGGATTTCCGGTCAGCATCGTCCGCCTCTGGGAAACGGACCGGTCCGTGGCGACCTATCGACCTGCGCCAACGCCCGCCGAGCGACGTCGCGGTCGCGCGCCAGCCCGACGCCGTGCAGCCTTCCGCTCGACCTCAACGGCCGCATAATCGATTCCCGGCAGCGCCCGCTTCTTCACCTTCACCCGAACCCCCGGGACGTTGAATTCGGCGATCACACGGGCGGCAATCCGCTCAGCCAACGTTTCAAGCAGACGATACGACGCGCCGCCCGCCACGCGCTTGATGGCGGCGACAAGCTGCGCATAATCGACGGCATCTTCCACCTGGTCGCGCGCAGCCGCCTTGGCTGCATCGATGTCCAGCTCGACGTCAATCCAGATCGGCTGCGGCGCATTCCGCTCCCACTCCGAGACTCCGATCCGGCATTCCACCGCCACGTCCTGAAGGATCAACCGATCAGACATGTTGGGAAACCTCCTCTTCGCCCAATAACTGGCGGAGAATGAGGCGTAGATTGTGCTCCAGCCCGCCCCGGTAGCCGCTGTGGTGGTAGACGATCTCTCCATCTTGGTTGATGATGAACAGCTGTGGAATGCCGCTCACCCCGTAGCGCTGCTGCGCTTCTCCTTCTGCATCAAGCAGGACGGGTGCCGTAAACCGCCCCTTCGTCCATGCCCGCACCTTGTCAGTCGATTCGCCCGCATTGACCAACAGGACGGTTACCGGTTTGTCGCGGTGCGCTTTGTACACCGCCTCAAGCGACGGGGTGGACATCCGGCAGGGCCCGCACCACGTCGCCCAGAACTCCATCACGACCACGCGGCCGCGGAAGTCTGACAGGCTGACCGGGTTCCCTTCGAGCGTCGTCAGCGTGAAGTCCGGCGCTTGCATGCGGGGCTCAAGCGGCCGCCAATCTTCCCCGATCGTCTCCGGCCCGCAGCCCGCGCCGAGCAACAGCGCAAGGAGCATAAAACCACGTTTCATATGGCGAATCGGCTTGATCTCTACAGGCTCAAGCCCAGGCTAATCGCAATAGCTCGATTGACTTGTTGGAGATAAGCGGGTGACAAGCGTCCGATCTTTCGCTCCAAACGAGCCTTGTCAATAGTTCGTATCTGTGACAGCAAGATGGTTGAATTCTCTTTCAGGCCACCAACACCCTGCGGAAGGAAGACGTTTGTGGGATACGGCTTGGTGAAGGCTTTCGTCGTGAGCGGAGCGACGATGACCGTGTGAGCAAACTCATTACCGACATCGTTCTGAATGACCAGCACTGGCCGACGGCCGGCTTGTTCGGAACCTTTGGCGGGATCGAGGTTCACCCAATAGAGATCCCCCCGTTTAATCAGCATACTTCAGCGATTCAACATCCAAGCGAGCGAATTCACGCTCCAGCCGCCTGGCTTCATCGCCTAATTCCTGATACCCCTCTCGTAGGAGTGCGCGAAGTTCTTTGCTTCGAGACAAGCCGAGATAGACACGAACGGCCCTCTGAATCAGTGAACTCCGCTTCGTGCGCTCCCGCTCCGCCTGCCGGTCAACGGCCTGCCGCAAATCTGGCGGAATCGTGATGTTGATGTGCTCAACTTTCATCCTCACCGCCCCTCCTGTTACCAGTAGCTAGTATACAGCATTAGTGTATACTTATTCAAATTACTGATTTGACGCATTGGCCCGCGCTTGCGCATTACTTCCGGTCTTTCCAGAGGTCCGTCAACCATCCAAAAGCTCGGCGGCCATACAGCAGCATTACCGTGCCGATCACGGCCATAAAACATCCGCCCAGGAATTCTCCCCTGCCGAATCGGAACCCCATCAGATCTGGGGAGAACTCATGCCCCTCTGGCGCTGTCCTGACAAACTCTATCACGCGGATACCTATAACAATCGACACAATACCCAGGCCCCTCATGATCAGATCAAACACTGTGATCATTCCTCCATCGTCGAGATATCACCCACCGGGAGTCCTTGATCCTCCCTCCGCCTTCGGCGTTCGGGACTTCCCTCGCCGACCCCAGCATGTTTGGCTTCGCCAAACGAAGCCGCTGGGGTGCCCGGCTCGGTTGCACGCTACCATGGATTCATTCCTCCATCGTCGAGATATCACCCACCGGGAGTCCTTGATCCCACGCTCTGAGCACGCGGCGCATGATCTTGCCGGAGCGCGTCTTGGGGACCTTCTCCACGAAGTCGATCTCGCGCGGGGCCGCGTGGGCCGCGAGGTTGTTCTTCACGAAATCGGCGATCTCTTTCTTGAGCGGCTCGGAGGGCTGGTAGCCCTTGCGCAGCGCGATGAACGCCTTGATGATTGAGCCGCGTACCGCATCCGGCTTGCCGATCACCCCTGCCTCAGCTACGGCGGGGTGGGCGACGAGCGCACTTTCCACCTCAAAGGGGCCCACGCGCTCCCCGGCCGTCTTGATGACGTCATCCGCGCGGCCCTGGTACCAGATGTAGCCGTGCTCATCCTTGTAGGCCGTGTCGCCGCTCACATACCAGCCGGCAATCCTGAAGTACTCCTGATACTTGGCGGGATTCTTCCAGATCTCCTTCATCATCGACGGCCAGCCCGGCTTGACCACCAGATGCCCTAATTGTCCGGGCGGCGCTTCCTTGCCCTGGTCATCCACCACCGTGGCGTACGTGCCGGGAAACGGTTTGCCGGTTGCGCCGATGGGAAAGTCCTTGCTGCGGTAGTTGCAGATGAGCTGCATGCCGGTTTCCGTCATCCACCAGGTCTCATGCGGGGCGAGGCCTGTGATCTTCTTGATCCACTTGAGCGCTTCGGGGTTCAGCGGCTCGCCGACGCTGCAGATGTGGCGCAGGCTGTTGAGATTGTACTTCTTCGGGATGGCCTCGCCGGCGGACATGAGCATCCGGTAGGCGGTCGGGGCGCTGTACCACATGGTGACCTTATAGCGCTGGATCGTCTCATACCAGCGGTCCGGATCGAACCGCCCGCCGATCACGACGCTGGACACCCCGAGCGTCCACGGGCCATAGATGCCATAGGATGTGCCGGTCACCCATCCCGGATCTGCGGTGCAGTTATGCACGGCCATATTGCTCAGGACATACGACTGCTTTTCAGTTTCGATATTACAGACTTCGCCGTCGTAGGGTATCCGCTCGATAGAACGAATAGGCAGCCAGAGGTAATTTCTTGACCTCTTACCGCGCTGATACGTGCACCATCGCTTTTGTATGTATGGGTGCTCCGTCCCGAGGATCTCGGAGAGCCTCTTGAGCGACTTCCCACCGACTTTAATGCAGTAGCAATCATGTCGAGCGATAATCATCCGTTGACCAATTCGGCTTGGCCCAATGTTCGTTTTCTTGCGGCAACTCATTGAACTAAAGAGGCCGAATCGAGTCAGGACGAGCCTGACTTGATATGCCAACACCTCGGATATGGTATGGAACCGAAACCCATCCCGATCGGTATTGCCATCTCCCCGCCAAAATCCTTTGAGCCACTCTGCAAGCTTCTCCTCTGGAAGGTACAGCATCCAGTCGGGAAGTCGCTTTGCGGAGGCCGTCTTCCCGAACAACGCCGGCATCAGCTCACAGAGGACCACTGAATTAACACGTACCTCACAGAGGTTGTTAATCCATAGCTTCTTGCCCGTGAGCCCGAAGAGCACGTGCAACAGGCGCAGCACATCCTCCGCAAACTGCTGTTCGCGTGAACTGAACGAAAACTGCAGCACATGACCGCGAGCCCCCACACTGCCCTCGGCGAGATAGTAGCCAGCAAAACGCATGAACTCCGGACCAAGGGGGATGGTATCTGGAACACGAGCCTTGAGTCTAGAACGGCGCGCCTTCCCATCGACGACCTGATACCCTCTGACGATCTGCGAAATATGAATGGCATCACGATCGTGCGTTTCCTGCAGTCTTGGCAAGAGTACATAATCCTTCTTCGTCATCTCACCCGCAGGCTTCCAATGAATGCCGGTCTCACCCTTACGACCGCATAATACCTCATGGTTTGGAGTCAATTGAAATGACTCGTCACAGTAATACGTTTGAATCCTAATGAGTTCTCCGCGGTAATGATGTCGGAAGAGACGACGGACGTCGCAAAATGTTCCGTCATGCGCTAAGACACGATCGCCAACCTTTAGGTCAGTAATCGTCTTCGGCTCCGGGTTGGCAATCACCTTCGTCGAGGGTGGCACGCACCAATAGGTGTCGTCATCGCGCAAGTCAAGCGCCCACTTGGCCGTCTGGTAGTGGCCGATCATCGCATATTGACGATGGAGTGCGCCCTTCGATTTGCCGGTTGAGCCGGAGGTGTAGTGGATGATGAGCCCGTCATCGACGGTGAGCCATTCCGGTTCCACCCAGTCCGGCGCGCTCTTCGTGATCTGTCCGTAACTGACTTCATTCGCCGCCAGCGCCCCGTTCGCGCCGACGAGAATCAGCCGCTTGAGCGCCGGCAACTGCGCCAGCGGGATGCGGCCTTTGAGGGCCGGCGTCGTGACGCAGGCCGCCGCTTCGCTGTCCTCCAGGCGATCCTGCACCGCCTGCTCCATGAACGCTTCAAACAGCGGCACAGGAATCGCCCCGAGCCTGTGAATGCCGAGAATCGAGATATAGAGCTCAGGGGTTCTAGGCAGGAAGGTGGCGACCCGGTCACCCTTTTTGACGCCGAGGGCTTTCAGCGCGTGGGCGAAGCGGCTGGTGAGCCGCTTCAGGTCCTCGAAGGTGTAGCGTTCATCACGGCCGGCATAGTCGGTGTAGTACAAGGCCACTTTCGTTGCGCGGGATGAGGCGGCGTGGCGGTCGATCGCCTCGTGGACGATGTTGACCTTGCCGGTGCGCGACCAATCGAACTCTTGCTCGACGTCTTTCCAATCAAAGGTCTTGTAGATAGCATCGTAGTCTTTGAGGTTGGCGTCGATGGTCTTCGGTTTGCGCTCCCACTCGACCGCGACAGGCTCCTGCGTGGATGCCTTGGAAGACACAGATGCCATGGATGCTCTCCTTCACAAGTATGATTACACAGATCGCAAGATATCCGACAGCTTCACGGCTGATTACACAGATACAACGTCTTATCGGCGTAATCAGCTCTTCGACAGTCGGCTAACTTGCGAATCTGTGTAATCAATTTAGTCGGCGAAGACGTACGTCCGGGGCTGCAAGGGCGCTGGCTTGTTTGCGATGACGAGCAGCCAATAGCTGGCAGCCAACAGGACGAGGCTGATCACCCAGCCTGCGGGTGTCTCGCGAAAGAACCACCACAGACCCGCCGCGAAGATGTTGATGAGCGCCATGGGGAGGAGAAACTTCCAAGCGAAGCCCATGAGCTGATCGGCGCGCAGCCGGGGAAACGTCGCGCGCAGCCAGACGAGGATAAACACCAGCGCGTAGGTCTTCGTGAGAAACCACAGCCACGATGGGATCGGCCGCCCGCCCCACCATACCCCTGCCAGGATCATGGCAAGGGCTCCCAGGCCCCGAACGGCTAGCGGCAGCAACGTGGCGGATCCCACAATCACGGCCAACAGGACCGCCGCAGTCCAGAATGGAGCCGCGGGGCCATCCCAGCCCCCCATAAAGAACGTGACGGTGAAGGCGCAGACGGCGAATGCCTCCAGAAACTCGGCCATGTACCAAAGCGCAAACTTCATCCCGCTGTACTCGGTATGAAAACCGCCGACGAGCTCCGACTCGGCCTCCGGCATATCGAAGGGGGTGCGATTGACCTCGGCGATGCCGCTCAGGAAAAAGATGCTGGCGGCTACGAAGCCCCAGGGCGTCAGGAGGTACCATCCGTGCTGGATCTGCGCCTCCACGATGCCGACGGTGGACAGCGTCCCGGCCACCATGATCACCGTGACGGCCGAGAGCACTCCTGGCACCTCATAGGAAATGATCTGGGCCACCGCCCGCATCGCTCCCAGGACGGGGAATTTGCTCCGGGAGGCCCACCCGCCCATAAAGATGGCGTAGGAGCTGACCGAGGAAACAGCGAAGAAGTACAGGAGGCCGATATTCAGATCCGCCGCCACCATCTGCCGGCCAAACGGCAGCACCGCAAAGAGCAGAATGGCCGGCACCACGGCCACCACCGGCGCCAACAGATGCAGGAGCCGGTCGGCCCCGCGCGGCACGATGTCCTCTTTGATCAACATCTTCAGCCCATCGGCCAGCGGCTGCAGAAGCCCATAGATCCCCACGCGGTTCGGGCCGAACCGGTTTTGCATGCGGGCGAGAATCTTGCGCTCAATCCACGTGAAGTACATCATGATCGCCGGAGCGATAAGCGCAATGACGCCGATCGTCACGAGGATCGACACCCACGGTTGCAGCCCGACCGGAAAGACGCCGACCATCGCGCGCTGGGCATTGACGAAGATCTGATCAAGCGAACTCATTGAGCCGTAGTCTCCGGCGAACTTGGCGTCGCGGGAGCGGTTGGTTTCGCAGCCGCCTTGGCCGCTTTGGCGGCAAGTCGAGCATCCACTTCAGCCGCTTCGGCCGGCTTGATCTTTTTGAAGTACTCGTTCGAGCGAAGCAGTTGCTCTTTCGTATAGGTCATCTCTTCGAACCGATTGGTCCCGGACAGCTCATAGGCATTGTCCATTTCAATCGCATCGAAGGGGCAGACATCGACGCAGATCCGGCAGGACATGCAGATGGAGACATCGATATCAAACTGCCTCGGGAGGGTGCGCCCGTGCTGCTTCACGGGGCGGCCCTGCGCGTCCTTCTCCGTGACAATATGGATGCACTGCGGGGGACATTCCTGCTCGCAGATCTTGCAGGACACGCAACGCAGATTATCCGGCGTCCCATCGTAGACGAGGAACGGAAACACGCGGAACCGCTCGTGGTGCTGCTGCTTCACGTCCGGATACTGCACCGTGACGAGCCCGTCGCCCGGCGGGATGCGCAAGGTCCGCAGCAGTCCCCGGCCCCAGGGGTACGTTTCAAGAAACGTCTTGAACGTCACCCCCATCCCCTTCAATACACCCTTCCCCACGATCATGTCGCCTCTCAGGATAGCGAAATCACCAAGCACCAAGCACCAAGCACCAAACAAATTCCAAATTCCAATATCCAAGCACCAAACAGTTTGGTGATTGGAAGTTAGTGCTTGGAGCTTGTTTGGAATTTGGGATTTGGTGCTTGGTCATTTCGTCATTAGCGGTCGACTTCGCCCATCACGATATCGATGGAGCCCAGAATGATGATCGTATCGGCCACTTTCTGGCCGAGACACATGTCTTCCAACACGGTCAGATTGATGAAGCTTGGCGAGCGGATGTGGTAGCGATAGGGCTGGGGGCTGCCGTCGCTCACCAGGAAGAAGCCCAGCTCCCCCTTCGGCGCCTCGATGCGCCCGTACGCTTCCCCTTTTGGTGGACGGAACGTGCGCGGCGCCCTGACCAGCGCTTGGCCTTTGGGACTGATCGATGGGCTTGAGCCCGGAATGTCCTTCAAGGCCTGCTGCAGGATCTTGATGCTCTCGCGCATCTCAAGAATCCGGACATAGTAGCGGTCATACACATCTCCCACCGTGCCCAGCGGGATCTTGAAGGAAAAGCGCGGATAGAGGGAATAGCCGTCCACTGTACGGATGTCGTAGTTGACACCGGAGGCGCGCAGCACCGGGCCGGTGGCGCTGGCGTTGACCGCCAAGTCCTTCGGCAAAATCCCAACCTGCTGGGTGCGCTGGCGGACGATCTCGTTATCCGTCAGGAGCTTCTCGAACTCATCGAGAAATTGCGGATAGCCATCGACCAGCTGCCGGGCCTGGTTGAGCCATTCAGGAGGCACATCCTGCCTGACGCCGCCCGGGCGCACGTAGTTGCACATCATGCGCGAGCCGGAGGCCGCCTCAAACAGGTCGAGAATCTTCTCCCGCTCACGGAACGCATAGAGCAGCGGGGTGCCGAACGCCCCCATGTCGTTGAGGAGAAAGCCCGTCACGGCCGTGTGGTTCAACACACGGGTCAGCTCCGCCATGATGACCCGCAGATATTCCCCACGCTCGGACACCGGGATGCCGCCGAGCTTTTCGATGGCCAGGGCGAGACCGAAGTTGTTGGACATGGCGCAGAAGTAGTCGAGGCGGTCGGTGAATGGGAAGCTGGCAATATAGGTAATGCTCTCGCCGATCTGCTCGTGGTTGCGGTGGAGGTAGCCCATCACGGGCTTCAGCTTCACGATCGTCTCGCCGTCGAGCGTCACGTTCATGCGGAAGACGCCGTGGGTCGACGGATGCTGAGGTCCTAGGCTCACTTCCAGCAGTTGAGGGTTGAGGGTCTGTTCAGCCATGAGAACAGGAAAGCGGCAGCGGGCAGGATCACGCTATTCCGCAATCCGCATTACGCAGCTCGGTCCTCGAGCACGTTTTGATCCTCCGGCACGTAGTCTTTGCGCATCGGATGGCCCTCGAAGCCGTCCCACATCAGGATACGGCGCAAGTCGGGATGGCCGGTGAACGTCACGCCGAAGAGATCGTACACTTCCCGCTCCTGGAACTCCGCCCCCCGCCAAATCGGAGTGACGGAACTCACGACGGGCTGTTGGCGGGGCAGCTGCACGCGGAGCGTGATCGGCCCGTGTCGCTTCTCCATCGAATAGAGATGATAGACGACGTCCATGCGGCCTGCCCCACCGGAGACGGGGTCCGGCGGATAGTCCACCGCGGTGAGGTTGGCGAGATAGTCCATGTGGAAGCGCTCGGTGTCCTTGAGATACCGGCACACGGCGGTCAGGTCCTTGGCGTCCACGATCAACGCAGCGCCTTCCACTGCGAGGGAGACACCGGGCAGTCGTTGCTCGATCGCCGTTTTCAGTTCGTCCACGGATGGCAGCATTAAGTGGGGGCCGGCGTTGGCGGCGCGTCAGGCTTCGACGCGTCTGGGGCGCGCTGGTAGTCGAAGGGATGCTCGGTCGGGGGCTGCCAGACCTCGGCGTTGTACCGCGGCTCAAGGCCGGATTTGCCGAATTCAGGCACCGAATACTCTCCTTGTTTCTCGCTGATCGCCTGCCCAAACGACTGGCGCTTGATCCGTTCCTGGAGCTTCATCAGCCCCTCGAGCAGCGCTTGCGGCGTCGGCGGACAGCCGGGAATGTAGACGTCTACAGGGATGTAGCGGTCGATGCCTTTCAGCACGTTGTAGCCCTTGTGGAAGGGACCGCCCGATGTGGCGCAGGCGCCCATGGAGATCACGTACTTCGGCTCGCCCATCTGGTTGTACAGCCGCACGACCTGCGGCGCCATCTTCTTCGTGACGGTGCCCGCCACGATCATGAGATCCGCCTGCCGCGGCGAGGCGCGGAAGACCTCTGACCCGAAGCGGGCGATGTCGTAACGCGAGGCGGCGGTGGCGATCATCTCGATCGCGCAGCAGGCCAGCCCGAACTGAAGCGGCCAGATCGAATTGCTCCGGCCCCAGTTGAGGAGCTGATCCCAGGTCGTCACGTATACGCCCTGTTTTTGCAACTCGCTCTGTAAGCCTTCGTCAACAGCCATCGTTGATTCAGAGATCAGATGTCAGACATCAGAGGTCAGATTTTTCAAACTTCTGACTTCTGACCTCTGCCCGTTTCGTCTCCTTCATTCCCATTCGAGGACGCCCTTCTTCCACGCATAGATGAGCGCGACGGCGAGGATGGCGATGAAGAGCGCCATCTCAAGAAACATCACCACCGGATTCAGCAGCCCGTCTTTCCAGACGAGCGCCCACGGGTAGAGGAAGACCACTTCCACATCAAAAATCACGAACAACAGAGCATAGACGTAGTACTGCGCGCGAAACGGCACCCAAGAGTCCCCCGTCGAAGCGATGCCGCATTCATACGGCTCCTGCTTCGACGGCCCGGGCTTTTTCGGGGCGATGAACCTGGCAATGACCAGCGGTGCGACGCCAAAGATGATGGCGGCCAGGGTCAGCGCTCCGATAAATAGATACTGCTGGCAATACGGTTCGCTCATGAGGGGCATCCTACCTAATTATAGCCTAGGCTGGACGTTGGTGCTACCGACGACTCAGGATCGGGTGAGGGAGGCGGTTGCGTCGTCGAGGGCGCTCGCCACCCGTTGGAGGGCCTGCGGGAGATCGCCGCGAAGATGGATGCGGAGGATCCGGCGGCCTTTCCGCTGCAGGGCGTAGAAATCGCCCAGTCCCTGCGCCTGTTTGAGCGCCCCGAGGGTGAACGCTTCTCCGGGAACCGGCACATCCACCGGGTCATCAGCGGTAAACTGAAGAAAGAGCCCCTGGTTGGCTCCTCCTTTAAACAGCTGGCCGATGGCATGCAGATAGCGGGGACCGCTCTCGAACAGCGTGGCGATTCCCAACCTGCTGGCAAGGGTCTTCCGGATGGCCGTCAGCGCGCTCTCCAGCGTGGCGATCCGGGGGAGAAAGGACAGAAGGGCCACGTAGTCGCCGGGGCGCTGCTGCTGCAAGAACTCACGGAGGTGCTGGCTGATGGAGCGGGAGGCCGTCGACTGGCCCGCCCCCCTGGCCCGCCTGTCGCCAGAGCCGGGGCGGGCGGCTGCGGTGAGCCTCGGGCCGGGGCTCCCGCCATACAGGGTGACATCGCCGTCGGCAACAAGCGGCTGTTCGGCCGGAAACTGTCCATCGCGGGCGTACTGGGACAGGAGCGTTGTTGTCTGTTCCTTTGTCTCATTGACATCGGGTTCATCAAACGGATTGACCCCGAGGAGCCCCCCGGTGATCGCGGTAGCGACCGACCATTTCACCACTTCCCCGCCCACATCGTGGCGGTCCTGCCAGCGAATCCGGATGGCCGGATGCCCAGCCGCCGCCAATGCGTCGACCTGCGACTCCAAGACCGGATCAATCTGCGTTGCCACCTGCAGCTCGACAAACACCCGGTCAGCCGGATAGCGTTTCGGCGCCCGCAGGGGCTCGCCATGGAGCGGAATGATGCTCCGCCCCTGCTTGCCGGTGCTCTCGGCCACCAGCTGCTCAACCCACGCCCAAAAACTTTCAAGCCCACGCGCGCAGACCATCGTCAACTTGTCATGCCCCTGTTGGGCCAACAGCTCTAGGGCGACGCCAAGCTGTACTGCCGGATTCTCCTCGAGCGGTGTGTCCGGACCGCATCGGGTCAACATGACTTCTCCCCGGCGCAACAACTGATCAGGGCCGGCGCCGATGAGCGCGGCAGGTACTAGTCCAAAGTAGGTCAGCGCGGAGAAGCGCCCCCCCACGTCCGCACCGGTCCTGGCATCCAGCGTGAAGATGCGCCGAAACTTCCATGCCTTCGCCTGCGCTTCAAGGGGCGTGCCGGCATCGGTGATGGCCACGCAGTGGGCGCCGGGATCATCGCCAGCGGCTTTGAATGCATCATAGAAATATCTGGACAGGGCGGAGATCTCACTCGTGGTGCCGGATTTGCTTGAGACGATGACCAGGAGCTGCGTGAGGGGGCAGCGACGTTGGGACGTGAGCACCGCGGTGGGGTCGGTGGTGTCGAGCACGGTGAGATCGACATGGCCCGGGGAGACTCCGAACAGGTGCCGGCACACTTCTGGGAATAGGCCGCTGCCGCCCATGCCCAACAGGAGGGCGTGCGTCAATCCAGCCTGACGGATCTCCTGCGCGAAGGCGGAAAGCGAGGGGACTTGTTGCGTCATGACGGGGCCAATCGTCAACCACCCCAGACGCCGCCGGATGGAGCCCTGCACCGCCGGATCGCTGCTCCAGAGACTGGCGTCTTTTTCCCACAGCCGCTGGACGTACCTTTCCGCACGCAGGCGATCCAGCGCAGCCTTCAGCTGGTCCGTGGAGCGGCCGAGCTGCATCGCCTGCCCGCCCTCCCTCAACTCGGCGGAGCGCATCTTATCGGGCGGGTGCGCCCGAAGGCGTCGGCCGTCGGCTGATGCGCAGGTCATCGAAATAAGCCAGCGCCTCTCCACGCGTGTTGTCCGTGTCGCTCATGAGGCCGATGGCGATCACATCCGGCGCATCCTGGCCGAAACAGCGCCGGTAATCGTCCTCCAGGTTCCGCTCCACGTACCGCCACTGGCCGACGGAGGCGGCTCCGCTCTCGACGACCATGATTTTTGAGGACGAGGAGTAGGCGCTACTGAGCAGCGTGTCCACTGGAAGCGACGCGGACCAGACGTAATCGATATTGCGCTTCTGCCACGGCAGCCCCTTCGTCTTGAAATAGACGTATACGCGCGCGGCCGCATCCGAGCCGTCCTTGCGCTCAAGCGCTTCTTCCGCCACCAGCCGATCCACCCGCCACGCCCACGACAGCCAGGGGGAGGAGTCGGGGTCGACGTCGACCGCGTGGAGCAGGATGGAGGCACCGCCATAGCTCTGGGCCCTGAGACAGCGGCGCCCCTCCACGTCGACGAGCTGATACCGGGTGTGGCCGCTGACCGAAATCTCCCGCCATGGCTGGAGGCTCGCTCCGTCAAATAATTCAACCCAGGCCGTGTTGGGCTTTGGCGAGATGAGCGGCGGGAGGAGCGGCACCGTCACCGTGATCTGTGGGCGGGAGCATCCCATGCTTACGGCGAGGAGCGAGCCGATGCCCAGCACCGACCATTCCCGTGCACACGGTGCTGCGCGCGGATGCGCATGCATGCCGCGCTTCTCCTCTGCGCTTGCGCTGTGCGGACCGTTATTTCAAGACTTCAGCGGCGTTCAATTCCCCGCTGCTGGAGGAGAGGTCGGCGTAGGCGCGCAGTTTGGACCAGGTCTGCCTTCCGGCCACGCCGTCGGGTGTGAGTCCGTTGACGCGCTGGAATTCTTTCACCGCCTCGCGTGTGAGCGGCCCCATCTTGCCGTCGACGGCGCCCTGGTAAAACCCGGCGTTCGTGAGCGCCCGCTGAATTTCTTTCGTCGTGGGTTTCAGGGATGCGGCGGTGGAGGCGGTCGACTGCGGGGCCGTTGAGGAGGCGGTTTTCGACTTGGCTCCTCCGCCGAACGCGGTCCAACTCTCCGCGCTGGTGGTTCCAAGGGACGCCGCGGGCCCGCTCAGGCTCGTGCGTTCCAGTTGGCTGACCCGTTCATCCAGTAACCCCACTTGAGATTGCAGCCGCGCCAAGTCTTGACGAGTCTGTCGGCCTGCGCAGCCGCTGAGCGCCACCGCAGCGCCCACCATCATCGCGATCCGCACGTTCCACATCCACCGCCTCCTTGGTTTCCACATCGATCCACGTACCGGTAGTCTAGCAAAGCCTTCTACGGCGTTCAATGGCTCAATTGTTCATTGAAGTTGGCGCAGGCGTTCGAGAAATTCCTCCGGTGTGACAAAGCCCAGGAGCCGAAGGCCCTTCCGCTCGGCGCCAGTCCGGTCAAAGAGGAGCACGGTCGGGACACCGAAGACATCATACCGTTTGAAGAGCGCCTCCGCCTCGGGGGACACCTCGCGTGTCGCATCCACGCGCAGGGTGGCGACGGACTGAAGCGCCTCAACCACTCCTGGGTAACGGAAAGTCACCTGATCCATCTCGACGCATGGCAGACACCAGTCCGCATACACATCGATGACGACCGGCCGGCGCTCACTCAACGCCCGTTCAAGCCCCGCCGTACTGTAGGGCTGCCAGGCCACGCGGGGCCCGGCAGGCGGCTGCGGCCATGCCACGGCGAGCGCCGCCGCCACGAACCCGACGCCCGTGAGCCGGCGCATCCATACGAAACGCCGGCCGCCATGCGTTCGCTCAAGCCACCCCAGATACACGCCCGCTCCCAAGAGCAGGGCGCTGACGCCGAGCTTGACCGCACCCGCGGGCAGCAGCGACTGCACGAGGTAAAAGGCCACCCCCAACAGTCCGATACCCAGCACTTTTTTGCTCCACACAAGCCAGCTCCCCGCTCGCGGAAGATGGCCAAGACGGTTAGCCGCCACGCCGAGCACGATGTACGGCAGCCCCATGCCGAGCCCCAGCACAAAAAACAGCAGGAACCCTGTCACGGGGCTCGCCGACTGGCCGACGAGCAACAGGAGCCCCAAGACGAAGGGGCCGATGCAGGGTGCGGCTACCACGCCGACGACCAACCCCATGACAAAGGCCCCCCACACACCGGCCGCGGACTCCCCTAATCGCCGCATGACCGCTTGCGGCGGGCGAATGTCATAGAGGCCGAACAGGCTCAGCGACAGCGCCACGATGACCGCGGCAATCCCCACGAGGACCACAGGCTTCTGCAACCACGATCCGAGCAGCACTCCTGTCTTTGCCGCCAACAGCCCCAGCGCCGCATAGCACAGCGAGATGCCAAGCACGTAGACCACCGCCAGCAGCGTCGTACGTCGAATAGCACCGGCGGCTTGTTGGCTGAAAAACGCCAGCGTCACCGGGATCATGGGATACACGCAGGGGGTCAGGTTCAGGGCCAGCCCGCCGATGAAGACGGCCAGAAGCCCCCACCCAAGACCGTGATGGCTGATCACCTCAGTGAGCCACTCGGCAGGAACGGACATGAGCGGTATCGTATTCCTCACACGCTCCCTCACTCAAGGGGAAGACGATTGGACGTGCAAATCTCTGCGTACTTCCGTGCGCTGTCCCGAACGCGGCGCTGTTGGGTGGCGTAATCGACTCCGATGAGCCCGAAGCGCGGCCGAAAGCCGTCCGCCCATTCAAAATTATCGAGCAGCGACCAGTAGCAGTAGCCGATGACGCGCGCGCCATCGCCGATGGCGCGGGCCACCGCTCGGAGATATCCCAAGATAAATTGCCAGCGGCGTGCATCGTTCTCCATCCACGTGCCGTTTTCCGTCACGATGATCGGCAACCCGAGCCGGCCCCACCGCGTGAGCGTCCGGTAGAAGGCTGCCGGCTGCACATCCCATCCGAACGACGTGCGCTCGGGCACCTCGCGCGGATGATGGCCCAAATCGCAGCTGCTGCCGGGCCAGCCGTTCAGCGTGGGAATCCAGCGGATAAATTGCCGTCCATAGAAGTTGACGCCAAGAAAATCCAGCGTTGAGCGGGCTTCCGGGATCGTCCATGTGGCCACGCCCGGAACCGCCCAGCGGCCTTCGGTGAGCGCCTCAAGAAAGGCGGCGTTGAAAATCCGGTCGGTCAGCCAGGTGATCCACCGGTCCGTCGGCCACCACCGTTGGTGCGGGACGAAGACCGGGAGGTGCTTGGCGACGCCGACATACGCCGGCCATCCCTTGGCCGAGCCCACCTCGTGCAGCACGTGGTAGGCTGCGGCGTGCGCGCGGATGAGGTGTTCGATCACGCGAAGCGCCTGCGTCAGGTCGCGCCCGCCCGGCGGGCCGATGCCCTCCAAATAGTGCATGCGCACATACACCATGGGCTCGTTGATGGTGACCCAGTAGCGCACGGATGGTCCCAGCGCCCCGGCCACGCGGCGCACGAATTGCGCGAAGCAATCCACCGCTTTTGAATGCGTCCATCCCCCCTGCGCGACAAGCCATTGCGGCGTCGTAAAGTGGTGCAGGCTGACGAGGGGCTCCAGATGTCGCGCGCGCAGCGCGCGCACCACTTCAACGTAGTGTGCGAGCGCCTGGCCATCCCACTGTCCCTCAGCAGGCTCGATCCGGCTCCACTCGACCGAGAAGCGGTGGGCGTTGTGCCCTAACGCCACGGCGAGGTCGAGATCCTGTTCGAAGCGCCGATAGTGGTCGCAGGCAAGCCCTGACGGCTCCTTGACGCGTCCGGCCTGCTCCCATGCCCACCAGTCGCTGTGAATGTTGTTGCCTTCGACTTGGTGGGCGGACGTGGCAGAACCCCAGAGAAAGCCCTCGGGAAAGACAAACTCATGTGTCATGGGCGGGTGGCTGAGTGACTAAGTGGCTGAGTGGCAAACTAAAAACGAGGTTCATTTCTTGCCACTTCGCCACGTTGCCACTTTGCCACTTGAGGAGCGGAAAACATTCACGATGAGACGCGCTAGCGACGGGGAGGCCATGATCGTGTCCGGACCGGAAAAACTGGGCCGGCCGGAGCCATTCACGAGCACCCGTCCTGTGGCATGGGCCAACGCCGCCAACGGCACCATGTCCCAGGATTTCACACCGTAATCGACAACCGCATCGGCATAGCCGCGAAGAGCCCAGAGATATCCATAGCAGTCGCCGTAGGCGCGCTCCAAGTAGCAGGAGCGCACAAGACGGGCGAACCCGCCGGCGAATTGCGTCGGTTGCCACCAGCGTGCTCCGCCGTGAAAGATCACGGCTTCGCCGAGTGAGCGAATGCGTCGGGGTCGAGGCAAGCGGGTCACTCGCCTGCCGCGTCGTTCATAGGCACCGACCCCCGGAGCGACGCCGATCGTCGTGCCGATCACGGGAAAGTCGCACACCCCCAGGGTCGCCCTCCCATGCTCGACTCGCCCCACCATGATGCCCCACGAGGGCAGCCCCCGGGAGAACGCCCGGGTTCCGTCAATCGGGTCGATGGTCCAGTAGGACGATTTCGACCTGCCGGAGAAACCGAACTCCTCCCCGACGATCGCTTCTCCTGGGAATGCACGTTCAATGGCCTTCCGCAGCCGTTCCTCAATGGCGTGGTCGGCCGCCGTCACGGGCGAGCGATCCAGTTTGCGCTGGATCCGCAACGAGGGCGAGCGAAAGTAGCGCAGCGCAAGCGGGCGGCACCTGCGGACCGCCCGTTCAACCCACGCAAGCAGCGTTCGCTGATTGGCAGCCATGCGCGCTATTGTACGCTATTGCGAATCCATCCCACAACCCCTTGAGGCGGGTAACTGCCGCTCCCTCGACTGCGCTCAGGATCCTTCGCGAGGGATCCTGAGCGAAGTCGAAGGACTGCGGGACCCCGCGGAACAGAGGTCGTGGGATGGCTTCTCATCCGACATCTAATCTCTGAGGGTTTCTCCTTGACATATTATTTCGTATAAGCTAATACTTAGCTTAAGCGAATAATATCCCGATGCCAGCTATCAGCCGACACCAGGTCAGCCAAGCCGTTGCCCAGCTGATGCCGAACATCATCCGCGGCGTCCAGCTGGATTTTTTCTTGAGGCGCCGCGCCACGCAGACGCAACTGCTGGTGCTCTTGGCCATCCGCGCCTATGGGCGATGCACGATGGGGACGCTCGCGCGCAACATGCACGTGAGCATGCCCACCGCCAGCGGCATCGTCAGACGCCTGGTGGAAACCGGCTTCGTGCGGCGATGCCCGCCGGCACAGGATCGCCGCCAGGTCGTCGTGGAACTGACCGACAAGGGACATCAGTACATCCAGGAGTTCCAGGGCGTCATCCGGCGCCGGTGGGAGAATGTGTTGACATCGCTGACGGCCGATGAGCTGGAGGCGTTCTACCGTGTGATCACCAAGCTGCGCCGGCATGTGGAGCAGGACCGCCCATGACCTTGCCTGCTGCGCGACAGAACCTCTTCCTCATCGTCTCCATCTGGCTGTCCCTGATCCCGACCCGCATCGGGGCCGGCGAGCCTCTGGCTCCGGCGCCGGCCTCCGCTCCCGTGGCGGAGCCGCCGGCGTCGACGGCGCATGCGTCCCCCCTGACACTCGCTGACTGTTACCGGCTGGCCCTGGCACGCAGCGAGACGATCGCCATTAACGCAGAACTCGTGAAGGAAACCGAAGGCCGCTTTCTCCAGGCGCTGAGCACGGCGCTGCCCCGCGTGAGCTTTGTGTCCTCCGATAAGCGGCAGGACGGCAGCGGCAGCTCGGCCTTCACGTTGCGCGATGTGCCCGAGCGGCGCTTCACGTTCAGTCAACCGCTCTTTTCCGGATTGAAAGAGTTCGCGGCGATCGCGGGGTCCCGCGCCGAGCGCCGCGAACGCCTGGAGGATAAACGCCGGGCCGAGCATCTGCTCTTGCTCGATGTGGCCAATGCCTTCTACTTATTGCTGGAGTACTGGGAGGAGCTCAGCGCGCTGGAAGCCACGCGGCTTGCGCTCGTGCAACGCGCGGATGAGCTCAAAGAGCGCGAAACGCTTGGGCGTTCGCGCGCAAGCGAGGTCGTGAGCGCCGAAGCCCAACTGCGGCGCATCGAAGCCGACATCCAGGAGCTGCGCCGGGAGGAGCGCGTCGCCCGGCAGCTGCTGGAGTTTCTCACCGGCCGCGACCGGATCGAGGGGCTCGTGGACACCGAGTCGCCTCTCCCGCCGCTTCAGCCGGAGGCGAACTACCTTGCCCACGCCGACGTCCGTCCCGATCTGCGCGCCGCCGAGGAAACCTGGCATGTCGCTGAGAAAGAAGTGGGCGTCGTGCGGGCCCAATTCTGGCCCACGGTCTCCGCCGAGGGCAATTACTATGTCGAGCGGGCGGGCGCCGCCGAAGACGTGAAGTGGGATGCCACGCTCAAGCTCGACGTGCCCATTTTTCAAGGCGGCCAGGCGGTCGGTGCCTCGCGGGAAACGTCTTCCAAGGCCCGTCAGGCCAAGCTGCGATATGACGAGGCGCAACGGCGCGTGCAGCTGGACATCCGGGATGCCTATGCCCGCTACGAGGCGGCGCTGGCGGTCCATGACGCGCTGCAAAAAGCCCTGGCCGCCGCCGAGGAGAACTACCGGCTGCAGGTCGACGACTACCGGCACAGCTTGATCAGCAACCTTGACGTTTTGCAGACGCTCCAGGAGCTGCAGGATGCCCGGCGCAACACCGTCCACGCGAAGTACGATGCAAAGCGGCTGTACTGGCAGCTCCGCGTCGCGACGGGAGAAACGCTGTGACAAGTCAAAAGGAAAAAGTAAAAAGTCAAAACCACAACCCAAAAGTTAAAAGTATCTTTGGTTTCGACTTTTGACTTAACCGCAATGAGTAACAGCACATGACGCTGTCTGATCTCTCGATCAAAAATCCGGTGTTTGCGTGGATGCTGATGGCGGCGCTGATCATCTTCGGCGCCATCGGCTTTCAGCGCATGGGCGTCAGCCAGATGCCCGACGTGGAATTCCCCGTCATCAACGTGAACCTCGCCTGGGAGGGCGCCTCCCCCGACGTCATGGAAACGGACGTCGTGGACATCGTCGAGGATGCGATTACGAGCATCCAGGGCATCCGCAGCATCTCCTCCACCTCCCGCCAGTCGCAGGCGGACATCACCATCGAGTTCGATCTGGAGCGCGACATCGACGTGGCGCTGCAGGAAGTGCAGACCAAGATCGCCCAGGCCCAGCTGCGGCTGCCGGAGGATCTGGATCCGCCGACCGCCATCAAGCTCAACCCGCAGGATCAGCCCATCATGTGGCTGGGCGTTTCCGGCGACGTGCCGCCCCGCCAGCTCATGGAGTACGTGCAGGACCACTTAAAGGATAAGTTCCAGACGATCAACGGGGTGGGCGAGATCTTCCTCGGCGGGTTCCTCGAGCGCAATCTGCGGGTGTGGCTGGACGCGGACAAGCTGGCCGACCAGCAGCTGACCGTGCAGGACGTCATCGATTCGATCCGTCGAGAGCACGTAGAGGTGCCCGCCGGGCGCATTGAAACCGGGACGCAGGAGTTCAACGTCCGATCCTTCGGCGAGGCCACGTCGGTTGAGGAGTTCGGCAACATTCTCATCACCCGCCGCGCCGGAGCGCCGATCTACAAGCCGATCTACCTGAAGGACGTCGCCACCATTGAGGACGGCCTGGCGGATACCCGCCGCATCGCCCGCATTAACGGCAAGCCAGCAGTTGGCCTCGGCATCCGCAAGCAGCGGGGCTCCAATGAGGTCGCCGTCGCCCATCGGGTGCTCAAACGGATGGAGGAAGTCAAGAAGGACCTCCCTCCCGGCCTCGAGCTGGGCGTCAACTTCAACCGGACGAAGTTCGTGGAGGACTCCGTCAAAGAGTTGGTCTTCACGCTCATCCTCTCCGCGATCCTCACCTCCCTGGTCTGTTGGACGTTCCTCGGCTCCTGGAGCGCCACGGTCAACATCCTGATGGCCATCCCCACCTCGATTCTGGGGACGTTCATCTGCCTCTACTTCTTCCACTTCACGCTCAACACCTTCACGCTGCTGGGGCTGTCGCTGGGGATCGGCATCGTGGTGGATGACGCGATCATGGTGCTCGAGAACATCGTCCGCCACCGCGAGGAGGGACTCGGCCGCGTCGAGGCCGCGCGCCAGGGGGCGCGCCAGATCACTTCGGCGGCCATTGCCGCAACGTTGGCGATCATCGCCATCTTCCTGCCCGTCGCGTTCATGACAGGCATCATCGGCAAGTTCTTCTTTGAGTTCGGCGTGACAATCTCCGTCGCCGTCGCCCTCTCGCTCCTCGAAGCGCTGACGCTGGCGCCCATGCGCTGCTCCCAGTTCCTCGAAGTGGGAGCGCGACGCACATGGCTTGGCAAGAGCGTCGAAGGCGCCTTCCGCTGGTTGGCGGATCAGTACAGCCGTCTCCTGCCCTGGGTGTTGCGCCACCGCGTGCTGGTCGTGGTCGCCTCCTTGGCCGTGTTCTTCACCTCGCTGGCTCTCGTCCCTCGGCTGCGCAAGGAGTTCGTCCCGGCGCAGGACCAGAGCATGTTCCTCGCGCGCCTGCAGACACCGGTCGGCTCCTCCATCGAGTTCACGAACGAACGGTTCAGGCAGGCGGAAGCCTTCGCGATGAGTCGTCCCGAGATCAAGCGGTACTTCGGGGCGATCGGCGGCTTCGGCGGCGGTGAGGTGAACACCGGGATCCTGTTCATGACGTTCAAGTCTCCGAAGGAGCGGCCCATCGCCGCCCCCAGCACGCGCCCCTTGAGCCAGCGGGAGTTGATGGACCTGTTCCGCAAGGAACTCAACAAGATCCCGGACACCAAGGCGGTCATTCAGGATCTGTCGATGAGCGGCTTCTCCGCCCAGCGGGGCTTTCCGATTGAGCTGACGGTCCGAGGCCCGGATTGGGATCAGCTGGCGGCCTACTCGGAACAGATCAAGGAGCGGATGGCGCAGAGCCCCCTGATGGTCGACGTGGACACCGACTATCTCGTCGGGGTGCCGGAGATCCGCGTGCGCCCCGACCGTGCGAAGGCCGCCGAACGCGGCGTGAGCATCGAGACGATCGGGCAGACCATCAACGCGATGATCGGCGGCCAGCGGGTCGGGAAATACACGCGCGGCGGGCGGCGCTACGACGTGCGGGTGCGGCTCATCCCCAGCCAGCGCACGCAGGCTGAGGACATCGAGCGCCTGTGGGTGTGGAACATGCACGGGGAGCTGGTGCAGTTGAAGGATATCGTGACGGTCAGCGAGAAGCCGGCGCGCCTGACCATCACCCGGCGCGACCGCGAGCGGGCGATCAGCCTGTTCGCCAACATCGCGCCCGGCCAGTCACAGGCCGCGGCGCTGGCCGAAACGTCCCGGATCGCCAAGGAGATCCTCCCGCTCAGCTACCGGGCGGTGTTCGGCGGCAGCACCCAGACGTTCAAGGAATCGTTCCAGAGCCTCATCTTCGCGCTCGTGCTGGGCATCCTCGTGTCATACATGGTGCTCGGCTCGCAGTACAATAGCTACCTGCACCCCGTGACCGTGCTGCTGGCGCTGCCCTTCAGCGTGTCCGGCGCCTTCCTCGGCCTGTGGATCGGACGGCAGTCCATCAATATCTATAGCCTGATCGGGCTGATCCTGCTGATGGGCATCGTGAAGAAGAACTCGATTCTTTTGGTGGACTTCACCAACCGGTACCGCGAGCAGGGCCGGCCCGTCACCGACGCGCTCCTGCACGCCTGCCCCGCGCGGCTGCGGCCGATCCTGATGACGTCCATCTCCACCGTCGCCGCCGCGGTTCCCGCGGCGCTCGCGCTGGGACCGGGAGCCGAGGTCCGCATGCCGATGGCGATCGCGGTGATCGGCGGCGTGGTGGTCTCGACGCTGCTCACACTCTTCGTCGTCCCGTGCGCGTACAGCCTCTTCAGCAACATCGAGCACAAGAGGTACCACCCGTCGCCAACTTCAGCGCCCGCAGACCTCCTGCTGTCAAAGGTCTCGCCTCAGGTTGAAGTGTCGGGATGATCGGCGGTTATCCGCCGAGATAGGCGGCCCTCACTTGAGGATTCTGGGCGAGGTGGTCGGAGGCACCGGTGAGGACGATGCGGCCGGTCTCAAGGACATAGCCTCGGTGGGCCACCTGAAGCGCCTGGTACGCGTTCTGCTCCACGAGCAGCACCGCAACGCCCTCCCCGTTGATCCGCCTGATGGTCTCGAAGATCGTGATCACCAGCTTCGGCGCCAGACCCAGCGACGGCTCATCGAGCAGCAACAGCTTCGGGCGGGCCATTAAGCCGCGCCCGATCGCCAGCATTTGCTGCTCGCCGCCTGAGAGCGTGCCGGCGAGCTGACGCCGGCGCTCTTTCAAGATCGGAAACAGCGCATAGATCCGCTCGTGATCCGCTCGAATGGAGAGCCGGTCCCTTCGCAGATAGGCGCCGAGCTCCAGGTTCTCCTCCAACGTCAACCGCGGCAGAATGCGGCGGCCTTCCGGCACGTGACTGATCCCCAACCCCACGATCGCCACGGGTGATAGCCCGTTCAACCGCGTGTCCTGAAAGCTCGCCCTGCCCCGGCGGATCGGCACAAGCCCTGAGATCGCCATCAGCGTGCTGGTTTTCCCCGCGCCGTTGGCACCGAGGAGTGCCACAATCTCGCCGGCCTGCACCTCCAGGGAGATCCCATGCAAACAGTTCGTGTGCCCGTAGCCGGCTTCAATTTGTTCCAATCGTAACATCGCTCAGTTTCGCTGTAGGCTCTAGGCTCAAGGCTCTAGGCGGTCTTGCCTACAGCTTCGAACCTACAGCCTAGAGCGTTCCGCCTTGATCTCCCGGTTTCGGAACGCCGAGGTACGCTTCGATCACGTGCGGATCGTTCTGCACGATCTGGGGAGGTCCCTCGGCGATCTTCTTGCCGTAGTCGAGCACAATCACGCGCGCGGAAATCGGCATCACGACCTGCATGTCATGCTCGATGAGCACGATCGTTACACCGTGCGCTTTGAGCCGCTCAATGAGCTGGATCAACTGCTGCTTTTCGCTCAGGTTCAAACCGGCGGCCGGCTCATCCAACAGGAGCAGCGCCGGATCGGACGCCAGCGCCCGCGCGATCTCAAGGCGCCGCTGCAGGCCAAAGGGCAGCGCACCGGACGTCTCATGGGCCCGATCGACCAGTCCGACGAACTCCAACAGCCCCATGGCGCGGTCGACCACCCACTGCTCTTCTCGGCGCGCCTCAGACGTCAGCAGGGCCGCGCTCAACAGGCCTGTGTGCGTCCGGAGGTATGTGCCGACCACCACGTTGTCCAACACGCTCATGCTGGAAAACAGGCGGATGTTCTGGAACGTCCTGGCAATCCCCCGCTGCGCAATCTGATGCGGGGCCAAACCGACCAGGGATTCCGGCGTCTCGCGGCCGAACCGCACCTCACCCCGCGTGGGACGCTGAATGCCGGTCACGGCATTGAAGAGGGTCGTTTTGCCCGCCCCATTCGGGCCAATCAATCCAATCGTGTCCCCGTGATCGACACTGAACGTGACATCATCCAGCGCCACGACCCCGCCGAACCGTTGGGTCAATCCGCGCACGTGAAGGAGCGGCGGCATGCGACTATCCTCGCCGGTGGAGGGAGGCGCCAAACAGCCCCTGAGGCCGCCACCGCATCACCACAATCATCGCCAGCCCGAAGAGCAGCATCCGGTACTGGTCAGATCCCCGCAGCAGCTCGGGCAGGGTCCCCAAGACGAGCGCCCCGACGATCGCTCCCCGCACGCTCCCCAAGCCACCCAGCACCACCATGGCCAGCACCATCACCGACACAATAAAGTCAAAGCTGTCCGGGGTGATCGTGCCCTGTTTGGCGGCAAAGATCGCGCCGGCCAGACCCGCAATGCCGCCCCCGCAGCCCTGCGCCAGCAGCTTCAGGTGCAGGACCGGGATGCCGGCGCACGAGGCCGCCAGTTCATCCTCTCGAATCGCCACCCAGGCGCGCCCGACCCGTGAGCGGCTGAGCCGGACACAGAGGCCCGCGATGAGCGCGGTCGCAAGACAGACAAGATAGTAGTACGGCGCCGATGAGACGCCGAAGTCGATTGCGCCGCGGCCTGGGATCCACAGGTGGGGGTGGTCGATGCCCAACAGGCCGTTTGGCCCGCCGGTCCACCGTTCGAGGTTGGTGAACGCAATGCGAACGATTTCGCCAAAGCCCAGCGTCACAATGGCGAGGTAATCCCCCCGCACCCGGAGCGCCGGCACGCCCAGGCACACGCCGGCAAGGCCTCCGACGAGAACCGCCGGGACGCAGCCGACCCAAAACGGCCAGCCGCAGCGCAGATTCAACGAGCCGTAGGTGTAGGCCCCGATTGCAAAAAAGGCGGCATAGCCGAGGTGGAGCAGGCCTGTGAGTCCGACGATCAGGTTCAGGCCAAGCGCTAAGAGAGCGTACAGGAGTGACGTCGTGAGGACATCGAGCTGGTAGGTATTTGTAACGAGCGGGATAAACAGCGCAGCAAGAGTGCCCAGCGCCCAGAGTCCGTAGTCCGTAGTCCGTCGTCCGTAGTAAAAACCAGCGCTGATCGACTGCGGACTTCCGACGTCGGACTTCCGACTTCGCATGGTATGTTCCACGTTACGCGCGTTCGGCGACGCGTTCACCCAGCAGGCCTGTGGGCCTAAAGAGCAAAATGATGACCAGAATGACGAAGGCGAAGACGTTTTTCCACTGCGCGGAGAGATACCCCGCCCCCAGCCCTTCCAGCAACCCCAAGGCAAGCCCGCCGACCATCGCGCCGGGAATGTTGCCGATCCCGCCCAAGACCGCCGCCGTAAACGCCTTGAGGCCCATCAGGTAGCCGTCGTGGAAATTGATGGTGCCGTAGTTCAAGCCGAACAGCATGCCGCCCACCGCGGCGAAGGCCGAGCCGATGACAAACGTGATCGCGATGATGCGATCCACCGGAATCCCCAGGAGCGCGCACGCCTTTAGGTCCTGCGCCGTCGCGCGCATCGCCATGCCGATCTTGGTGGACATGACCAGCGCCTGCAGCCCGATCATGCACAGCCCGCTGGCCACCCACACGACGAGCTGCATCAGGGTGACGGTCACGCCGGCCACCTGCCAGCGCACCAGCGGAATGAGGCTGGGAAACTGCCGGTCGGTCGCCCCGTAGAGCAGCATGATCGCGTTCTGAAGAAAGAAGGACATCCCAATGGCTGTGATCAGGGCGTTCAGCCGGGGCGAGCGACGGATGGGGCGATAGGCCGCGCGCTCGATCGTGACGCCGAGGAGCGCACACGCCGTCATCGCGCCCAGTCCACACACCACAAGGAACAACCACCACGGCGGGCCGGCCGAAAAGGCGCTGCCACCAGCCAGGAGGATGATGGTCAGCGCCGCGTACGCCCCCACCATGAACACCTCGCCGTGGGCGAAGTTGATCAGTTGGATGACGCCGTAGACCATCGTGTAGCCGAGGGCGATCAGCGCGTAGATGGCTCCGAGGGTGAGGCCGTTGGCAAGCTGCTGCAGGAAAAGCTGGAGGGACGTCATTCGTTCGGCTCGAGGCTCTAGGCTCGAGGCTCTAGGCGACTGCTCTTGCCTACAGCCTGGAGCCTACAGCCTAGAGCGAAGATCAATTCCAACTCGCAGTCTTGATGAAGGTGAAGCGGCCGTCCTTCACGGTGAAGATGCCGATGTCGCGGATGAGCGAGTCGCCCTTCTCATCGAAGTTCTGCAGACCGAAGAGCCCGGGATAGTCTTTGAGCGTCTTCATGGCCGCCAACACCGCCGCCCGATCCTTCTTGCCTGCGGCGCGGATCGCCCACACGGCAATGCTGGTCGCCTCATACGCATAGGCGGAGTAGGCCCCCATGGGGCCGAACTGTACTTCATACTCGGCGACGAACTGGCGGGCCGTCGGGAGCTGGCGGATATCGGAGCCGATCGTCGTCAGGTAGGCGCCTTCGGCGGCGCGGGGCGTGGCCAGGTCGATCAGCACGGGATCAAAGAGTCCGTCCCCGCCCATGAACAGACCCCCTAAACCCACATCCTGGCGCTGTTTGATGAGCAAGGCGCCTTCGGGAAACATGCCGGCGAAATAGACCAGATCCGGATTCAGCGATTTCACCTTGGTCAGGAGCGAGGTGAAGTCCTTATCGCCTTGGGTGATGCCCTCATGGCCCAAGACGTCCACCTTCAGCGCCTGCAGCTTCTTCTCAAACTCGTTGGCCAGCCCGCGGCCGTAGGTCGTCATGTCATCGATGATGAAGATGCGCCGGGCGCCGAGCTCCTGCGTCGCGAAGAGCGCAGCCGCCGGACCTTGGAGGTCGTCCGTGGCGCACGTGCGATAGAAGGTGTCGAAGCCTTGTCGCGAAATCTGCGGGTTGGAGGACACGGGGGTGATCTGCAGCATGTGGGCCTGATGGTAAATCGCCGAGGCGGGCATGGTGCATGAGGAGTTCAGGTGGCCGATGACCGCCACGACGTCGGGGTCGCTGACGAACTTCTTGGCAGCCGCCACCGCCTGGGTGGGATTACGCTGGTCATCCAAGGCAACCAGCTCAAGGCGATGGCCGGGGAGGATCGCTCCTTGGGCATTGGCGTGCTCAACGGCGAGCCGGGCGCCGTTGAGCATGTCCTGTCCGTGCGGCGCCTGATCGCCGGTCAGCGGCGCGACGAATCCGATCTTGACGATCGGCTCGCTTCGACCGCATCCTGTAGCACTAAGCACTAAGCAGTAAGCACTAAGAGCGCCTATCAAAAAGACCATGGGCGCTCTGGCTCCGGGCTGGGGGCTCTGGGCTGTGGGTCGGTAGTTGCCCTGAGCCCAGAACCCCGAGCCCTGAGCGAAGGTCATTTGGTGCTTGGTGCTAACGAGTCGGTACTTTTCCTGCATTAGGTTTCTGAGGCGTGGTCGATCGCTGCTTGCCACCTCAGAACCTCGGGCGATTCCTGCTTGCTCCGGTAGATGACCGCGCCAAGCACCACCAACCCCACGAGCGCGATCAGCCACAGGACGGGGTTGGACTGCGCTTCATTCTGGACGATGAGCGGCAGCGCCAGCAGCGCCACCAGGTTCATCACCTTGATCAGCGGGTTGAGCGCCGGCCCCGCGGTGTCCTTGAGCGGATCACCCACCGTATCGCCGGTGATGGACGCTTTGTGCGCATCCGAGCCCTTGCCGCCGTAATGGCCGTCCTCGATGAACTTCTTGGCGTTATCCCACGCGCCACCGGCGTTGGACATAAAGACCGCCAGCAGTTGCCCCGACAGGATGATGCCCGCGAGAAAGCCGCCGAGCGCTTCCTTGTGGAGCAAGACGCCTACGATCACCGGCGCCAACACCGCCAGCAGGCCCGGCCCGATGAGTTCCCGCTGCGCCTCGGCGGTGCAGATCGAGACCACGCGGGCGTAGTCCGGCTTCTTGGAGCCCTCCCAGATGGCTTTGTCCTTGAACTGCGCGCGCACCTCCTGGACGATCAGGAAGGCCGCGCGCCCGACCGCCCGGAGCATCAGCGAGCTGAACAAGAGCGGAATCGCCCCGCCGATCAAAAACCCGATGAAGACGAGCGGTTCCGAGATGGACAAGAGCGGCACGATCGCTTCGTAGGTCTGCCCGGTGAAGCGGGCGATGTCCGTGATGTACGCGTTGAAGAGCGAGACCGCCGCGATCACCGCGGACCCGATGGCGATCCCCTTGGTAATGGCCTTGGTGGTGTTGCCGCAGGCATCGAGGTCCGCGAGCGTCTGGCGCGCCTTCTTGTCGAGGTGCGCCATCTCGCCGATGCCGTTGGCGTTGTCCGCCACCGGCCCGAAGACGTCCATCGAGATGTTGTTCCCCGTGAGCGTGAGCATCCCGATGCCGCACATCGCCACGCCGTAGGCGATATAGGTCGGATTCGTCCTCTGGTAGATGAGAAACGACCCGAACACCGCCAGGGCGATCGTGAGGATCGCCCAGACGCTGCTCTCCAATCCCACGGCGATGCCGTTGATGATCGTCGTGGCATGGCCGGTCTGGGTGGCGCGCGCCACAAACTGCACCGGTGATTTCTCAGGCGCCGTGAAGTGGTCCGTCAGGTAATTGATGCAGACGGCCAGGGCGATGCCGATCAGCGTCGTCCACACCGGCCGCATGTCCAGGCCGGCGATGCCCAGGCTGATCCACGTGGGGAGTGCTGCCGCCTCGGGGAATCGGAGGTAGTAGAAGCCGATGACGCAAAACCCGACGATGGACACGATCGCCGAGACGGTGTAGCCCGTGTGAATGGCCTTCATCGCCGCCCGCGCCTCTTCGGAGGTGCGCACCAGATACGTCCCGATAATGGAGCTGATCACGCCGACCGCCCGGACCAGCAAGGGGAAGATGACCCCCTTGTGCCCGAAGGAAGCCCATCCGAGGATCATGGCCGACACGATCGTGACTTCGTAGGATTCAAAGATGTCCGCCGCCATCCCGGCGCAGTCGCCCACGTTGTCGCCGACGTTGTCGGCGATGGTCGCAGCGTTCCTCGGATCATCCTCCGGTATGTTCTTCTCCAGCTTCCCGACGAGATCAGCACCCACATCCGCCGCCTTCGTGAAGATGCCGCCTCCCACGCGCATGAACAGCGCCAGCAGGGTTCCCCCGAACCCGAAGCCCAGCAGCACCTCGTAGGCCTTCTCACCGTACACCATGAAAATCAACGTGCCACCCAGCAGGCCCAAGCCGTCGGTGAGCATCCCGGTGATGGTGCCGGTCCGGTAGGCGATCTTCAGCGCCTCGGCGAAGCTGGTGCGCGAAGCCGACGCGACACGGACGTTGCCCTGCACCGCCATGTTCATGCCGATGAAGCCGACCGTCGCGGAGAAGATCGACCCCATCAGAAACGCGCACGCGCGTCCGATGGCGATGTGCTGCTCGCCCGCGGTGAAGTAGAGCAGGCCCGTGAGGAGGAGAATGAGAAAGAGGATCGCTTTGAACTGCCGTTTGAGGTAGGCGTTGGCGCCGATCCGGATCGCTCGGCTGATGTTCTGCATCGCCTCCGTGCCCTGATCTTTTCCGAGCACCTCCGCTGCGAGAAACGCCGCGTAGAAGAGGCCTAGGATCGCCACGACCAGCACGCCACCCAGGGCGACACGTTCCCAGATGGTGAAGTGCGGATCCGCCATCACCGCGAAGATCGACTCCATACGATCACTCCTTCACGGTGAGCTTCAGTTGAGCCGGTTTCAACGGAGGCGTCACCACGCCGAATGAAACGATGAACTTGACGACATCCTCCACCGACAGGTCCAACGGGATCACATCGTCCTTCGGCACCAAGATGATCGGTCCGGTAAACGGCGAGGGGGGATTCGGCAGGAGCAGCGTCAAGAGCGTCTGGGGGGCTCCGTTGACCGTCGTCTGGGTCTCATTGGTGACGAACGCGATCGTATACGTCCCCTGCCGGGGATATTGCGCCAGCACGACGCCCCGGACCGTCGTCTGCTTTCCCCCTTCCTGGAACAAAAACTGCGCGAACTGCTTGACGGGCGGGTAGATCTTCCTGACGATGGGCAGCCAACTGAGGCCCGCTTCGATCGTCCGAAACAGCACCCGGCCGAAAAAATGAACCGAGAGCACCCCGACAGCAAGGATCACCAGGATGGTGATGACGAGCCCCAATCCAGGCACGTCAATCCGCAAGAGGTCCCGCAGCTGCCCGTCCACGAAATTGAAGATCAGCACCACGAGCCACATCGTCACGGCCACGGGAAAGAGCGTCGCGAGGCCCGTCACGAAGTAGCGGCGCAGGACCTGACCGAACTGGACGGAAAGCGTGGGAGCCGACGGCTCCTTGCTCACGGGAGGCGTGCGAGTCATCCCCCCACCTGCGCCTCACGGCGGTTCATGCGACAAGTTCCTCTCCGGTATCCGCCGCGATCGACGGCGGAACCTCTTTTATTTCTCGCGTGATGAGCCGTCGACACGCGCCTTCGGCGCGTTGGCGCAGGTGGGGGGAGCATCACGACAGCCACAATGTACCGTTGCAGGCTCATTTCGTCAACAGCAGAGATCAGGGCTGAATTGCGGCGCGGTCTTGGGCGTGATGCTTGATGTTCTTGCCTTCCACCAGGTAAATCACATCTTCCGCGATGTTGGTGGCATGATCCGCGATGCGCTCAAGGTGCCGGCTCACCAGAATCAGGTTCACCGACCGCGTGATGACGCGCGGGTCTTCCATCATGTAGGTCAAGAGCTCCCTGAAGATCTGATCGTCGAACTGATCCACCTCGTCATCCTGTCGGCAGACGGCGCGGGCCCGCATGGGGTCCTGATGCACGAAGGCATCCAGGCTCTCCTTCACCATCCGCTGGGCGATTTCCGCCATGCGCGGGATGTCGATGAGCGGCTTGAGCAGCGGCTCCTTGAGCAGCTCCAGCGTCCGCTCGGCAATGTTCACCGCCTGGTCGCCCATGCGCTCCAGGTCGTTGTTGATCTTCAGCGCCATGGCGAGCAGCCGCAGATCGCGGGCCTCAGGCTGATACAGCGCCATGGTGCGCAGGCACAGCTCGTCGATCTCCATCTCGAGCGTGTTGATGGCGTCATCCGAGGCGATCACCTGGCGCGCCGCCTCCGCGTCGCGGCTGACGAGCGCCTTGATGGCCAGCCCGATCGCCGCCTCCGCCAGACCCGCCATCCGCACCAGTTCATCTTTCAGCCGATTCAGTTCGAGATCAATGTGCCGCCCCATGTGTGGCTCCTCTTCATCCTCTACGACGCATGATCCGCTTCCGCCGCCTCGCTGTCAACTCCCGCCGGCCGCCTCGCTCCAGGTACGCTACAACGAGGCCTTCGCGCAAGGAGCCCGTGGCGTGGCGGATACTCGTGACACCGCACCCTTCCATCCATGTCAGCAGTATGACGGCCGTCGGCAAGGCGAGAGCCTCCCGCTGAGGCTCGACCCCCGGCAGTCGCCTGCGCTGGGCCGCTGTCGACGTTGATAACCGCCGCACCAACAACCGCAATGCGCCCTGTGTGATGCGCCTACGAGATGCGCCGAACATTCGGGCCGCTGTCAGCACCTGGGCGATGGTGGCCGAGCTGCCGATGACCTGACGCCAGCGGTGGCGTTGCACCGACCTGACGACCGGCGCCCAGGCCCGGCGGACGGCGCGCTCTAGCGCGGCGACCTCTTCGGCGCCCGGCGGGTCGTGGTGAATGAATTGTTCCGCCATCCGCGCCGACCCGAGCGGCCGGCTGATCGCATACTGCAGCCGTTGACCGCTCCCCAACATCACCTGGGCGCTGCCTCCACCGATCGCGATCATCAGCGTCGGCCCACGGAAGCGATGCAGCCACTGGAGCCCCTCATAGATGAGCCGCGCTTCTTCGGTCCCGCTGATGATCCGCAGGGGGAGCGCGAGCTGCCGACGGACGCGCTGCACAAACCGCCGGCCATTGGCCGCCTCCCTGATCGCGCTCGTTGCCACGGCGATGACCTGATCCGCACCCTGCTGCTTGAGCGCCGCGACATGGCGACGCAACACCGCCAGCGCCCGCTGCATGGCCTTCAAAGTGAGGTGGCGGCTCCTCAATCCCCCCTGCCCAATCCGCGCCAGCTCTTGCTGGTGGACCACCAGGCGCCAGCGCCCTTGCCGATTCAGCTCACCAATGAGCAGATGGATGGAATTCGTCCCCACATCAATGATGCCGAGCTTCATCGTGCGCCGCCTTCAGCCAAACCGACCGGTGATGTAGGACTCTGTTCGCTCATGACGCGGTGTCGTAAACACGCGCTGCGTTTCATCGAACTCAACCAGCTCACCCAGCAAGAGGAATCCCGTGTAGTCGGACACGCGGGCCGCCTGCTGCATGTTGTGCGTGACGATCACGATGGTGTACCGCGCCTTGAGCTCATGGATCAGCTCTTCGATTTTCGCCGTGGCGATGGGATCGAGCGCCGAGCAGGGCTCATCCATCAAGAGCACCTCGGGCTGCACCGCCAACAAGCGTGCGATACACAGTCGCTGTTGCTGCTCGAGCGACAACCGCAGGGCCGAGGTCTTCAGACGATCGTTCAGGCCATCCCACAGTCCCACGGCGCGCAGGCTCCGCTCGATGATCAGCGGAATCTCCCGCCGGGGTGCCAGCGCATGAATCTTGACACCGAAGGCGAGATTGTCGTAGACCGACAGTGGAAACGGATTCGGACGCTGGAACACCATGCCGACTTGCTTGCGCAGCGTGACGAGGGGAAATGCCGGATCCGTCATATCCCGGCCGTCGAGGAGAATGCGGCCGGTGACGCGCGCCTGATCCACCAGCTCGTTCATGCGGTTCAGACACCGCAGCAGGGACGACTTGCCGCAGCCCGAAGGGCCGATCATGGCGGTCACTCGCTGCGGCGCGATCTGCATACTGACGTCCTTGAGGGCATGAAACTCGCCGTAATACAGGTTGAGCTGTTCCACGGCGATTTTGGGCTGTTCGGTGCGTCCGGCCCCCGCGACCGGACGCGCCGCAGGATCAACCAAATCGCCCGGTGATGTAGTCATTGGTTCGCTGATCGCGCGGCGTGGTAAACGTCACAGCCGTCCGGTCCAGTTCAATGAGCTCGCCCATCAGGAAGAAGGCCACGCGGTCGCTCACCCGCGCCGCCTGCTTGGTATTATTCGTCACCAGCACGAGGGTGTACTGGGACTTGAGCGTGAGCATCGTCTCTTCGACCTTGGCGGTCGAAATCGGATCCAACCCGGAGCAGGGCTCGTCAAACAACACGACTTCCGGCTCCATCGCTAGCGTGCGCGCGATGCATAAGCGCTGCTGCTGGCCGCCGGAGAGCTTCATCGCCGGCCGATCGAGGCGGTCCTGCACTTCATCCCACAAGGAGGCGGCGCGCAGGCTGCGCTCCGTCAACTCCTCCAGGCGCGTCGTGTCACGTTCACCCTTTCTGCGCGGACCATAGATCACATTCTCGCGAATGGACAGCGGCAGCGGCAGCGGCAGCGCAAAGACGATGCCGACCCGGCGGCGCACCTCCTGAGCATCGAAGTCGCGGTAGAGATCATGCCCATCCAGCGTGACCGTGCCGGTGGAACGGAAGGCGGGGTTGGTGTCATGCATCCGGTTGAGGCTGCGCAGGAAGGAGGTCTTGCCGCTATTGGCCGGGCCGATCACGCCGAGAATTTCCCGCGACCGGATGTCGAGTGACACCGACTTCAGCGCCTGAAGGCTCCCGTACCACACGGACCAGTCCCGCAATGCCATCTTGGTCGCCGGCGGCGCCGTCACCCTTCGACTCGGCCCCCTGGTCTCGCTCAGGGCGTCCGCTACCATTGCCGCTTCCTTCGGAACCTCGCGCGCAGGACCATGGCGAGGATGTTCATCGAGAGCACGAGGAGCAGGAGCACGAGGGCGGTCCCGTAGCGTTGTCTGACGGGAATGTTTGGCACCTGGGTCGTGATGACATACAGGTGGTACGGGAGCGCCATCGCCTGATCAAAGATCGATGCCGGCAGCCTCGGGAGGTAAAACGCGGCCACGGTGAACAAAATCGGCGCGGTCTCCCCTGCCGCGCGGCTGATGCCGAGGATCGTGCCGGTCATGATGCCGGGGATGGCAAAGGGCAGCACCGCATGACGGATGGTCTGCCAGTGGCTGGCCCCCAGCGAAAGGCTCACTTCACGGAAGCTCTTGGGCACGCTCCGCAGCGCCTCTTCCGAGGCGGTGATGACGACCGGCAGGATCATGATCGCCAGCGTCAAGGCGCCGGCTAGCAACGATGTCCCGAAGCGGCAGAAGATGACGAACAACCCCAACCCGAACAGCCCGTAGACGATGGACGGCACGCCGGAGAGATTCACGATCGCCAACCGCACCATCCGAGTGGGCCAGTGGTCCGCTGCGTATTCCGTCAAGTACACCGCCGCCGCCACGCCCATCGGCAACGCGAAGAGCATCGTCAGCGCCACCAGCTCAAGCGTCCCGACAAGGGCCGGGAAGATGCCGCCGGCGCGCATGCCCTGACTGGGCATGGCGGTGAGAAACGACCACGACAGCGCACCGATCCCGCGTACCACGATCACACCGATCACACACAGCGTCGCCAATCCGACCAGGAGGGTGGCGAGGAACAATCCGGCAAACGCCGCCCGTTGGGCCGCCATCGCTCGGCGCCACGTCCGGCTTAACGGCGTTGAGGTATCCCACGCGCGCTGAGTCGCGGCGGCGGGTGAGGCGGGGGTGCCGGCCATGGTTATGACGTCCTCTCCCGGTGCAGGAACAGATCCGCGACCATGTTGATGACGAAGGAGATCACGAACAGCACGACGCCGATGGCAAAGAGCGCTGCATAGTGGTCTGAGCCGCGCACCGTCTCCCCCATTTCCGCTGCGATGGTCGCGGTCATCGTCCGCACGGGCTGCAGCATCGTCCTGGGAATGACGGCGGCGTTGCCTGTCACCATCATCACCGCCATGGTTTCCCCGATCACCCGGCCGATGCCAAGCATGACCGCCGCCACAATGCCTGAGGCCGCGGCCGGCAGCAGCACGCGGTACATCATCTGCCACCGCGTGGCCCCCAGCGCGAGCGCGGCTTCACGATAGCTGCGCGGCACCGCTGCCAGCGCATCCTCCGTAATGCTGACAATCGTCGGCATCGCCATGAAGGCCAGCATGATGGAGCCGGTCAGCGCGGTCAGACCTGTCGGCAGGTGAAACGCGCTCTTGACGATCGGGGCCAGCACGGTGATGCCGATGAAGCCCAGCACGACGCTGGGAATAGCCGCCGATAGCTCGATGCCGGTTTTCAGCACGTCTTTCGCCCAGCCGGTGGCGATCTCAGCAATGAACAACGCGCTCGCAATCCCGATCGGCACGGAGAGGACGACGGCTCCCAGGGTCACCGCCGACGACCCCAAGATGAGCGGCAGAATGCCGAAGCGTGGCGGCTCGGAGATCGGGTACCAGCGCTGACCGCCGAGAAACTCCGACACTGGCACAGTCGTAAAGAGGGCTGACCCTTCTTTGATCAGGAAGAGGAAGATGAGGGCGACGATCACAATGGCAGAGGCGCCGCAGAGGCGGATTGAGCCTTCGATGAGCCGCTCACGCCACCGCGGCCGCACCATGGACGCGTTACTGGGCATCCAGGGGAACAAAATCAATGCGGCGGACGATGGCCTGTCCTTCCGGCGATTGGATGAAGTCGAGAAAGGCTTTCACGACCCCTCCAGGCGTCCCGTGAGTATAGAGGAACAGCGGCCGGGAGATGGGATAGGCGCCGGAACGCACCGTCTCCTCGGATGGCGCAATCGCGGAATCGGAGGTAGTCTTGGCAATCGCCATCACCGCGTTCCTGGGATTCGTGTAGCCCATCCCATAGTAGCCGATCGCTGACAGGTTGCCGGCCGCCTCATCGGCGATCGCTTGAGAGGAGGGCATGAGGAGCGCTTCAGGCGCAAACTCATTCGAGGGACCAAGGACATGTTCTTTGAAGTAGACGTGGGTGCCGGAGTTCACCTCGCGGGAGAGGAGCACCACCCTGTTGTTCTCGCCACCGACGTCGCGCCAGTTGGTGATCTTGCCGGTGAACAGCTCCGCCAATTGCTGAAGGGTCAACTGTTTCACTGGATTCTTTGGATGGACGACGACGGCCAATCCGTCCAGGGCGACGATCAACTCCTGGGGTGCAGCGCCTTTGGCTGACGCAGCCGCCACTTCCTTCGCGGTGATCTTCCGAGAGGATGCCGCCAGGTCACAGGTGCCGCCGATGAGCGCGGCGATGCCGGTGCCTGATCCGCCACCAGTGACCGCCACATTCACCTGCGGGTGCCTCGCCATGAACGCCTCCGCCCACGCCTGGCAGAGGTTGACCATGGTGTCCGAGCCTTTCATCTGAATAGAACCCTGCAGCTGCTCTCCTGCCAGGGTGCGCGACGCCAACAACACCACCCCTGCGACCACTCCTGTTCCCAGCCATGCCTTGCGCATGATCCGCTCCTTTGTTGCTTTCGTTACGAGGTATACCCTACGACCGTAAACCACCTGCAACCCCTGTGTAAGGTTTGTGTAAAGCGGCGACGCGCGGTAAAGCCATGCGCGACAGCTCAAAACTTCGTCACCCAGTCAGCGTGGGTAAGTTGCGTGGCGAGCGAAAAACGGTGGCCTA
>CAYJWN010000005.1:39435-42020 GCA_964373835.1 uncultured Planctomycetales bacterium
TTCGTCACCCAGTCAGCGTGGGTAAGTTGCGTGGCGAGCGAAAAACGGTGGCCTACCTGGAGGGGGCCTGCCAGAGCGGCAGGGTCACGGTGAAGGTGGAGCCGCGGCCGGGCTGGCTGCGGACGTCAATGGTCCCGTGGTGCAAGTCGACTAGATGCTTGACGATCGCGAGACCCAACCCTGTGCCCCCCAGCTCTCTCGATCGGGCTTTATCCACCCGGTAAAACCGCTCAAAGATCCGCTGGAGGCCCTGCGGGGGAATACCACTACCGGTATCTTCAACCGAAATGGAGACGGACGCGTCGCGGCGGCCGGCGGTCACGGTCACCCGGCCTCCCGGCTTGTTGAACTTGACGGCGTTGTCCAAGAGGTTGAGGAAGATCTGGCGCACGCGATCCGGATCGCCTGTGATCGGCGGCAGGCCTTCGGGAAGGGACACGTCAAGCGCCACCTGGCGCTCCTGCACCTGCCGCTGGAGCCGCGCCCCGACGTCCTGGATCAGCTGACGCACATCAACCGGCTGAAGGGACAGGGGCGCTGCCTTGGATTCGATCTGGGAGAGCTCAAGCAAGTCATCGATCAGCCGTGTCAGACGGGTGGCGTCCTCGTCGATCATGGTCACGAAGCGCCGGTTGTTCGCGGAATCCTCCAGCGCCCCATTGAGCAACGTCTCCACCAGTCCCCGAATGGAGGTCAACGGAGTTTTCAGCTCATGCGAAACGTTGGCGACAAATTCCCGCCGCACACCTTCAAGGCGCCGAATGTCAGTCACATCCTGAACCACAAGCACCAGCGCCGCATCCGCCGGTGCGCCGTCGCACGGTGTCGCTTGCAGCCGCACCGTTTGCTCCTGCGCGCCAAACGTCTGCACCTCGCGAACAGCGGGACGATGGTGAAGCAGCACGTCATGGATCAGCGCGCCCACCTCTGGCTGGCGGAACACTTCGAGTAAGCGTTTGCCATCGGCCTGGCGCGCCGTGACGCCAAAGAGGCGCTGGGCGGACGTGTTGAGCCACAGGACGCGGCCGTCGCGGTCTAACGCACAGACCCCTTCCACCATACTTTCGAGAATCACCTGCGCCTGATTGCGCTGCGATTCCAACTCCCGAAGGCGCTGCTGGAGCTGGTCGGCTGTCATATGCGCCGTCTCGGTGATGCGCTGAATGGGGCGAGCGATGGATCGGGCTATGAGCCCGCTCAGCACGGCGGCGATCACCATGAGGAACGCGCCCGTGGAGAATGTGACGGAGGCGCCGGTCAGCCACAGGCAGAGCATGAGGACGAGCAGCAGCGCCCCGAACAACTTCCAGAACAAAGCGCCAGGGGGAAAGGGCGGCATGCGCCTTAGGGTGACTCGACGTCAAACCGGTAGCCGACATTCTTCACGGTGAGGAGCCGATGAGCTTCGCTTGTGAGTTTCTTGCGCAACTGGCCGACGTGGACGTCGACGGTGCGCGTTTCGATCTCCAGTGACTGCTCGAGGCCCCATACGCGATCCAGCAGGAATTCGCGCCCCAGCACGCGGCCCTTCGCCTCAAGGAGGACCCGCAGCAGCTCAAACTCCTTGGCAGTCAGCTCAACTGGCTTGTTCTTCACGCGCACGAGGTGCTTGCCCAGATCCACCTGCAGATCTCCCACCGTCATCACTTCATCCGGCACGGCCTCCTTGGTGCGCCGCAGGATCGCCTTCGCCCGCGCGATCAGCTCCTTCGGGCTGAACGGCTTGGTCAGGTAGTCATCCGCGCCGAGCTCTAAGCCCACGACCTTGTCCGTCTCATCACCCTTGACCGTCAGCATGATGATGGGGATTCGCTTGGTCCGGCTATCCTGCCGCAAGAGCCGGCACACCTCCCATCCGTCCAGCTCCGGCAGCATGACATCGAGGGTGATGAGATCAGGAACTTCGCGCTGCGCCAGCTCCACCGCCCGCTTGCCGTCGTGCGCGGTCAGCGTGCGGAAGCCGGCCTTCTCGAGATTGTAGGTGATGGTCTCGACGATGTTCTTCTCATCGTCGACCACTAACACTTTGGGTTGGGCCATTGAGGTTAGGGACTTGACGAGAGGAGGTTGAGGGCAGCACCCGCCTTGAACCAGCGGATCTGCTCCTCCGTCATCGAATGGTTCAAGGTGAGCGGCTTGGTCGTCCCGTCGGCGTGATGGAGGGTGGCTGTCAGCGGCTTGCCTGGGGCTATCTGACCAAGCCGAGTGACACTGATGCGGTCGTCCGCCTTGATCTTGTCATAATCCGCCGGCTCGGCGAACGTGCAGGGGAGGATGCCTTGCTTCTTCAGGTTGGTGAGGTGCAGCCGCGCAAAGCTGTTGGCGATGACGAGCTTGCAGCCGAGGTAGCGGGGCGACATCGCCGCATGCTCGCGGCTTGATCCCTCGCCGTAGTTCTCATCGCCGACGGCGACCCAGCCGAGCCCTTGGGCCTTATAGTGACGGGCCGCCTGAGGAATCGGCTTGACCTGTCCGTCGAGCTGGTCGATGGCGGTGCCCACCGCGCTGGTGAACACGTTCTGCGCCGCGGTAAACATGTTGTCGCTGATCTTGTCCAAATGACCCCGGAAGCGCAGCCACTTGCC
>CAYJWN010000006.1:0-41292 GCA_964373835.1 uncultured Planctomycetales bacterium
GCGGAAACACACAGCTCGCCGCGATTGGAAGACACAGCACATGCCAGCCGAGCTGTGCAATCCGTTGGTGCGCCCGCTGGAAGAATAGTGTAATCCGAACGTGGCTGGGGGCTGGGGGCTGGGGGCTGGGGGCACTTGCCCTGAGCCCTGAGCCCTGAGCCCTGAACGACGCTGTGTCTTCCATTAAACGGAGCGGCGCTGAAAGCGCATTTGGATCAGCGAGAAGGTCAACAGGATCAGCCCGAACACGATGCCCTGCGCGCAGGCATACCCGAATCGAGCCGATCCGAGCATGCTCGAAAAGATCCGGGTGATCGGCACCTCGGTGTGATAGCCAGGACCGCCCTGAGTCGTGGCGATGATGAGCGCAAAAATCTGCATGGTCCCCAGGATCGTCAGAATGGACACCATGAGGCACACCGGCGCCAGGAGCGGCAGCGTGATATGGCGGAAGCGGAACCAGGCGTTGGCTCCATCGACCCTCGCGGCCTCATAGAGTTCCTCAGGAATGGTCTGCAGCCCGGCGAGGAACATGACGAACCCCCAGCCGAACCCCTTCCACATATGAATGACGGCCACGGCTGAGAGCGCCGTGCCGGGGTCGGTCAGCCAGGAACGGGCGAACAGCTGTAAGCCGATGGCCTCCAGCGCATGGTTGAACACGCCGAAGTTCTTGTCGTAGATCCAGGCCCAGATGAGGCCGACCACGATCTCGGAAAGAATGGGCGGCAAAAAGAAGATGGTGCGATACACCGTTCCGCCGGCCAGTTTGCGGTTGACGGCAATCGCGAGGGCGAGCGCCAGCGCATTCTGCACAGTGAGCGCCAGGAGCGTGATGTAGCCCGCCTGCCCGAATGACTGCCAAAAGATCCGGTCGGTGAACACTTCCGCGTAGTTGCGCAGCCCCACAAACTGCTGGAAGAAGGCGTGGAGGCTGGCGAACGGGTTGGCCGGGAAGACCCCGTCCCAGTCGAGAACGCTCGTCGCCGTTAAGAGGAAAAACGGGTAGATGCTGAAGACGACAAACAGGAGGAGCGCAGGCAGGACGAAGAGATACGGCTTGAGGACGTGCCCTCTAGTCGACGGCATTCACCGCCTCCCGCTGCGCCCGGCGGCTTGTTTCCCGGCGCTTGATGTCAGCGACCTGTCGCGCGACCTGCTCAGGAGTGGCTTCCCCAATGAGAATGGACTGGATGCCCTTGTCAAACGCTTCGATGACGGAGGAGTTCTCCTGCACGCTGAAGAGGCGCGGGTGCACCGTGGCATCCAGGTTCTCGGCGAACGCCGCCAGCTGAGGAGGCAGTGCCTCGGCCGCCAAGCGATTGGCCGGGATATTCTGCGTCACCTCAAGCAGATACCGCTGCTGTGCTTCCGCGGTCAGCCACGTGAGAAACGCGACCGCCTCGGCGCTCCGCGGCGACTTGGCGTTGATGAAAAAGCTGGACCCGGCCCCGCCCCATGTCACCATCGACCGGTCCTTCAGGATGCTGGGCAGCATCGTCACGCCGTAGTCGAGCGTCGGGTTCATGCTCTTGTAGACGTTGACGCCCCAGGTGCCGTTGAACGCGAAGACCGCCTGCTCGTTGGCAAAGAGCTGCTCCGCCCGCTTGTTGCCCATCGCGACGATCCCGTCATCCGGCAGGCCGCTCTCGCGCAGTTGCGCGAACAAGCTCAGCACCTGCACCCAGCGCGGGTCGGTGTACGGGATCTTGCCCTGGTAGGTGGCTTCGACGTTTTTCATCCCCATCAGATGGATGGCGTAGTCGGTCGCAAAACAGTCGATGAGCCACAGCTCGGCCCAGCCGCTCACGAATCCGCTCACGCCCTGGGCCTTCGCCAGCGGGCCGACGCCCAAGAAGGCCTGCCAGGTGGCCGGGGGCGATGCCGGATCAAGACCGAGTTTGGTGAGGAGCTTCTTGTTGTACAAAAGCTGAATGCTCATCACGTCGATCGGCACCCCATACACGCCGGGCGCAATGCCGTGGGGGTTCCCCCTCTGAAACATGTTGACCGCCAGCGCCTTCGGAAAAAACACCGACCGCCACGCGTCCCGGTCCCGGCTCATGGCCTCTTCAAGCGGCAGCACGTGCCCGGCATGAATGAAGCTGGCGACATCGCGCGCTTCGCCCAGGATGCCGTAGACATCGGGCAGGCCGTTCGTCTGCGCAGCCGAGCGGACCTTCTGCACGTAGACGTCCGAGGGGGCGTAGAGCTCAAACCGGACCGGGGTGCCCGTCTCCTGCTGGTAACGCGTGGCGAGCTCGTTGAAGGCGTCTTCGCGGTCCGTCATCCAGTGCCACACGCGCAGGGGCCTGGCATCATGAGAGCGGGATGGCTGACCGCATCCCGTGAGAATCCCGAGGAGGGCGCATGCGGCAATCGAAAGACCGGCCCTGATTGTCTCCTGCGCTGCCATTCTCTTCATCATCCTCTCATGCCGTGGTAAGGGATGGCGAGGGGCACTACAGTACTACGGCCGTGACAGCGTGGTCAAGCGGCGAACATCAGCCCTGAGCGGGGAGGGCGGTCAGAATCGTGCAATCGTCGCCAAATTCGAGCGCAACACCGAATCGCTTCCGAGTGGATGTCCCCAGCTCCGGCCCGGGCGGTTTGACTCGCACCACACGGCTGCGGCCGGCGAGTCGCGTAAAGGGAAACGTTCGCCTCTGCGCATCTGGGATGGTCACCGAGGTGACGACACAGTCGTTCACCGCGTATGCCCCCCGCTCTGTTTCAAAGTAGATGCCCGCAATGCTGATATCGCGCGTCACTTCTTCCTCAAAGGGTTCAGGCCCAGGCGTTGTCGTGCGTCGGATCAACATCGGGGCTTGCAGTTGTACGCGTCGTCCCCGCCGTCGCTCGACGCGGGCCTCATCCATCACCGTGCTCCTCTACCCTCTTGCTACGTCCCCTGTCAAGAAAGAGCGCATCGTGCTGAGTACTGTACGCCTACAGAAGCGCTTTCTCAAGCAAAAAAGTGCCGACCGAGACTTCCTGCTGGACTTTTGCAACATGCCTGTGCTGGACGTTTGCAAAACCCCTATTCCTATTTGCTTTTAAAAATCTACCAGTTAGTCACCTCTTCTCAGCGATGCACAATGGACGCCAGTCGACTGACGTCGGAGGCGCAGAATGCCAGCGCGACGCCTTCCTGGCCATCGCCGCTCACCACACGCACCACGCGTGAGGCGCCCGTGATCAGCGAAAACGGAATGACCCCTCGCGCCTCCGACGGGATTGTCAAGGAGACGGTCACGATCTCTCCGGGCACAAAGAGTCCCCCTCCACCGAGAGAGAGCAGGATGCCTCCAGCGCTGATGTTGATGGATCGCGCGGTATAGCGCGACACAGCTCCGCCGCTACCCTCTTCCCGCCGAGTCACGTGCACGGGAATGGAGAGCGGGACGCGACGCTCCCGCCGTCGGTCATACGGCGGCGGCCTTCCCGCATGCTCACCACGAACAGACATTGTTCACCTCCTAGCCCATTAGGGCCGGTCAGACGGAGGCGCACGGGACCACCGCGGTCCCCAGTGCATCCGCCGTCTCACGACGACGTGCTGCCAGCGCGACACCGCGTCACGCTGGATGCTGAGCATTACGGAGGTGACATCTTTCAGGGAAGTACGGGTGGCCCACCACGGCAGCCAACCGAATGGGCGAGCGCCGGTGGTGCGGCCCGAACCGCGTGGCCCTTCGCCGCGGCGTGGCAGCCTGAAGGGTTGGTGACCGAACCGAACGGCAAGACCAAGGGCGAGCCCGAGAGAGGAAAGGGCGAGGAGGAAGGCGGTGATGAGTGACTGGTGATGAGTGATGAGTGAAATCACGGAAGAGGCAAGGCGGCTCAGGAAATCCAGCGGTCCGGCGCGCAGGAGGCCGGACGCTGTAGCCCACAATGTCGACCACCACTTCGAAAACTCCTCCCGATCCAGCAAGAGCTGCCGCAACGGCCTTCCAGCAATGGGAACATCCAGGTACGGCTCCAGGAAGGGGGCCATTGCTGAATCATACGCGATTGCTTCAATCCACTCCGGCTCAAGCCGAGTTGGAATCAGTACTTCACGAGTCCATCCGCGACGTCGACCGCCCCACCGCCCCACGATCCCAAGCGCGCCGAGCGCCAGCAGCCCCCAGGCCAGCGGGCCGATAGCCAGTCGGACCGCACTCCTTTTGCCTGACACCGTTGCTGAACCCTGCGGTGCCGCCGTGATGCGCGCGATAAGGGGGCCTGCTGGCGACGGACCGGGCGCGGGAGGTCGTGGAAGCTCCGGGGCCTGCGGGCTCTTGGGCGGCGTCGTGGGCGGGGGCCCGGTGGAAGGCGGCAGCGCCGGTTGGTCTTCCCCTGGAATAAGGAGGCGCGAGGCGTCCTCGCGCATGAACTGCCGGACCTGCTTAACCACCGGCGCCAGGTCCTGCGGAAGGCGCCACCGGCTCAACGCTCCGATCGCGCGCTCGACGCCGATGAGTGTCACCTCACCCAGCACGTCGGCATCCTCATCCCTCAAGCGCTTGAGCACTCCCAGGAGCCGCAAGATCGCTTTCTGCTTTTCCTTCGGAGAAAAGACGGGATCCCCGAGGACGTCGGGGATGTCCGAGTCCGCGAACTTAATGAGGAAGCCCTTGAAATACGCCCGCGCCGCCAATCGCTTCCGGCCGGCCGCGCGCAGCGCATCGCCCCTGCGGAAGTACCACCCGTAATCCCGCACGCCCGACGCGGCGGCCGTCACGCGCGGCGTCCAGCCCGCTGCCGCACCTCCACCCGGCGCGAACACGATGCCAGATATCACGCTTGGAATGCGGGAGGTGCTGAGTTTGTTATCTGATACCGGCCTGCCGAGCGCGAGCGACGGGCCGAGGAGGAGCGCGGCGAGGGCGAGCTTTGCGCCCTTGCGCCACGGCCAGCGGCCACCGTCTGGCTTGCGCACCATGCCGGATTCGGCTTGGTGAAGACGCAGCACGCGAACCTGGATCCCCTTCTGCTCCAACACCGCATGCAGCGCGGCAACGTTCTGGGGATCCGGGGCTGGTCGATCCATCGGTTCAATGATCTCGACCCGCTGGATGCCTCCGCGCCGGTTGAAGTGGACACGCACCGCTGTCCCCAAGGGGAAAGTGAACAGCTCCACTGCTTGCGGGGTGAGATCGAAGAGTCGCATCGCGATCGCGCGCAGGCTATTGCCATGGGCGCTGACGAGGACGTGGTCTCCGCGCATCAGCCGTGGGTCAATTTCATCCAGATAGAACGGGAGCGCGCGAGCCTGCGTCTGTCGCAGACTCTCCGACCGGCCGATTTCATCAGGTGGAGGTGCCACGTCAAAGCTTCGCCACCACAATTGGTTGACTTCCTGAGCCTTGGTCTGTGCATCCTCCACAGTCTCGCTCGCAGTCTCAGCGGGCACCGCAACCGGGCGGTGCCAGCGTTCAGCGGTCTTTTCCATTCCGCGCAAAGCGAGCCGCAGCGTCTCATCGGCTCGCTGAAGGTCGGAGGTAAACGCGATATCCACTTTGGCATTGAGCGCGGTTAACGCCCTGCCAAGGGCTGTAGCATCTAAGCGTCCCCGATCGGTTAACGCGATGTCTCTCCATCCCGCGAACCGTCCCCCTCCAGCCTCCGGCACCGTATCGCTCCACAGTTGTTCACCGTGCCGCAGGAGCGTCAGTTGGCCCGGGCCCCAGAGCAGACGCCGCAACGACCAGTCCAGTCTCCTGCGCGGCCTGCGCGCCGCGCCGGATTCGCCACCTTTGAAGCTGAAGATCGCCGGCGCCCAGGCCCGCAGCCGGCCAGCAAGCCGCGGCCCGTACAGGTATGCGGCCGCGATTCCAGCGGCCGTGCCGTAGCCGAGCAGGAGCCACGTGATGCCCCCGATGCGCAGTGGGTAGCCTTGCTCTCCAAGGGACATCATGAGCATGCTCCAAGCGAATAGGGCTGCCACGCCGATCGCCACTGTCGCCGCGGCAATTCGGGCGGAAATCGCCCCTCGGCCGCGGAGCTCTTCCCCGGGTTTCAACGCATCCAGTTCGGCCTGATAGCGGCGCAAGTGCCTGACGAGCAAGATGAATCCCAGCCCGCTGACGAGTGTGCCAGCAAAAATGACCTCCACGGCACGCCACCATTGGGCTTCTAATAGAGTCAGTGAAATGGGGTCAGACCCCAAACCTGAGCCGTCACCCGCCAGCGCAAGTGCCGGGCCGAGGAGGACCGCGGCGAAGGTGACAAGCATGAAACGATCATAAATGGAAGCAGTCACCGGCCCGCGGGAGCGGCGGGCCAGATCGAGGGAGGGCGACACCTCGCCCTGGTCTGGAGGCCGCGCCACCGGTGTGGCCCGCACGGCGTCCCGCTTCAGCAGTTTGCGGATGCGCGCGGCAACCGGCATCAAGTCCGCACCCGGCTCCCAGGCGCGCAGCAAGCGGATTCCCTGCTCAACACCGTGCAGCTCGATGCCAGCCAAGACGGCCCCCCAACCGGCGCGGTCCTCCTGTACCGTCATCAAGAGGTTGAGCAGATCGGAGCGCTGTTCTGCTGGGGATCGGGAGGCATCCCCTATGATGGCGGGGATCTCCTCGGCCACGATCATGCGCAGCGCCCCGCGGAACGCGGCCTCAACCGCCGGGCGCACTTCCCCGGCCTGATGAAGCCGGTGCGCCTGCGCGAAGAACCGCCGGTAGCGTGCGACCTGGTCGCTGCCGGCCGCATTCACGATCAAACCGGTACCAGGTACCGCTGAAGCGAAGTGGTACCTGGTACCGGTTGTGAGGAGAAGCGCCGGGCCGAGGAGGAGCGCGGCGAGGGCGAGGGCCAGAGGCCTGCTCTGGAAGAGCCGCAGCAGGCGGCGGAAAAGGGGTCTGACACCTTTTTGGAGAAAAGTGCCTGACCCCTTTTTCAGCGCGCTTGCCAGCGGAATCGCCAAGCCGATCGGCCCGGCCGCCTGCACGACGGAGCGCTTCAATCCGAACGCCCACGATGGAGCGCTCGCCATCGGCACGGCGCCCAGCATCAAGGCCGCGCCCAGCATCAACAGCACGACGGAGAGCGCAAGCTGAAGGTTGAGCACCAGCGGCCTCCACGTGGCGCGTCGCGCGGCCCAGAGATCCGATCGAACATCGTCCCGATCTCCCAGCGCGGAGAGGCCAAGCCACACTCCCTGGACCGCCACAACCAGCCCGCCCGCGAACCCGAATTCCCGTCCCACCAGCGCAAGAGCCAGCGGCGCGCCAAGAACCACTCCCAGCCCCAGCCACGGCCTCTCGGATGAGAATGCCGCCAGCCGGTCCATCACCGAGCGGCCCTGATGGCGCATGGACCGCGTGGCGAACCAGCCGCGCGCCAGCACGAGGAATGACCCCAAGACATAGAGACCGGCGAAGAGCTGCAACAGCTCGACCTCGAAGGCCTTGAGCAGCGGCAGAAAGCCGTGCGGCGGCGGGGACCACGATCTCCACGGCAGCATGACCGGACTCAACCCACCAAGCATCTGCGCGCTCGCGCCTCTCCCGCCGGCGAAGATCGGACCCGCCTGCTGTGGAGGCGCCGTGGGCCGCGGGCCGGAAGGAGGCATAGGAGGCGTCGGATGCGGCGGCGTGGTCGGCGTCGACAGCATCGCTGATCGCGCCATCGGCACGGCGTCCGGCGTGCGCGGCGTGCCCCGCGACGGACTGGCGCCGATGGCGATCAGCAGCGGTACCATGCCAACCAACCGACCGATCGCCTTCGCCCACGCCTTGAGCCGCCTCTGGAAGCGGACGAGCCGCGCCGGAAGAGCCGCGACGAGGCGGCGCCAGCGGCTTGGCACACGGGCGGGCCTGAGCGCCGGGGCTTCGGCCCCGAGGACCACGATGTCCGAGGAGGCGCGCAGGCGCAGCGGCGCTGCCGGCGAGAAGTCGCCGAGCCGCCCCGCCGGTGCGCCATTGACGCGCACCTCCAGCGTCGGAAGGTCGCTGCCCTGGCGCATCCGGCGCGCGTCGATCCCGGCCGAGGTCGCGACGCGAAACGTCTGCGCCAGCGCGAAGGCCAGCCCGGTCCCCCGGTGCCAATACGAATCGTCGTGCACTACACCGCCCAGCCACCAGCGCATCTTGGCCATGCTGAACTGGTAGGCCTCCAGGACGAGCATCCCGGGGATCACGAGCACGCTGACGTCCGGAAACCGCTCGAGCAGCGGTCGGCCCAGATGAAGCGGCCCGCCGTCGGGCCGCCGCTCGACGCTGTAGATAACCGGCGCTTCGTCATCCCCGCGCGCCTGCCAGGAACGCATGCCTGTAAAGGGTCCCTCGCGCGGCGGTTCGCCTTCGAAGAACCAGCTCAACACCCGGGACAGCGCCCCCCTCAACGCCCGTGTCCAAGAGCGCAGCGAACCGGCGAGGACGCTCGCCAGCCACATAACGCCGAGGGCCGGGGAATGGGTCTGTCGCAACCCCGCCTGCTGCGCGAGGCTGTTCACCAAGAGATGCGGGAGCGTGACGGCGGACATGAGCCCCCAAGCCAGCCATTGAGCGGGAGACGGCAGGACGGTTGAGAGGATCATCAGGGTCGCGACCGCGGGCAGCGTCAGTCCGGTGATCCAGCGTCGCTCAGACTGAAACGCTCCGCTGCGGCCGTGCAGGAGATGCCAGAGGGTTTGAAACGCGAGGACGATCGGCGCGAGGCCGGGCGGTCCGGTCGTCTCCGGCACCCCGAAGGCCCACGACAGCAACAGGCTGCCGCCGCCAACGAAGAGACCGGACTCCAGAATCGCAGGAGCCGCCGCCTGGCCGATCCATCGCGGTCCCGGGACCGCATCATAGAACCGCTGGAGCCACGGCCACCGGCCGCCGGGCGAACCCACGCTCGCGCCGGAACTCTTCTCGTAGATCGTCGCGACGTCCTCGAGGTCGCCGAACGACGCGAGCCGCCTGAACCCCTGGGACGGCGAGAGCCGATACCGGCCGCCGCTGTAGTAGTAGAGGATCAGCTTCGCCCCCGGGCGCATCTCCCGCCGGAGCCGCTCAAAGAGCCGGAGCGGATCGTACGTGCCGCCGATAAAGTAGAAGATCGCCTCGTAGCTCCCCAAGCCGACCGCATCTCGCAGGAAGTTCGCTCGAATCCAGCGGATGTCGGGCAGCGCCGCCCGCCGGCGCAGCCGGCGCTCGCTCGCCTGCGCCGACTGGAACAGGTTCCAGTTCTCCTCAATGCCGGTGGCGCGCAGGCCGCGCGCCGCCGCCGAGAGCACCACGCGGCCGTCCCCGCTGCCCACGTCAGCCAGCGTCGAGCCCGAAGCCAGCTGCAGCCGGTCCAGAATGCGGCGGATATCCTCGAGGCGCGCCGGCGAGAAGAAGCCGTAGCGCGTGCCTTTGGGCAGTCGCCACGCCTGAGCGTCTCGAGGCAGGTACAAGCGATCGATGAGCGCATCGACTTGGCGCGCATCCGGCGCGAAGACTGCGCCATCCCCCACCGGTCCCGTCTCCGGAGTGCTCATCGTCGACGGTGTGGTCTGCCCCGATGGCGCTGAGCGCCCAGCCACCGCGCCCCGCCTGAACAGCCCGAACCAGCCCAGCGCGATCGCCGCCGCTCCCACGATCGGAGCCACAACGGCCATCGGGCTCGGTGGGGCGTCGATGAGCGGCGCGACCACAAGGCTCACCGTATTGTGCAGGATGTGCAGCATGACCGGCGCCCACAACCCTCCCGCGGCCTCGTAGAGCAAGACGGCCGCCAGCCCAAAGGTCAGCTGATGAAAAAAATAACCCGCCGGCAGCCCGGTGGTCCCGTAACCCCAAGGCCAGAGCGACACAAAGACATGGTGTGACAACGCAAAGAGGTTCGCGCTGAGCAGCGCTGCGCCGGCAGCCCCGATCACCGGACTCAAGACCCGCCGGTAGAGCAGGCCTCGGAAGACGACCTCTTCCACCAGCGGTGCGAGGAGCACGCCGAACAGTAAGTGGGCCGTCATGGGATCGTGCCGCAACGCCAACGCCACCAGCTGAAGGAGCGGGCTCATCAGGCCATAGAGCAGAAGTGCCAAGCCCAGCGATGCGACGATGCGAGAAGTCCCGCTCTGTCGCCCGAGCCTCGCGCGCTCATGCGCTGGCGGGTTTGGTTCGCGCTCCCCCTCGGCGAACGCGCTCGGCACGCCTTGCTGGCCTGATCCGCCTGCCGGCGCGGGTGCCGGCACCAGTTTCGTCACCTTGAGGTAGCGGCGCTGCGGCAAGCGCGCCGGCAAGACCTCGCGCAGCAGCTCGTCTTCAAAACGCAGCGGCTCTCCGATGAGCCGCTGAGTGACCAGTCCCAGATAGGTCTGCGGCAGATGGGGCGGGATGCGCCGTGAGATCGTCACGCGCTTTGGGCCAACGACGGATCGCCGGAAGAGGCGGGCGATCCCAATGGCATAGGGGGCGTGCTCTGTCACGAGCTCAAGCGAGCCGCCGGCGGCCAGCGCGTCGTAGAGCTCCTGCGCAAACACTTCGCCCCGCCGAGCTGGAAACAACATGCCGCGCCGAAACGGAAACAACACGTCGCGCTTGAGCAGCGTCGGCGGCAGCGGGAAGTAGATGCCGATGTGATCCAGCATGCCAGGCGGCATGACGCCTGGGACGAACGAACGCGCATCCGTCCTGATGACGCGGATGTTGCGCGGTCGGTCCGGACTCGTTGACAGCAGCTCAATAAACGGAATCTGTCCTGTGGTCATCATCGGTGGTTGGAGGTCGACCCCGATCATGTTCACCTCAGGATGCGCCCGAGCCTGCTCCAGCAGATGCCGCCCGCGGCCGAAGCCGATCTCCATCTGGAAGGGATGCGTGTTGCCGAAGACGCCCTCCCAGTAGGTCCGGCTCTTCTGCGGCTCGCCGACCGGCAGGATGTACTGGCCCTGGAGCGTCTCATAGAAACGCTCCAGCAGCGCCGCGCGCTGATCGGCCTCCAACCGGTCGGTCGCGCGAATCCAGAACTCCGTCAGATGCGCATTCTCTGCAAAGGCCGCCAGCGCATCTTCGCGCTGCCGCTCATTCGCCCAGAGGCGTCGCAGCAGCGGCGCGACGAGATCCGGTTGAAGCGTCCGAAGTTGGGAGAGCAGCTCCCGGTACCCCTTCGCGTCATCAACCCCTTTGGTCTCTTCTGGCGCCCGAGCCCTCAGGGGTTCGGGCAGGTCAGAGCCGAGCAGGAGTTCCAGGCTCAAGGGACTCTCCGCGCGCAGCGAGTACGCGTGGACAATAGCGTTCCAAGATGGCGGGCGCGGGAGATTCTTCCCTTGCTCCCAGGCCTGAATCGTCGATGGGCTCACGCGCAGGACGCCAGCCGCTCCGGCGATGCTCAGGCCGGCCGCGCGACGCGCAACCCGCAGGCGCTCACCTACAGACGTCGCGATCCGAAGCTGTTCGTCCAGCGACCGGCCGAAGACGACGTGGGCGATCTGAACGCCTGGGCCGATGCGCTGCCGGGCCGCGGCCGCGAGACGGCTGAGCCCTTCGCCATCCGGCACGCCGCCCCCGCGCCAGAGCCAGACCCGTCCCGGTCGGACCCCGAGGGCCTCGGCCGCCTGCCGATCAGTCCGCCCCAGCGCATCGAGCGCCATCACGACCCGCCGCGAGATCGCGCGGGGCCCGCTACCCTCAACCGAGCGGAGGCGATCGATGAGCGCCTGCGCGCGCTCGATGGACGGACCGCGCGCGAATTCTTCACGCAGCGTCGCGGGTGGCACGCGACTCAGCCGATGGGCGAGGTTGGCAAACGGTTCCTGGTCGAGCGAAGGGCCTGCGGATCGATGGCGATAGGCCTGGTAGTGACGGCTCACGATGCGCGCGTGGTAGACCCGCGATGATTCTCGGATGGCCCGCGCCGTCTCGCGGAGGGCATCCCGCAGCGCGGCGTCGTAGCGGATCGCCTCGTAGCGGGCGCGCGTGATCGGGCGCAATTGGCGCTGCGCCATCTCCCGCGGCACCATCATCCGCAGCAGCGCTGGGCTCACGAAGGGAAACTCCAACGTGACGACCTCCAGGCCGTTCTTCCGTTCCAGGCCCGCCACGCGTGCCGGCCCGAACGTCGCCTCCTCCACGTACGGTTCGGGCCTGACGCGCAAACCCGAGGGCAGCGCCGTCGCCAGAGGCGGGATGAACGGCTCGGGTGGCTCGCCGAACGCCCGGGCGATGCGCTCGATGGTCTTGCGCGCGGCCGGCCGCCCACGCTCGACCTGGCCGACGATCTCCGCCCAGGTCTTGGCCCGGCGCGCCAGCTCTTGTCGCGACCATCCGTAATCCATGCGACGGATCTTGACCCGCTGCCCGACAGTTGGCACGAGGGAAAGATCGGTCAGCCGCACCTCGCGTGGCGCCTCAAGGCGCGCGGGCGCGTTGAGCGCGTCCTCCGGCAGCCCAAACCCGCGCGCCAGGCGTCGGCGCGTGGCCGGCAGCGCATCGCGCCCTCTGGTCAAACGGGACAGCTTGCCCTGATCAACTCCTGTCGCGCGGCTGGCTTCCCGCTGCCTCCAACCCTTCCACTCCAACAGCACCTTGAGCTGATCGCGCAACAGGGGTAGCTTCGAAAGGTCGGGCGGTTCGGGTGGCCGCGGCTCCAGCTCCTGCCGCGTCAGCCCCAGCGCATCGGCGAGCCGCTGACGGGTGACCGGCAGCGGGCGCTCCTTGCCGCGCTCAATCTCCGAAATCGTCACGCTGCGCAGCCCGGCCCTGCGGGCCAGCGCGTTCTGCGTCCATCGGCGCTCAAGCCGCGCCTCCCGCAGCCGCTCGCCGAAGCTCGCCGCTCGCGGGCGCTCCGATCCCCCCGCGCCCGAGGCGCCGCCGCCGGCTCCCTCAGCGCCTGCCGTGATGTATGTCCCGCGAACCGAGGGGTGGTAGCTCGAGGTGTCGATGCCCTGCTCCTGAAGCCAGCGTTCGTGCTCCGGTTCGAGGATCGTCATCTCGGCGACCGGGCCGCGCCGTGAGGATCCCTTGCTGGATGGCCCGTGGTTCGCCGGCTGAAACTCCTTGACGAACGTTTCGAGCCACTCGGCCAGCACGTCGGCGTCGCCACGGCTCATGGGCAGGGCGTGTGCAGCGACCCGCGTGAAGAACTGGCCGAGCCGGCTCACGGAGACGCCACGGCCCGCCTCGGCGACCAGCTCTAGGGAGCGCCTAACGAGCCGCTCGGCGTTCTTGTGCGGACGCTGCCGCGCCACTCGGATCGTGGCTGGAATGATGAGCTGACGGAAGCTTTCCTGCGCGATGCGGTCCGCGGGCTGGTACGCGCCGGGGATCGCGTCCAGGCGACGCTGGAGGATCTCCGCGAGCTGATCCGCGCGCCGAAGGCCTCTCTGCAGCCACCGCGCCATCAGCCACCGAAGATCCTCGGACGCCAGCCGGATGCCCATCTGCCGGTACGGCTCCCAAGACTGCTCAAGCCGACGCTGATTCCCGCGAAGGACCAGCCGATGGTGGAAGCGCTCGAGGAGCCGCTGCCCATCGCGGGCGCTCAATCCCATGGCCTGGAGCACGCCGGCGGCGGCCCGCAGCCGGCGCGCTGCGGAGCGGACCTCCTCATCGGGACGCGCAACCCAATGCACGAACGGCTGCGTCAACGCCAGGCCGCTGTGCTCCTCAAAGAGGGCGACCCGGCGCAGGTAGCTCGCGGCGGCTCGCCGCCGCTCGTACCGTGGCAGCGTGAGCCGGCGAACGCGCGCCAGTTCGGTCAGTTCCCACTTCGCGGCCCTGGCGCGCCGGAGGCGCTCGCCTCGCGCGCTCACGACGCGCTGGAGCCGGGGCCAGCCGAGGCGCACCAGCGGCCACGACACCCGCAGCCCCGCTGCGCGAATCAGCCGAATCTTCTTCAGAAGCGTCCCCGCAGACTGCACGGCGAGGTAGCCGGACAGCCGCCGCGGCGGAAGGCGTGACTCGACCCGCAACGCCCGGAGCGTCGCCTGCCGGCGTGCCCGCTGGGCGCGGTAGGCGGCGAGAGCGCGCTCGAGTCGATCCGGACCCAGTCGCAGCCAATTCACGACGCGGTTGGGCAGGGGCAGATCAGAGACGCGGATGCCCGCCACTTCGCCAATCCGCCGCAGCTTCTCCAGGAGCCTCGGCGCCCCGTGGATGAGGAGGTAGCCTGGCAGCCGCGCAACATCCACGCTGAACTCTCGCCGCAAGGCCTGGATGGCCTCCTCGCGTCGCTGGTGACGCTGCTTGCGTCGCTGCAGCGTCAAGACCAACCGTCCCGGCTTAAGCCGCATGAGCTCGATGAGCGTCGACGGACCGAGCGCCGCAGGGTCAAACCCGGCCTCCCGGATGAGCCGCGCCTTGCGCAACAGCAAATCCGGCCGGCGCTTCCTCAGCGGCTGCCAGCGCGAGCGGCGCACATCGATGCCGAACTCGTCCCGAAGCGCCGCGAACGCCTGCCGGAACCTCTGCTGACGGCGCGCGCGGGCGTTCAGAACCTGCTCAAGGCGCTGGGCGCTCAGCACGAGGAGCGGGATCGCAAACCGGGCGCGAAAGCGCCTGAAGAGCGGGGCCTTCTGCTCATAAATTCGGCGAGCCGTCAGCTGCCGCCGCATATAGGCCGGCAACCCGTTGTAGTCAAACCCATACTCGTCCTTCAGCCGGCGGACGTAATCGATCGGGCCGTCAGCGCGTGCGCCGCGCGAGGAGGCGCTGAGCAGCTCGGTGAACCTCGCCTGCTCCTCCTCGCCGTTGGGATCGCCCTCGCGCTCGATGCGCAGGAACCGCCCCTCGCCTCGGGGCGGCAGGGGATGCTCCGCGGCGGCGAAGTGCGCCTCCAGCTCGTGATTCACGATGAACGGATGGGTGAGAAACCCCGCGTGGCGGCCCGGCACGATTCGGGAGTGGCTGCGATTGCGGAACGCCGGCACGCGGTGGCGCAGGATCCTGAACCAGGTCGCGGCTTCCCTGTTCGAGATGATCCGGTCGCCCTGGCCGAGCAGCATCAGGAACCGCGGCAGGCGCGGCTGTCCTGCCAGGAACCTGATCATCCGCGGAGCCTCAAACGCTTGGCTGCGCGGCATGGTCTCGATCACCTGCTCCACCGCATGCGCGTTCACTTGGCTGACCATCGGCGCGATCAGCTCGGCAAACAGCGCGGGGTCTTCGGCTTGCAGGGCGGTGTAGTAGGCGCCGGTGACAAGGGTGGAGCGCGTCACCGTCGCGCGCGTTACGCTGGGAAGCCGACGAACCCGATTCCAGAGCAATTGGAGAACGCCCAGCCGCTCGAAGAGGCGCAGGAGCGGGTAGAGCAGCGGGGCGACGTAGTGCGCAGGCCGCCAGAGCCCCAACACCATGTTCGGCGTGGCCGCCGGGTTCACGAACGCCAGGCTGATCACCTGATCAGGATGCGCGAGGTAGAAGGCCAGGGCCGTCGACGAGCCCATGCTCTGCCCCACGATGTGGACTGCGGTGACGCCTTCGTGTCGCAGCGCCTCGGCCACGTCGCTGCCGTTCATCTCAAAGTACTGGATGGAGGGCTGCGGGCCGGCGCTGCGCTCGCCGTGCTCCCCATGGCCCCGCGCGTCCACGGTGATGATGCGGTAGCCTTGCTGGACGAAATGACGGATCTGCTCCTGCCAGATGTGGCCGTTGACCAGGAACCCGTGGAGGAACACGATCGTGCCGCGCTTCGCCTCCCCGTAGACCTCATAGTGAATGGGCGTCGTGTCGGCCGCCTCGATCAGTCGATCCTCCTTGAGGAGGTACTGATCCGAGTTGAACAGGACGACCCGCCGGCCGGCGATCAGCTCATCGAGCGCTCGCGTGAGCCGTTCGCGCGGAAGGCGGACCTGAGACGTCAAGTGCCTCAACGAGAACACCGTATTCGGAGCCTCGGCCATCGCGGTATACACGCGGTCGATGTCGCGCCGTCCGCCGCGATCCACGTGAATCGGCTTCCTCGGCCCCTGGCCCTGCTCCGCATCCGCGTTCCGGCCGGCGGGGGCAACGCCGTCCTGGCGCGCACGCTGCACGCGGGCTTCGAGGTCGGCGAGCTTCACGTCTGCAAGTGAGGCGATGTGCGCGTCGAGCTTGCGGACATGCGCCGGATCGTAGCGATCCGTGTCATAGCCAAGGGTGCTGAGGAACTGCTTGAGGGCCTTCGGCGGATAATGCGGCCACTGACCCAGACGGTGCCGGTTAGTGGCTCGCGGAAGCAGCTCGTTGTACAGTTGCTGCAGCGGTGGGTTGCCCTGAATCAGCGGGCGGAAATTCTTAAGGAAGTGCGGCACGGTGGCGAGGAACCGAAGTTCAGTCAGGTAAGCGACTACTTCGGTGTTGGTGATCTCGGGATCGAGCTCGCCGGCGGCCCAATTGACCTCGGGGTGGGACTCCATGAGGATTTCGGTGGTCTCATGGAGCAGCTTGGCGGCGAGGAAGGCGGTAAGAGCATGCGCTCGAGGCTCAAGGCTCAAGGCTCTAGGCTGAGTCGGAGAACGATTCTTGACGTGCTCCGAGAGCCCATCGAAGAGCCAGCGCAGCGATCGATCCACCAAGATGCGGAACTCCCCGGTCTCCATCCGCTGGGCGCGCAAGAGCCCTGGCAGGTGATCGGCGTAAAAGACGCGGGTTGTCTTCGCCCGCTGATCTGTGGCGATGCCGGCCGCGGCAGCCTCCCGGTAGGCGTTGATCAGCTCGCGAAGGAGTCGGTACTGGTGTCCACGCCGTGTGGGCTCCTTGACGATCAGCCCCGCCTCAAGGAATTCCTCTAACCACTGCCTGAGAATCTTGGACTCCTTGGACGTCGGCGTGAGTGTCTCGACATCGGAGAACTCATCCAGCAGCCTGAGTATCATTGCCGATCCTAAGCCCATGCGCTGGGGGGCCTCATTGAGGAAGAACGCCCCGATTCGAAGCTGTCGCCGCTGGGCATCGTAGGTGAAGTTGATCTGGCCCTGCAGGTGGCCATCTGCGGACGTCGATGTCAGGGTACCTTTCACCTTGTCAAGCACAAAGGGCTGCGTCCACTGCGTCGCCCGGCCGAATCGCTCCAGGACCTCCGGATCGAGCGGTGGCCACTCGGCGCCCCTCACGCTCACCAGTTGCTCGACTAAATGGAGCAGTGCGCGCTTGCCCTGGAATTTCTTCCCATCGCGGACCAGTGCTAGCGCCGCTTCTAACGCTTCGGGCGCCACCGGCTCCTTGATGTCGCGCGCGGGATCGAAGGGGCGCGCCGCTTCCCGGGCGATCTCCTCGACCTGCTGCTTCAATGCCTCATAGCGCGCTGCGGTGTCGGAATCTTGTGACCCCGGCATCAACAGCGCGGTCTCGAACCGCTCATCCTTGAGCATGTTCTCATAGAGTGCGAAGACGCGCTCGAGGTCGATCGTGGCTGGCCCGCGCAGTGTAATGGTGAGCTCGCTGCCATGTCCTCTGCCTAGCTCCACCAGTCCGATGAACCCAGACACCGACGAGCCGGATTCGCCGCTGAATCGCACGTCGATGCGCAGCGCGTCAGCGAGGAGCTGCGCCAGCGTCGTCAAGCTGATCGATGGCCGCGAGTGCACGCCGCGCTTCCAGATGATCGTAAAGGACCTCGACAACTCCACAGTCTGCGGCGCGCCGAGGAAGTTGAGCGCCGTCAGGCCGCTCGCATCGCGGTCGCCGGACCCTTCAGGGACATTGGATCCCTGTGCTTCCTGGTCAAACGGGCCGGCGATCGAGAGCGAATCCTTGGGGTGAATCGGCGTCGCAAGCTGCTGCAGCGAGCGAATGTCCTCGCCGTTGAGATAGATCGTCACGGATGGCCTCAGCGTGCCCGCGTCATCGAGCACCGCAGCCCTGATTCCCGGAGACGCTCGCTCGAGATCGTCGAGCACACCGGCCACTGTCCTGCCGGTTGCGGTCACGGCCGGCTGGCCCCCGGTGAACGGCAGGAAGGCGTTGGCCAGCGTCACCGCGACGCTCGCAGCGGAGCTGACTCCGATCTTGCTCGCAAACTCCTCCCCATCGCGCTTCCCTGCGCCGGGGCCGGAGAAGTCGCCAGGGCCTGGTTCGCTCGCCGTCGCTCGCTCGAACCGGACGACCCGACCGGCCAACGGCTTCGGCGCGCCGCTGATGCCGACCGCCCGGGCGAAGTGTGCCGGCTCCTTCAACGTCGCCAGCGCGCGCGCCTGGCGACGTGCCTCAGACGCGCCGCGGATCGTGCGCCATCCGCTGGGCGCCGAGGCCTGCGGGATGCGCAGCTCAACCGACGAGGGCTCCAGCACCGGCAGGAAGATCTTCAGGATGTTCAGATTGCGGGTGCGCGGAACGCTGAGCTGCGCGAGGCCGTGCGCGGCCGCATGCGCGGCGAGCCACCTGGCGAGCGCCGAGCCGACTCGCTGGCGCTGCCATCGCCGGCCCAGGTACAGGTCGGAGACCACCAGCCCCTGCTGGGCGGATGCGCTCCACACGAACCGCGCGTTGTCATCCACCCGCTCATCGCCGAGATACACGCGGTAGTAGTGGCTGGCTCCCTCCTGGAGCACGTCCAGCGTCCCGAGGCGCGTCGGCAGGCGCGCCAGCAGCACGGTGCCGTCGCGATCGAGCCACTCGGTGGTCCCGTCAGGGAATTTCACCGCGCGCGCCCACGTCAGGCGCACCCGCTCGAGCAGCTCACTGCGAGCCGGCACCTCGCTCCCGGCCGCGCCGCGCTCGTCTCTCTCCCTACTAGAGCCCTCTTCTCCTAGCCCATGTCCCTGCTCGGTTTTGCGCGGCTTCGCCGTCTTGGAACGCCGCGTGAACTCCTCCTGATCCTTCTTCGGTGTGCCCGGGCCGGAGAAGTCGCCGGGGCCGCGTCGGCGTGGAGTCGTCGTCTGGGTCGGCGGCCGGCTCATCAGCGCAGTGCCGGGATCGGCCGGGACGACGTGATAGCGGTGCGCCAGCGGCTCGGTGGACTCTGCCCGGATCAACCGGCCTTCGCCGGTCAGCATGATCAGCGCGTCGTTGAGCGATTCCCCTAGGCGGCTCGGAAGGTGAAGCTCGCGCACGCCGGGATGTCCGTCGAGCAGATGCGTCAGGAGCGCCCAACCAAGCCCTGGCGACACCTCCCCTCTGGCCTCCTTGCCGAGCGGCACGTCGAGCAGCTTGAGGGCCACACCCTTCCTGATGATCCGATACGTGGCCTGCGCCGCGGAGTCGTTCGGCCGGCGCGGCCAGAGCTCAATCAGCCGCTCAGAGCCCTCCCCAAGGCGCTCCACCTGCCACCGCTCAAGGGCTCGCTCCTGCCGCAGCTTCCGGACCACCCGGTGCAACACCGCATGCCGGCGGGAGCGCTGCTCCTTGATGGCCTGCGTCATCTTGAGGGGCCGACCGGCGGATTTCGCCGCCTTTTCGCTGAGCTCGGGTGGCTCTGGCTCCGCGCGCCTCCTGGCAAACATCCACGGGCGGTTTCGATCCAGCACCGCCATGATGCGATCGATCAGCTCGTTGGCGACATCGTGGTTCATCGTGAATCTGGGGTTGCGCCCGTACGTTCCCTCAAGGAGCCGATGCAAGCCAGCGCGCACCAGCGCGCGCCGCACCTCGCGCTGAGCCTCTTGCTCCCAAGCCCCCAGCAAATCTATCAGGTCGATCAACAGCCGCTCGAGCTCGCCGCGCGCAAGCCCGAAGGGCAGCTCATGCGCCGGCAGGCCTTCGATCGGCCGCCACAGGAGATGGAAGAGGATCACGCGCTTCAGCGAGCTTGGCATGCGGGCCCAGAGCGGGGCGTCGATCTCTCCGGCGCGATACAGGTGGTAGAGCAGCGCCTCGGTGTAGCGGCTGTGGCCTTTCATGGCGCCCTCGGCAAACCGCGTCGGGTTAAGGACGTTGTCGAACGCCCGGGCTGCGGCGTGGGCCTGGCGGCCCGGCTCGCGGCTCGCCATGGCCTCTTCGGAATATTCCAAACCGAGCGCGAGCCGCAGCGGCTCCGGCCACAGGGGAAGGCCCGCATCGGTCGCCCTGAAGTTCTTCGCGATGGCGTGCCCGAAGGGCCCCTGTAGGATGGCGGGGACGGTTGCCGAGCCGGGCAGCAGCCCAAGCTCTTTGCGCAGGCCCGACTCAAACGCATCGTGCGCCACCAGCCCGAGCCGCGCCTCCGGGTTGGTGAGGAGCTCAGCGGCGTAGAGTTGGACGTCCGCCGTCCCTGGCGCCATCTGGAGAGCCGGGCCTAAGGCCGCTTGCAGCGCCTGAGCGCTGCCCGCCGAGAGGAGGTGGCGGCCGTACGTGTGGCGGCCCATGCCCAGGAGGAGATGGGGCGCGGGTGCCTTGAGTGTCACCTTCAGGGTCGTCGCCTTGTTGGCCCAGCTCCAGTAGTGCTTCCAGCGATCGCGCCAGATGGTCATCTCCACGGATGACCGGTGAGGCCAGGCGCTCAGGCGCTCCTCGACCTCCCAAAAGGCGTCCTCCAGCTTGACGCGCTCCTCCACAGTGAGCGCTCCGACCTCGGCCTCTCCATAGCGCTGCAACCGCTCCAGGTGCGCGATGAACTGCGCATCGTCGATCGCGTTATCGCCGCTCGCGATCGTTCCGATGAGCACCGAGAGACTCATCCCCTGCAACAACCGCTTCGCCAGCGCCGGGTAGACCGCTTTGAAGCCCCGCAGCGTACGGAGCGCCTGTTCCGTCACGCCGAACGGAACGGCCGGCATTTGTCCCAGACGCTCCCGACGCTTCCAGGCCCGCCACACGTGGGCCAGGGTCTTGAACGCCTCTTCGGTGCCGCTGCTCTCCAGCGCGTCAATCGCTTCTGTGCCGATCAGCGCCGCGTCGGCCGGATGTTGGAGGACTGAGCGGAGGTGCCGGAGCATGCGGTGGCTGAGGCTCGCTTTCGCGATCAGATCGAACACGCGCTCTCTGGTCTCCCGATCCAGATGCTGCGTCGCGGCGATGAAGGCGTCCTCGATCGCCGACAGTTCCGCTCGCAATTGCTCCGTGCGCCGGCGCAGGCTTTGCCAGTCGGCCGGTCCCCTGCCCTTGATCTGCGCACGCGCCTCCGCCTGGACTTCGCCGTAGAGACGGGCAAGCCCCGTGAGCGCGCTTAAGCGAATGCCGCGCTCAGGGTACTCGACCCGGCGCGACAGCGCCTCGATGCGCCGCAGGCGAAGCGTCTGCGGGGGCGCGCCCAGCGAACCCTTGTTCGACCTCAAGAGCCACCGCCACCATCGTCCCCGCTGGCCGCGATCGGGCGCGTTGGCAGGACGCAGCGTGCGAACGGCGCGTCGCACCTCGCCCAGCAGCCGTTCGGTGTGACCCTTCACCGCCACGGCATACTGGGTGGACCCATTGGTGCGGCTCGTGTGTGTCACCGCCAGGTGGAACATGTCCAGGGCTTCGAGGAGCTGTTCAAGAACGATGAGCCAACGATGCAACCGCTCCACCCCCTGCTGGAGCGCCAATGGATGCCAGTTGAGACTAGCGTGGCTCAGTTCGATGCGGGCGAGGAGCTCCTTGATCGACGGCTCCAACTGCCGCTCCCAGAGATGGCGGGCGCCGACCGAGCGCCTCACATGCGGCCAATCCTCTTGACGAAGCCGAGTGAGAAGTCCGCCGAGCGCCCGCCGCTGATCCGCCCATCGCCGAATGCGAATGTTCCAGAGCTGCTGCAGCTCGGGCCGATGCCAACGCAAGATTTTCTCGCGCAGCACGATGAACCCGGCGGCGCCGATCGCCGCCCCCAGCATCCACCCGTAGAGGAGCGTCGCGCCGATCCAGGCGAGGAGCGGGAAGAGCGGAAGTCCGTAGATGATTCCGTGCGCGACGCGCGAGGCGCCGACCCCGCGTCGCGTCAGATCGTGCACATAGGCGTGGCTGGTTTCATGCTCCAGCAAGAGCGCCTGGACGAGCGGGGTGTAGTGCCGGACAAACGGATGCGCGCGAATCTTGCGCCGCTTGGGATCGTAGTGAGTGAGGGTGTCAGCGCTGGTGTGTTGCACGAATCCGGGCAACAGCGCGCCGGGCTCCGGACGGACGATGAATGACCACAGCCAATCTTCTAGGCCCTGGCGCCAGCGTGTGGGCAGGACCAGCGACCACCAAGAGGAGGCGGGCTGGGCCATAGCTTGAAGACGATGCAGGATCCAGGAGGGCGGGCCAGCCCGGATCGGATGGCGCTTCGTCAGTTGCTCCTGATCGCGCATCACGCGCAGGGAGACGCCGGCGAGCCACCAGGTGGCCGGCATGAGGACCAGCGACATCAGCACGAGCTCCGCGGCGCGCGGCACATCAGCCTCTCCAAGCCAGCTCGCCCCCGCGGCGACGAGGAGCGCCGCGCGCAGGGCCGCCAAGGCCGCGGCGCTCCAGAGCAGCCCTTCAGCCCGCAGCAGGGCCGGCTGCGCTTCGCCGGCAGCTCCAGCCCGTTCCGGTCGCAGACGCCAGCCCTCGATCCGGTCGCGGCTGAGCCACCGGCCGAGCTCCCGCTTGATGCGCCATCGCGCCAGCGGACCCAGCGGCAGTCCACGTGTCGTGCGGAGCTTGAGGTGGAAGACGGCCCGGAAGCCCGCCTCGGGATCGAAGCCCTCGATGTCTCCGGAGCTGCCCGGCTGGATATCCACCCCGAACTGCTGGAAGAGGAGCTGGGTCACCAGATGGAGCGCGCCCGGGCGATCCGGCATCTTGATGATGAGCTGCGTGGGCAGGCCCGGCTGCAGGGTCTGCTTGAAGGCCAGTGAGATCGGCAGCGATCTTGTGCCGGCGGGGCGCTCAAACAGATAGGCGCGCCCATGCCGGGCGAACAGGTCCTGGACGCGCGAACCACGACCGGACAGGACGTCCGTGATGTCGAGCTTCACGTCCCGCTCCAGCTCGCCCTCCGCTCTTGGATCGCCCATGCGACGCGCGCCCGGCGCATCGGTGACGTAGAACCGGTCAAAGAGCATGTCCTGCTCTTTAATGGAAAAATGCGCGAAGAGGATGGTCAGCCCGTTCGCGGTAATGGCGCCGGCGAGCTTGGCCAGATCCCCCGGCTCATCCCGCCGCGAGACCACCCAGAGCTCGGCCACGCCACCCAGGCGCTGCGCAGGCAGGTAGAACACTTCGGTCGGCTTCGTCCGATCCGCTAAGAACTCCTCCAACCGGGTGTTCTCCAGGTGGGTGGCCCGGACCTTGGCCGCTCGGATGTGCCGACGCAACTGCTCGGGATGGCGCACCATCTCCGGCGTGACGCCAAGCAGCGGCGCAAATTCCCTCAGGTACATCTCAAAGCGGCCCTCGCGGTAGATCGCCAGGTTGACCAGCGTCATCACGAGCAGCAGGGTCCAGCGCCGGACATCCTGCGTGACTGTCTCGGTCATGAAGCGGGTCATGGTCTCCTCGTCAAGGAAGCTCTGATCGCGCATGAGGCGGATGAGCGCGCCCCGGTGGCGCAAGAGCCACCACAAGAGCGAGCTCTCCTCGCGAAAGAGCTGGATGCCCATCTGCCGCATCGCGACCGGCAGCAGATCCAACCGGCGCCTCGAGGCGAAGGGGTGGAGGAGGAGCGCTTTCTTCAGCAGCCCCAGCGAGCTCAGCTGAGCCAACTGCGACAGCGCAGGGCCCACGTCGAGGTGGAACATCGCCTGCGCCGGTGTGCGCTCGAAGAGCCAGCGCTCCAACTCATCGATGGCCAGATTGGCGTGCTCGTCCTCTGTAAAGGGATGGGTCGAATCGAACGGCTCGGATTGCACGATGCGCGAATAGACCGGCACGAGCTGCTCCATGAAGCCGAGCAGGCGCAGCCGGCGCAGGAGCCCCCCAATGGGCCGATCCGCGACGTCGAACAGCTCGTTGAGCGCCTGCCTGGCCCGGCGGGCCCCAGACGCGCTGCGACGCATCATCCGGGCAAAGGCATGCCGGCCGAACGTCATCGCGTCGAAGAGCCGGCCGGTGATGGGCCAAGCCCGCTGCGCCGAGGCGACAATGGTCGGCATCACCAGCTCCGGGCGCCCGGCGAACCACGTCGCCGGATCCGCGGCCTGCGAGAGAGAGAGCCAGTGACCGCGGGGACGGTACTGGAAGGCGTCTTCCAACCGGAAGTACTCGCCTTCCCAACGCCTCACGACCACGACGCCTGGCAACCGCTCAGGGTCGGCGGGCCCAAGTTCCCGTTCCCGCTGGACGGCTTCGGGGTGAATCGCATGGGACGCGCGCGCCACCGTGATCTCGTGCGCGCGTCGCATCATCCTGCCCACGACGACCAGCGCCGTCCGCCGGCGCTTGGCGAGCTCCCGCATCAGCGCCGCAAGCGCATCGGGCGTTTCGCCAAGCCCCAGCCGCTCCGCGACCAAGGGGCCGGCCGGGAACGTCAGGCGGGAGGACGCGGGCTCTCCGGGCCGCTTGGGCGGCTGCACATCCGCCAGCGCGTTGCGTAATTTCAGGAAAAAGAGCCGCGCCTCGTTGAGCTCGTCAACCTCCTCGCCGGTCAACAACCCCTGGCTGATCAGCTCCCGCACGCCCAGGCCCAAGGTCTCCATGACCCACCGGGCCGCGTGCAGGTGGCGCAGCGTCTCTTCCTTCAGGTCAGGCTGCCGGTTGGACAGGCTTCGGATCGCGCCCTGGGCGCGATACCGGTGGTCCCAGAGTCGGATGAGGGCCAAGACATACGCGTCCCGCTCACGCCCGAGCTGCTCCTGAAAGCGCTCGCTGAAGCGCTGAAACACCTCTTCGGCGCCGGCGATGAACCGGGCGTCGAGGAAGCTGGTGAAGAGCTGCGCGCTCTTCGGATCCATGCCAAGCTGCTCCGGCGTGATCCGCTCGAGCTCGTGATGGAGGGCCCAGAACATGCCGTGGCGCGGACGGACGATCTCCCGCAGCACACGCTCCAGCACGCTGGACAAGGCCACGAGTGGGAAGCGCTGGGCCAGTTGGCGCTCGGAAAGCCGCCGGATGCGCGGCTCATCGGGCAGCCGCCTGGCGCTCACCACGAAGAAGTCCAGATCCGAAGGCAGCACCGCCTCATCCCGGCCGAGGCTGCCGCCCGCCGCGATGGCGATCTGCGTGGCGACTTTCGGAAACCGATGCGAGGCCCACGCGTACACGCCTTGGACCACCAGATCGATGAGCCGGGCGTAGCTCGCCAACAGCGCCTGGTAGGAGTCGCCGGAGAGCCGCTCCCAGATCTGCCCCTCAGAGCTCATGAAGAGACGGCGCAGCGCGCTCGTGAGCGCCTGCTCGTTCCAGTAGTCCGCTGTGTCGTCGTGGCGCGTGACCGCCTGCTCAACCAGCGCGTTGATCTCTGACGAGGCCCGCTGCAAGAGCGCCTCATCCGGATGGACCTCGCCGGGACGCAGCACCGTCATGGGCGCAAGCGTCAGCGCGCGCCGGCGCCAGGCCAGAAGGTCCGCGGAGCGCTCAAGACTCAGCAGGCCGGCGAGCGGCGCCAGCAGCAGCTCGCCAAGAAGGACGAGGCTGTTTGACACAAGCGCATAGCTCAAGAGAAAACCGGCGGGCTGCTGGAAGGGATGCGCAAGGCTGGAGAGGTCAACGACTCCAATGGCGGAAGGGATCGCGAGCGGAAGGATGAGACTGAGGTTGACGACAAGGCCCGCCAGCGCCGGCGGCCCGCGCGTCTCCCACGGCATCGCGGAGAGAACGTGGTGCCAGCGCACCGGCTCTTCCGGCACCCGGCCGCTGAGTGTTCCTTCCACCCAGTGGCCGAACTCATGCGGCACGATGCCGCCAATCAGCGGTAACCGAATCATCCAGGCCATGCGTCCGGGCAAGAGATGCGCGACAAGCGACGGGCTGCGGGCCGGGTGTCCCGCCCATCGGATCACCACGACGTCGCCCGCTTGCAAGCTCCGACGCAGATCGGTCTCTGGGGCCCCATTGACCACGACTTCAATCCCGGGCGCAAGCTGCTCCTGTTGCCGGACGCGAACCAGAAAGGCCTCGCGCTTCTCTGCGGGCAGGAAATCCTGCAGCCACTGGAGGACCACCCGCAGCTTCTGATTCGGCTTAAGCTTGTAGGAGTCGCGCAGGAGCGTGCGCAGCGTGGGATGCTCAATGCTTACAGCCACGGATTCACCGGCTCGCGGCGTGGCAAATGGTGTCCTCGGCGCCCCCCACCCTATAGGTTCTTCAAGCCAGACTCGTTCAAGCCGGGCCTTCTTCCAAACCTCGAGGCGCTCCTCGTCAATCCGCTCGCCCATCTGCGAGAGCAGCCGCTCGTAGTCGCTGGAACCCACGGCCTGCGGCGCCCCACGACCGCGCAACGCCTCCAGCAGCCCGCGGGCCTGCACGAGCAGCTCCCCAGACGCCTCGGAGGGAATATTCCAATTCGCCCGCTTCTTCCTGGCTTCGGCGATGAGCCCGGCGATGCGCTTGGCTTCTTGCCGCAGCTTCGGCTCTGTCCATGCCGGTGGCTTGGGCGGGCGCCTGGATGCCGCCATTCCCAGCGCCAAGCCAGTCAGCGCCAGCGCGCCAGCCACCAGCTTCCAGGCCTGCCACGCCAGCAGGCCGGTCAGCGTCAGGATCGTCACGGCCAGCGGGAGCATGAGGCTGTAGCCGAGCAGCTGCCCGACGCGCGCGGCCCGGGACATCAACCGATACTCACGGGCGGGCTGGTACTCCTCGGCGAGCTCCGGCTCCCGCGGCGCGTGATCCGCGAAGTAGCCGTACTGACGCGCTCGCTGGCCAAAGAAGGCGGCGAGCCTCCGGCCGAGCCACGCGAGCGGTCCTGAAAAGAGGAGGAACGTCCAGAATGTCTTGGGGTGCGCCGCAAGCCACTGGGTGAGCCACTCGGCCGCGGTGTACCACGCGGTCGCACCGACCGCAATGATGAGGCTCGCATCGCGCGGTGTCGAGCGGCCCGGCCCGGCGCCGCCGGGTGTCTTGTCGATGCCTGTCCCCGCGGTGCCAGCTACCGGGGTGCCTGGCACTGAACCTAAGGGCACGATGAACTCATCCCCCACTGTGCCGTCGTGCAGGGCGACGCGGGCTTTCGGCGTCGGCTGGTCGCGAGAGTCCTGGGTGGATTCGACGTCAATGCGGCTCAGCGCCTCTGGCGGGGCGGGCTTCAGCTTCGCAAGGAATCGCCCGAGCTGCTCGCGCCACGTCCATTCGCCCGCTGAGCCGAAGATGGAGGCAAACACCGCCAGAAGACCGATCAGCCCGCCCGACTGGAGGATCGCGTGTGATCCCGCACGCGCGTAATCTCCCTGCGCCCAGGCGGGGCTGGCGAAGACAACCACCACCGCGAGAGTCACAGCCATCGTGAACGCAATGTTGGTGGCGTTGACAAGGCTGCGAGGCGCGGCTATACTCTTGCCAGGTGGCGCAATCGGTGCTTGAGCTGTGAGCAAGGTGGAGGCGCGACGATGATGCAGTTGTCCAAGCACATCATGGCGGACCCTGAGATCTGCCACGGAAAACCTGTTTTCAAGGCGAAAAGTGGACGACCTACGCGCATCATGGTCTACCTTGTTCTCGAAATGGTCGAGGCTGGGATGACGCCCGAGCAAATCTTGGCGGGTTATCCGTCCTTGACCAAGGATGCGATCCAGGACGCGCTGCATTTTGCCGCGGAACTGAGCAAGTATCCCCCATACGCCGCGATCCGTGTCCGCTCCTAAGTTACGCTTGCTCGCCGACGAAAATACCCACCGGGAACTCGTCACATTTCTGAGAAGGGCCGGTGCCGACGTGAAACGCGTGCCGTCAGGCGTGTCGAACGGTGCCGTCTTGCGTATCTGCGTCAAAGAGCGCCGGGCATTATTGACCCACGACACCGACTTTGCCGATCCGCTTCGCTTTCCGCCGGAATCGACACGCGGCATCATCTTGCTTCGAACCCATCCCCAAACTATTCCAGCGCTCCTCGCGGCTGGCCGAACGCTCCTCGAGAAGTATTCTCCAAAGACCCTCGATAAGAAGCTCGTTGTGCTGGGGCGGCCACTGAACACATAAGGCGAGCTTCTTAACAGCCAGAGCATTACCAGCAGCCCACCCCACCAGCCGGTATCAAGTCCTACGCTCATCCATCCCTCGGACGGTGACAGGCCCTGCGCCCAGGCGGGGCTGGCGAGGGCCGGCGCGGCGAGGAGGAGCGCGGCGATCAGCCCCACGAGCGCGGGCCCCTTGGGCGCTGAGGGGTGGCGCGGAGCCGGCGAGAGCCAGGGCGCAAGCGCCTCGCCGATCGCGCGCAGGTTGGCCCGGATCTGGTCGCGCAGCGCCGGGCGGCGCGCCGCCTCGTGCTCCGCGATGCGCCCTTTCAAGTCGGCGATGATCCTGTCAACCGACGCGGCGGGCAGCCCGCCCGGATAGACCGACCACAAGGCCTGGTCGCGCGCTTCGATCGCTTCTTCCGTCAGCCCATCCAACGTCGCCAGCGGCTCGCCGAAGCGCTGGCGGAGGATCCGCTTGAACTTGGGATCAAACGCAGTTGATGCCTCGACATCGCGGATCATCTCCAGGAGGGCGCTGACCGCGCCGCGGTGGCGCGCCACGGCGTGCGCAGGATCCTCCAGCGAGGCGGCGGCCTCCTCCATGCGAGTGGCGAACACCGGCAGCGCGTGCTTGCGGCCGCGGAACCACCGGGCCAGCGACCGCATCTGGCTCACCGCGCGGCCGAGCGTGTTGCGGACACGCATCGTCCGATCCAGCGCCTCGAGCACTGGGCGAATCTCCGCCTCCGCCGCCAGCGCCTGATCCAGCAGCGCGCGGGTCGGCGCCAGCAGCGCGCGGGTGGGCTCAAGCCATTCGGAGAGCTGCGTGTACGTGAGATTCGGCGGCGCACGGCGATCCGGCGCCAGCTCGAGCCACTGCGCGACCCCCTCAAGCCACCCGGATTGCGCCTCGGGCCGCGAGAAGACCGTGCGAGGCGCAATGATGCGCTGCGCCCCCCAGGCCCATTCGTCGCGTAGCTGGCTGAGCAGCCGCATCGCGCGGCGCTTCACGAAGCCCAGATGACTCAGCAGCTCGCGGGCGCGCGACTGATCCCCGGCGCTGAGCGCACGCACGAGCTCGTCCACGTCCCCATCCAGCGCCTGGACCTGGCTGCGCAGCGCCGCGCTCGTGCTCTCATGGTGGAATGCCTCCCACTGCCGCGCGCTGACGCGCTCGCCCGCCACCAGATCCGTCGTGAAGAGCCGCTGTCGCAGCGTCACGCGCCCGGTCGTTTCCGGCTGGATCGCCCAGCCCAGCCGCTCCAGCAGCGCTGCGTGCGCCCGCATCAGCTCGGTCAGCGCCGCGGGCAGCTCGCCCTGGGCCAGCGCCTGACGCGCCGCCTCCAGCCGAACCGCGGCCAACTGAGTCAGGAGCGCCCGCGCGCGCGTGCCGTTCGTCATCACCTGCGCCGCGCGCCGCCTCGGGTCGGCCGCCTGCGCCCGCGCGAACGCCTCCCGCAATTCGTCACGGCGGCCGGCGAGCTGCTCGGCGATCCGGCGTGGCAACTGCCGCTCGTCCTGCGAGAGCGACGGCAGCCGCTCCTGGATCCGGCGCAGCCGCTCCTCGGCATCGGAGGGCAGCGTCCGGTTGGCCGCATACTGAGTCATGAACTCGCGGCCCAGCTCCCAGACCTGCCGCAGGCGCGCGTCATCCGGCGTCTCATGCGTCTCGGCGGCCGGCGGCTCTTGTTTCGCGCGCGGCGTGCCTGGCACCTCGTGGCGCTGCAGGAACGCCCGGATCGCCTCGATCGAAACCATCCCTCCGAGGAGCTCGGTTTCGGTCGAGAATCTCACGACACCGATCAGCTTGCCTGCGCGCGTGAAGACCGGCGACCCGCTCGAGCCCGGGACGACTTCCCCGCCCGCGATGAACACCTGGCCCTGTCGCACCGTGGCCAGCGCCGGCAGCAAGACTTTCGCCACCGCCCGACGGCTCCGGATGTTTCGGATGTGGGGATACGCCGCCGGGTAGCGCGGAGCGGACATCACGACCTCCTCGATGCCCTCAGGGCGAAGACGGCCCTGCTCCGCCACGGGCGCCGGCGCGATCCGGCCGACGGCGAGACGCGACGGCCTCCTCACGCGCAGGAGCGCCAGGTCGCCGGCGACGTCCGTCGCCTGCACCCGGGCCTCAAGGGAGTGCCATCCGGTTCTGCTCGGTCCCGCCGTCGGCACGAACACGTAGACCACGCTCAGCTCCGAAACGACATGCGCATTGGTCAGGATGAACCACGCCGCGCGGTCTTCGCCGATGACCACGCCCGCCCCGCGCCGCCACACCAACAGGCCCTGCGCATCCTGTTGGAAGCCCTCGACGCGGACTGTCGCTTCCTGCGCGCGCGCGTGCGCGATCAGCAGCTCTCGATAGGCGCCCTGCCCGGCGTCCTCCGCATCGTGGAGCTCCTCGACGAGCGCCTTGAACTCCGCCGTGGTCAGCCAGGTCCTGAGGGAGCCGACCGCTTCGTCGAACTCCGGATCATCCACGCCGCCGGAGATCGGACGCGGCACCGCTCGCTCGCGGGCGCGGCGCAGCAGCTCGGCGTCGTCATAGCGGCCGGCATCGAGCCCCTGCTCGATCAGCGTCCGGCGCAGCGCGAGCACGTCGTCGATGAGACGCGCCCCCAGGGCCGTCCGCTCCAGCCGCCCGTCGGCGTCCTGCGCCATCACGCCCTCGCGGATCGCCCGCTCAACCGCCTCGTTCCAGCGGGCGCCGACGACCCGGCGCGTTTCAGCGAAGACCCGAATCGGCGAGGCACGCAGCCAGAAGCGATGGGGCAGGCGCTCAAAGACCCGATCCCGCAGCGCGTCGGCCCTCATCGACTCTGTCAGCAGATGGAGCGCGAGGTTGCGGCGGAACACCACCGGCACCTCATCCGTCGCTCCCGCCAATGGCTCGGCGGTCAGCAGCAGGTTGAGCAGCCGCTCGAAGTACGCGATATCGGCCGGCTCCACGAACGCCGGCAGCGCCTGCCAGAGGTACGTCCGAAACGGCACCAGGTCCACGTGGATGCGGCCTTCCTCAATGAAGTGCTCGGCCGGCGTTAGCGTCCGCTCAGAGACCCCTTCCTCCTCGGCCAGTTGGCGGAAGAGCTTCTGCCACGCGCCGGAGAAGGTGGCGGATTCGCGGACAAAGTTCTCCAGCAGCACCTTGGTCATGCCTTGCTGCACCCGCACCGGCTGCTCCATCGGGTCAAAGGGCTCAAACACCACCGCCATGTCCACATCGGGCACGATGCGCGCGAGAAATTCCTCCTGGCTCATCCGCTTGCCGAGGACATCCAACAACAGGAAGAAGTTGTTGCGCCGCATGTCGATGTCTCCGTAAAAGGGATACCCGACGCCGTAGACCGCCGTGATCAGCGGCCCCTTGACGATCGCGCGGCCGATGCGCTGCGCCTGGAGATACTGCTCGCGGAATGGGATGCTCGCGTGGTAGGCCACCATGCGCTGCGCCGCGCTCCGGTGGGGCTCATCCAACACCTGAGCGAGCAGCCGGTCGAAGCGCTCCTTCGAGAAGAGGCGCATGAGCCCGCGCTCGGCCATCTCCCGCGCGGCCGGAATCTCCGCTCTCGCCCGACTGAGGAAGACGAGGGTGTCCACTTGCTGCGTCCAGGGAGCGCCACCGAAGCCGTTCATGAGCCGCTCCGAGAGCCGCGCGAAGCGCTCCTCGAGCTCCTGCGGTGACCGTGCCGCCAGGTCCTGAAGGCGCGCGAGCGCCTGTGGCACGGAGAAACGCGCGCCGGGCTCAGTAGCAGGGCTGGCCGTTCTTTTGGCCCGACCCCCCACGGTTCGGACCAGCTCTCGTAGCCGCCCAAAGGCGGCGCGCCACTCCCGCGACAGCGCCATCCCCCCCGCCAGCCCGCCGAGGAAAAGCGGCAGCAGCACCGCCAGCGCGACCGGCACCCCGTGCGTCGCCAGCCACGCGGCGAGGCCGTACCAGAGGGACAAGCCAGCCGCGCTCATGATGATAAGCTCTCTCGGCGCCGAAGCCCCTGACTTGACAGCGTCCCGCAGTCCGACGTATACTTGCATCGTCGAGGACGCAAACCATGAAACCCATCGAAGCCATTTTTGAGCACGGACAACTGAAGCCGCTCGAGCGGCTGCCGCTTGCTGAGCATCAGCATGTCTGGCTGGCGATCCTCTCGGAGGAGCCCACGGCACAGCAGCTCGCTCGGCTTGCGACTCAAAGTCCGAGCTTCCACTTCCTGGCGAACCCCGCCGAGAATCTCTACTCGCTTGGCGACGGGCAGCCGGTGTGACCGCCGCGCTCTCCCGCGGCGACCTCGTGCTCGTCCCCTTTCCATTTACTGATCTCTCGGGCGGCAAAGTCCGTCCGGCCCTCGTGGTCAACGTCGTGGGAGCCGATGTCCTCGTCGCATTCATCTCGTCCGTCGTGACTCCCTCGGCGCTCGCGCCGACTGACTTCGAGCTTGCGCCGTCCCATCCCGATTTCCTGAAGACCGGCTTGAAGGGTGCGGCGACTTTCAAACTGGCAAAACTGGTCTGCCTCCACCAATCGCTCATCCTGCGCAAGCTCGGCCACGTCAGCCAAGCCATCCAGCGGGACCTTGACGTCCGACTCGCACGAGCCATCGGGCTCGCGTAGAAACGCTTCCCTCCCTGCGCCATCCCCCCCGCCAGCCCGCCGAGGAAAAGCGGCAGCAGCACCGCCAGCGCGACCGGCACCCCGTGCGTCGCCAGCCACGCGGCGACGGCGTACCAGGCCGCGCCGGCCACGACGATGAGGCTGGCTTCCCGTGTGGTCGAGGACCCTGGCCCTTTCGAGATGCCTGTCCCCGCGGTGCCAGCTACCGGGGTGCCTGGCACCGAATCCGAATCGGCTCCGCTCGGTCGCACCATGGGCGCAGCGCCGCGAAGGAGGGACGGCTCCACCACATAGACCCCGGCCTCCCGGACCATGACCCATTCGCCGCGGGTCAGCTTCGCGAGCAGGTCGTTGTAGTCCTGAGGATTGGTCAGCGACAGCTCGAGCCTTCCGGGGACGCCGCGCAGCGGGACGCGCCGGAAGCCCGGATCCTGGTGCAGGCGCGTGTCGATCAGGCGCTTGGCCTCCTCAAGGCCCACCAGATGCCACGGCAGTCCGGCCGCGCCCAATGAGCGAGGGGGCTGTGGTTCGCGCGCAGGATCCAGAATCAGGTAGGTGCGTTCCGCCGCTTCCCGGTCTTGATAGGTCACCTGGATGTGGCCTTCCGGCATAAACTGAATCTTGGTGATCCGGGCGATCTGAGCGCTCACCGGCTCTTCGATGGCCTGCGTGATGGGCGATCTTCCGGCCACCTTGAGGGCGACGTTCCACGTGTCACGAAACCGATGGGCGGCTGCCGCGACCATTCCATCAGCCCGCAGCGCCATCAGCCCAACCCATTCGCCTTTGACAAGCTTCGTCGAATGGGTTTCGCCTGCGAGGAGGACGACGAGTTTGGTGCGTCCCGCTTGAGTTCGGAATATCGCCGCAGCCGCCCGGCGATCATCGCTCACGATGATCCGTGGCGTTCCTTCCAACGCCTCCCCGCGCAGCAGCTCGGTTTCGAAGGGGAGCTCACGCAGCCGTCGCAGCGCCCGTGCCTCAATCTGCCGGACTCGCTCCCCGGTCAGGCCAAACCGGGCTGCGACTTCCTCTCGCGTGAGTTCCCGCTCGCCGGTGAGACCAAACCGATAGTGCAAGACCCGCTCTGCCCTCGGCGTCAGACGAGCGAGCTCGGCGCGCAGGCGCTGATCTCGCTCGCGAGCGATGAGGCGCTCTTCGGGGCCAGGCTGTTCAGACGCCACCTGCTCGATCGCAGCACCCAGCGGCAGGGGCCGCTGCTCAATGAGGTCCACAGCCTCGCTGGTCTGTGGGCTGATCGCCCTCAACTGCTGCAGCAGTGCCTTGCGTTCCTCAGCCGTCAGGGCCGCGAGGCTCTTGTGGCGCGCGCGGGCAAACGCCTCAGCAGAGCTCGCCAGAGCCTCCCATTGAACTCTTGGGATGCCGGCCTGTTGAGCGGCCAACGCGGCCATCGTCTGAAAAAGATAGGCTTCGATGAACGCCTGGAACTCATTTTTCTTCGGGTGCCAGCGGCCGCTCACGATCCGGTTGATCACATCCAAGAACACCGTCAACGCCTCCGCGGACCAGTCCTCAAACGGGACATCCGGTAACGCCTCTGGCCCAAACACGCCCGTCTGCAGACCAAGCCATGCTCGATGCGCCCGCTCGGCCGTGCGCAAGAGCAGGTAGCGATGCATTTCGATGAACACCTCAAGCGCCGGGACGGATCCAGCGGCTATCGCGCGGAGGAACTGCCGCCGCAGCGCGATTGGCAAGCGTAGCTCATTCCCGCTCACCCGCTCCCGGTAGCCGGAGAACTCGCCTCGGGCGATCCGCCGCTCGAACGCCTTCAACGCTTTCTCGTTCATCGGTTTCACTGGCTTGCGCTTGGGACCGCGGGCTGCTGGCGCTTTTCCGGCTCGTTCAATGACGGCCTCTTCGTACGAGATGCCACGGGCTGCGGCCTCGCGATGCAGCTCCTCGGCAAGCGCCTTGAGGGCTTCTTTCGTGAGCCCCTTGGTCAGGGTCTCCCATGCGGCGTCGAACTCCGGATCATCCACGCCGCCGGAGATGGGTTTGATTGAGAGCGCGCCGGGGGCGTTAACGCCGGCCAGCGAGTCGGCGAAGAGCCCTTCGACTTCCGATGCGATCCGGCGCGAATCCCACTGCTCGTTGTAAGCTCGCCTGCGGCCCCAGCGGTCCACGCCATCGGCGAGATCCAGCGCCGCCGCCATCGGCGGCTGCGAAGCGCCAGCCACCCCTTCCGCCGACGGCGCCCCCCACCGACGCTGCCGCTCGAGCCGCAGGCGCCTGAAGGCGGCGCGCCACTCCCGCGACAGCGCCATCCCCCCCGCCAACCCGGCCAGCGCGAGCCACCGGGTGAGCCACTCCGGCGCGCCGAAGTCTCCAGGCGCGCCGGAAGTCGCTCCTGCCGCAAGCAGTCCGGCCGCGCCAGCCAGCGCACCGACGGTCAGGATGACGGACCCGCGGGGCTTGGAACGGCCCGCACCGCGCGAGGTCGTTCGCCCCTCGGCGAGGGCCGTTCCGATGAGGGTGACTTCAACGATGACTCGTTCCAGCTCGGCGATCTTTTCGCGCCTCGCGGCGTCCACCGGGTAGAGCGCCTTAGCCGCAGCCAGCGCGTCCTCAGACGGCTGCATCGTCAGGCGCGCCCCGCCGCGGGTTGCGTGCGCGTGGAGCTTCGCGCGATGGCCGTTCAAGAGCGCGGCCACAATCCGCAGTTGCGCCAGGAAAATCCAGAGCCGGTTCTCCACCTCGTTCGCCGCGTGGTGGCCGGAGATCGCCGCGGCAAGACTCGGGAGCCTCTGGCGGAGGAGCCGGTATTGCCTGAGCGCTTCGTCGATCGCGTCTCGATAGATCGCCGGATTCGCGATGATGGGGTTGCGCGTGCGCCTGCCGGGTGCAATGCCGTCGGAGACGATGGGATTCAACGCGCCGTCGTTCAGCATGCTCTTGCCGGTGAGCGCAGCCAACCGCCGAATCGTGTAGCTGACCTGGTGAGGGGTAACGGCGCGGTCTTCAGCGCCTTCGATCGCCACCTCCGGCTCGGCGAGGAACGTCTCGAGATCGGCCGTGCCGACGCGGGGCTTCTTGGGCGGCTGCTCGCGCCACACGATCCCCGCGACCAGTCCGCCAAGCGCCAGCGCGCCAGCCACCAGCTTCCAGGCCTGCCACGCCAGCAGGCCGGTCAGCGTCAGGATCGTCACGGCCAGCGGGAGCATGAGGCTGTAGCCGAGCAGCTGCCCGACGCGCGCGGCCCGGGACATCAACCGATACTCACGGGCGGGCTGGTACTCCTCGGCGAGCTCCGGCTCCCGCGGCGCGTGATCCGCGAAGTAGCCGTACTGACGCGCTCGCTGGCCAAAGAAGGCGGCGAGCCTCCGGCCGAGCCACGCGAGCGGTCCTGAAAAGAGGAGGAACGTCCAGAATGTCTTGGGATGCGCCGCGAGCCACTCCATGAGCCGCTGCGCCGCGATGGGCTCGCTCGCCAATCCTCCAGGCTGGCCGCTCGCCGCCAGGCCAACCCCCAATCCGGCGACGCCTGCGAGGGAGCCAAGTGTCAAGAGGATCGAGCCGCGCGTCACCCCCTTCTCCCGATGGATGCGCAGCGGCTTCGGCGCGGTGATGGCCACTCGGACGTGCCGCCCGGAAAGCTCCCTGACCCAGAGGGTGAAGGGTCGCGGCCTGCCATCAGCACCACGGGCGAACACACCGGGCAGCGATGAATCCCACGCGCGCCGCAGTTTCAACCGAAACTCCAGCGGAGCCATCCCGCGCTGCTCGATGCGCAATGTCACCTCTTGGGCCCGGGCATCGAACCGTCGCACGCGGACGATGACATCCTCCCCGATCCGGATGCTCTCGCCCACGCCGCGGGTGAGCACCAGCCTGCCCGGTTTGCCTTCAGCCACCATTCCGACCGCCAACCCCGCCAGCCCGCCAAGGATGAGCGGCAGCAGCACTGCAATCGCGGCCGGTAGCCCCTGCGTCGCCAGCCACGCGGAGAGGCCGTACCAGACGGAGAGGCCGACGGCGCCTGGGATGACGAGCTCCCGCGGCGTCGCTGAGCCCGGCCCTTTCGAGGGCCCCCCTGGCCCGGCGCCGCCCGCGGAACCTGTCCCTCCCGTACCCGGTACGGGGGTGCCTAACGTGGAAGGGACCGGTCGTGCGGCCGCTCGACGGCCAGCGGCTACTGCTTCATCGTATCGGCCCAGCAGATCTCCACGCACGGTCTCTCGAAACGCGGTAAAGCCGGCGACATTGGCCTCAAAATGCCGTTGAGCGTCCACGGGCAGCAGGCGCAGCGCGTCTTCCCGCAGCGGCCAGGTGACATCCGTGACACCAAATGTCTCGGCCACCTGCCGGTCATACCGAAAACTCTCTGGCGTCCCAAGAGACGCTTGGAAGGCGACCGGGTCCAACGTGAGCAGGTTCATGCCACTGATGCCGTCAGCAGCCAGCTCAGCAGCCAAGGCGTTGAGAATCGCGACCATGCCGTCGAAGGATTCCTGGACATACCAATTCATCTTGTCCGCGTATTCGGCCAGCACGGCGGCTTCACGCAAGACGAACCGCAAGTCCTCCGGCGTGTGACGGAACGGCTCGAGCGCGTGCCGATATCGCTCGACGGGCGAGCTGCCCGCATACGCCGGGTTCGGATGAGTCATCTCGAAGGGAAACTCGCTGCGCTGGATGAACGCCACAGCCATGCGGTAGCGCCGCTCATCCCAGCGCAAGACCTGACGCAGGATGGCATGCGCCGCCGTTCCATCGAGCCCGCGCACGCCGCGCCAATCCTCCTCCAACCGCGCAAGCGTCGCCGGCACCTTGGGCCGCGTGCCGGCTGGACGATTCGGATCAAAGTCGTGCAAGAGCCCGACCTCATAGAGGAAGATCGCGTCGTCTGCGGCAACTCCTCGCGCAAGGGCCAGCCTGCGGGCCGCGTCGGCGACATACTGAGAGTGCTGCCAGGTGTGATAGCCCGCTGCCGGGTGGCCGGCTCTGAACCATTCGGCATTCGCCAGATCGAGCATCTGATCCGCTGCGCCCTGCCACCCGGCGGCGCGCACGAGGCCGCCTTCGACCACAAGGCGGGAGCCTGACGGCTGCGCCATCCGCACAATGGCCCGATGGGTGAAGCGGGTCGTCTGCGCGATCTGCGCGATGGGCAGCGCGGGCTCGCCGCTGGCTTGGATGGCCTCGAGGATCTCCTGCTCATCTTGCCAGCGGCCGTATCGATCGAAGAGCGCCTGGACCTGATGCCGAAGCATCCTCATGTCAAGGCCCATCGCCTGCGCGATCTCCGTCTGGCGCTGCCTTGGATAGCCCTGCGCGAGCAGCCGCTGCCGTAGCTGCGCCGCCACCCGATCGAGCCCCGCCACAAAGCGCGGATCCATTGTTTCGAGCACGAGCAGGCGCTCTTGCGCCAGCGGCGCCGGCGGCCTGAGGTATGGAAGTCCCAGGCGGCGGATGTGGTTGTAGACAACCGTTTCGGAGAGATCGAGGGCATGGGCGATCTTACGCGCGGATAACTGGCGTTCATCAACCAGCTGCCTGAGCCGCTGAAGCTGCTCCGGGTTGATCCGCTGACCGCGCCGGCTGCGGATGATCCCCAGCGCCACCGCCAGCAGCGCCACGATGACCGGGGAGGCATCTCTCAGCAGATGGTGCCTGACACCGTCCGGCCCAAGAGGATCTGACACCATGTAGGCTATGGCGGGGGCGGCGAGGGCAAGGACGCTCAGCGCAATCGGCACAACCCGCAGCCGGCGCGAGCCGCCGGGCGCGCGCGGGCGGGTGTCGCCGCGGCCAGCGCCGCCCTCGTCGATCGGGGCGAGCCATCGCACCCGAATCAGCGTGCCCGTCCTCACCTCGCTGGGCGCCTGCTCGACGATCGGCGCACCTCCTGCGGCCTGCTTGTAGACGACGCGCCGGCCGCGCGACTCGACCGTGAACGCGCCCAGTTGCTTGGCGATGACGGCGTTGCGCGCCAGCGGCAGCCCCATGCCGGAGACGGACGGACCGGCGCCCGGCTGCGCGGTGGTGTAGCCTTCCGCCATGCTCAACTCGATGTCGGCAATTCCCCCACCGAGGTCACGGGCGACCAGCTCAAGGCCCCGTCGGCCGCGCTCGCTGATGTCGCGCACCAGGATGACCCCGGGCCGCCCGGCATGGGCGAAATTCTTCGCCAGCTCGCCCGCGACGAAGCCCGGCATGTCCCCATGGAACCCGAGCGTCTGCGCAAACCGGTCGACATCCAACGAGACCACACGCGCGCCAGGCACCGACCCATCGGTGCGGAGGACGCGGTAGCCGAAGTGCCGGCGCAGCGTCTCCTCGGCTGCGGCGGCCTCCGCGACGGTCGCGTCGGCGCGCAGCAACGTCTCGGTCAACCGCTGGACGGGCTGTGCCTGCCAGCGCTGCCGCTCAAGCCGCAGGCGCAGCATCCCGAAACCGAAGGGCATCAGGAACCAGCCGAAGAGCTCCCCGACGATCGGCAGCCACAGCGGGATGACCTCGCCCTGGAACGACGCGCCCAGCGCGGCCCGCGTCGCAGCCGTCCACATGTGCCACACATCGAAGAGGCCCACGCCCGGGGCCGCTTCGGTTTTGCTTAGGTAGGAGACGGTGATGTACGTCGCCAAGACGAGCGGAGCGCTGGCCGCCTGCACCGCCCCAAGCCGCAGGCTGCGCGCCCACCACGAGTCGCGAGGCTGCCAGCGCGCTGAGCCCAGCCGCATGAGGAGGCTGGCCCAGAGCAGGTTGCCCACGAGCGCTGAGCCGAGCACGAGCGGCGGCAGCACGGCGTGCAACGGCCTGGCTTGGCCGAGGACCCACCCGAAAAATTCCAGCGCCACATGCGAAGGACCGAACCACAAGGCCGCGAAGATCCACTGCGCGCCGACCTGAACGACCACGCCAGCGATCGCCAGCGGCCACGCCCCAGCCATCGTTGCCAGCGTCGAGCCGATGCGCCGCCAGCGCGCCGGCCGCGCGGCGCCGGACGCCGCAGCGCCCTCCGCCGTGCGCTTCCAGAGCGCGCGGTGAACCAGCTCGGCAAAACCAAGCCAGAGGATCAACCAGATCGACTGGCCGATCCAGCCGGCCGGGCCGGCGAGCGAGAGATGGGTGCCCCAGACAAGCAGCAGGGGCGCAAGAGTCAGGGAGGCAAATACGACGTTCCGCATGCGGGCAGGATGCCGGGGTGTGGTCTCGGGCACAACCGGGGGTGCGCGCGGCGGTTCGACCCCGCGGAGCTCTTGAACCCGCGCCAGTTCGCTGCGGTCGGCGCGAAGCCGCCACGCCACCACACCCATCGGCAGCAGGTAGAAGACTGACTCGCCGATGAACCGGATCCACATCGGCAGCTCCGAGCCGGAGCTGAGGCTGCCGAGCAGGACCCGGTAGAGCGCCGGCCAGACGTTCAGGCCCTCGCCGCCGAAGATGCTGAAGTAGCTGACGGCAAAAAATGGAGCGGTCGCGGCGAATAGGCCCAGCGTCCTGAAGGCCCGCGCCGCCACCGGCGCCTGACGGCGCAGCCGTCCCGTCCCGATCAGGGTGGCCCCCAGCGCCATGATGACGTTGCCCGTCATCGCGGCCAGCGTCGTCAGCGCGAAGACCTCGCGCTCCGTGGTCCACCCCAGCCACTCGCGCGTGAAGGCGCTTAGCGGCTCATCCGTCAGCGCCATCTGCACGGCGTAGGGCCTCACGTCGATCGTTCCCCGCACCCAGCCCAGGAAGAGCGGATCAGAGAGGCCGGGCTGGTAGAACAGCCAGTTCGCCAGCCACTGCGACACGACCTCCGCCGTGATCGACAGCGGCACAAGACTCACGATGAGGCCGCCGAGGAGCAGGCGGCTGCGCCACGTGCGCGGCGTTCCGACCGCTTCAGGAGCCTGGGACGCGGCTGGCGTCGTGGTGCGCAGGATCCATCGATAGGCCCGCTCGATCGTGATGAGCCACAGGACCGTGCCGATCGGCTGGAGGATCCACTCATGCGCGGGCAGCTCGAGCGACAGGCCGGAGAAGAAAACCGCGTAGCTGCCGATGACGAGAGCGGCCGCCGGCAGCCACGTGAGGATCGAGGCCGCGGCGAACCCTGCGGTGCCCTTCCTGAGCGCGGGGAACCGATGTTCAAGATCATCGATCAGCCGCGTCAGGTCCGCATGGGTGCCCTTCCTGAGCGCGGGGAACCGACGCGTCAGGTCCGCATGGGTCTGCGGCGCATGGCTGGTCAAGCCGTCGCGGAGCTTCTGAACCATGCGCGCCCGCCCGAGGAAGAGTCGGATCTGAATCTCGAGTCGCTTGCGTTGCTTCGATGTCATCCGCTTCGGGAATCGCGCGAGGCGTGCCTGGGCCTCGCGGATCACCCGTTGGATGGCCCGGTCGGCGGCGTCGTACCTCGCGAGCTCAAAATCGGTGATGCTCTCGCGCAACGTGTTGCCCAACTCACGCCATGTCGGCAGCGCCGGCGCGGCCGGGGCGGGCTCGGTCACCTGCACCGGGGCTTCTGGCTTCGGCTGCGGTGATCGGGCCAACGCCAGCTGGAAGATGCCCTTGATCCGCTCGATGCGCGCTTGCTCCTGAGGATCGTCGGACGTCCGCGGGATGCCGGTCTGCTCGGAGAACTTGCCTTCCGCGAGCCACTGAAACACCATGCGGCCGACGGCGGGCCGCTCTTGCGTCCACTTCACCAGCGCCCGGGCGATCGCCTCATCCGACTGGAGCCGTCTCAACAACTCCAGCACCCGCCTCTCAAAGGCCGCCTTGAGCTCTTCGGGAGCCAGCCCCCCTGCGCCACCCCCGCTTCCTCCGCCCATCCGATGCAGCCGCCCCTCGACCGGCAGCGCCCCGGGCAGCGTGCCCAGACCCGCCGCGCGGCCGCTCACCCGCGCCGCGACCTCCGCCGCCACCGAGCCCGGCGCCCCCTGCCACCGCATCGACT